>NZ_LXKR01000095.1:171-307357 GCF_001692375.1 Serratia sp. 14-2641 | reverse complement strand
AGATGTGTATAAGAGACAGATTGTTAAGTCTGCAAAAACAAATATTATTATCAAAAATAGATGTGAATTCTTAAAGCTAAAAACTTTGAATATCTTGTAATATGACCAATAAACTAATGCAAGATATATTATTCCAAACCTAAATATAGTCAGCAAAAATCCGCTATCAAATATAAAAGGAGGCTCGCCCCCAGTACCAAATAGCAATCCTGTCACACTCATATTCTGCATAAAATCGATTACTGATATTCGGTGCGTAACACCATAGTCATCGCCATTTATGAACAACATGACATACTCATACATTCTTTGGTTATAATTAATAAAAATTAAAAATCCAAAACAAACAAATATCGAAACAAAAACTGATATCATCAGTTTCTTCAAATTCTTATTAAAGATCGGCTTTATTACACTGTCATAGAACAGAAAACTAATTATTGTTATCTTGGAAAAACATAGCAATAGTGAATAATAGACCAAACCGATTAGTGTTTTAGAGTTATTAATTAATAACTGTAAATAAAATATAACTAAAAAGAATGTTGCTAAAATTGTCGGTGAACCTAAGAATCCAATCGACCTAAATGTAACGTTTAAATGTGTGGCAATAATATATGCGACATTACCACCATAATAAACATTATTCATAGCGTTATTGACCGCAAATGAATAAAATATCCCGTTAGAAAAACCTGGCACCCCGAGTTTTTGCAATGTCGCTACGATTAACTGAATAATTACCAAAGAGAGCACAAGTTTGATTAAGATATTCTTATTTATTTTTTCCCATAAGACTAGAGTAGTAAAAACAAATACAAACATCTTAAAGTTAATTATTGGCAAAACTAGATCTTTTAAATAAAAGTTATCAAATATGCCACGAAAACAAACTAGTACAAGCCCCCATATAAAAGGGATTAAGAATATTGAACTATAAAAAGCCCTATTATCCTTTCTCAAATTGCCAATATTAAGTAATGAAACCAAAAATAAAAATCCCAGAAAAAAATCAGAAATGAGTAATGGTATCCCTCCAATTCTTATTGCAGGTAAATATGTTGCACAGAAAAAAATAATAAAATAAATTATAGTTATCATTCAGGTACTATCTCATATATTTATATGCAAGTTTTGTCACAAATGGAGGTGTAATACGTAGCAAAAAGTAAGAGGATATATAAATATAATTTGTGACAGTCTTCCTTTTCATTCGCTTCATATAGTTAGACTTAACTTTGAGCTCAGAAATCGCTTTTTTATAACCGACTCTCCTTCTGAGCATATTTTCTGATGTTCTATATTTGAGTAGGATATGATCTACGTTAGCGAATTTAAATCCCTGAGACAACAATTCCAACCAGAAAGATATATCTTCTGACAATGTCGTATTCGTTGGATAACGATGTCCTAACTCAAAGACTCTTCGCCGAAACATTACCGTTGGATGGATAAAAGGACATCTCTTAAATATATATTTTGATAATTTTTCATGTTCGCAATACATTTTTTTCTCGATCGCAAACGTAGAACCAAACTCCAAACATGAGCTCCCGACCACGTCAACATCGATATTATCATTCATGAAAAGCACTTGTTCGGCCAAACGATTTTTTAAACTTATATCATCGGCATCCATACGAGCAAAATAATCAACATTATCGTTATGTATGATATATTCTATTAGCTCGTTAAGGGAATGGGCCAGGCCTTTATTATTTGACCTTTCAAAGACTCTTACTTTATCGGATGCTCTTGTATATTCCTGTAATAACCCAGTTAATTCTGAACTCACAGACCCATCAACCATTATTCTAAGTAACCAATTTTCATATGTCTGGTTGAATATACTATCTATTGCTTGCTTAAGATGTGTGACATTATCGTCTTTATAGATACTTAAAATTACAGCTACTTTCATAGTCGTTACCTATTTCGGGCTATACTTCTATAGCCCTTGCCCCATTATGCATTCTTATAATGATAATTGTAATAGTCGTAATAATTAGAAGCTTTTTTTATAACAGCGTTTAATATGACGCCTTTTACATTTATTCCATTTTGTTCGAATCTCTTTATACTAATCTCTATCTCTTTTAAGGTATTAACCTCAAAGCGGGCTACTAATAAAGAGGTTCCGACATGGTGGCCAATAATCCCCGCGTCGGTTACAGCTAAAATAGGAGGCGTATCAAGTAAGACAATATCGTAATTTTCTGAAGCCCATGCCATAAAAGCTGAAAGCTTTTCACTCATTAGCAACTCGGAAGGATTTGGAGGAATTTGTCCTCTGGAAATGAAATCCAAACAAGCTAATTCAGTTTTTTTGATAGCATCTTCAAAGGTAATTTGCCCAGATAAAACATCAGATAACCCTTGTTCAGCTTTCGCATTTAGTTGCAAATGGGCATATCCTCTACGCATATCTGCGTCTATAAAAAGGATCCTCTGCCCAGCTTGAGCTATTACAGCAGCCAAATTCGCCCCCACAAAAGACTTACCAATTGCAGGACTAGATCCAGAAATCATTAATATATTATTTTTAGCTTCTATCATTGCAAAATGTAAGCTTGTACGCAAACTTCGTATTGCTTCAATAGATAAATCAATCGGATTACCAACAGCTAATAGTTGGTTTCCTTGATAGTTAGTTCTAGATTTAGATTTAATATTAAATTCTTTATCTTTACTTTTCTGCCATTCTGATAATGGAATACTTGCATAAACATTTATTCCAAGCGTTTCAATCTGCTCTGCACTTTCGACACCTTTACGTAAAGCTGCTTTAGTCAATGAATAGCAAATAGCAACAATAAATCCGAGAAATGTTGAAAGAACTATAATTATTAATTTCTTAGGCTTCACTGGTTCTGCAATATACTCAGAACCATCGACAATCCTCACATTACCTACAGTACTTGCTTTTGTTATATTTAGCTCTTGCTCCTTATTTAGCATCTGCATATAAATTTCCTGCCCAGCTTGAACATCCCTGGTCAAACTCAAAATTTGCTGCTGCGTTTTCGGAAGATCACCAATTTTTGTATTTAACTTTTTCTTTTCATCTTCAAGAGTTTTTCTCTTCTCAAGAAGTGCCCTATAAGCCGGGTGTTCTTTAGTGTACAGCTTAGATATTTCTGACTCTTTGAACGTTAACTCATTAAGTTGCGACTCAAGCTGAACCATTGTATCGAGTACAGACTTTGCTTCTAATGAAAGATCTACAGATTCATTGTCCTGTCTAAAGCTATTAAGTTTATTTTCTGCAGAGTTCAGCGTCATTCTGACTTCAGGCAACCGTTCCTTTAAGAAAGATAAACTTTTCCCAGCCTCTTCCGATTTACGTTCAACATTTTGCAATAAATAATTTTTCGTAATTCTATCCAGGATTTTTTGAGTTAATATTGGAGACTCATTATTATATGTTAGTGCTAAAACCCCCGTATCCTTTCCTTTATCAACAACATCAAAATCATCTAAGATATTTTTTATAGCAGTTAGTCTTGGTAGTTTCTTAATATAAAAAACACTTCCTGAATCAGCATTAATATTTGTTATTAAAATGCTAACACCACCAATATTATAATACTGCCCAACCTTGCCATTGACAATATCTTTTCCATCATAGCTTAGTCTGTAGCTTTCTTTATTAATAATTTCTATTGATAAATCTTTCTTTAACAACTCGTTTGGAACATCAAATTTTGATAAATTTAACTCACCAGCACTGTAACCTAATAATCTTGAAAGACCTGCTCCTACAATCGGAAAATGTTTCTGTGAAACAACCGTTGTTAAATCTAAGTCATCAACTGTTTTGCCAATTACCATCCTAGATTTTATTAATTCAATTTCAGCAGCTGATGCAGGTTGAGAGTTTGGCATCATTTCCGAAATATCACCCAGTATTGAGCCTGCGGATTTTTGTTCAACTTGAATTAATGCGTCAGCTTGGTATATTGGTGTTGCGAGGATAGAGTAAATTATCCCCATAACTGTAAACATTGATGTAACACTGATGATTAACCATTTATAGTCCAAAAGCGATGCTAATAATTTGCTAACATCGATATCATCTACCTTTTCAGTGTTTCTTTTAAAATTGCTGTTCGTCATATTATCAGACATTGTTAACTCAATTAAATTAGTTTAAAGTTACTGCCCATTTCTTTGCTGACTCATCTAGGAGCGCATAGACAAATTCAAAAGCATCTTTGCTTTTCATGTATGGGTCGGGAATATCTCTATTTCCGTTCCAATGTCCAAAGAGCATAACCTTGCCCCTAAGCTCTGGCGATAGCTTACAAACTGCCTCAATATGCCCTTTCTCCATGACTAATATAAGATCATATTCTCGACAAAGTGCAGCTGTTAGTTGCCTTGCTTCATGACCCTCTAGCGATACACCATTGCTACTAGCAACTTCACTGGATGATTTATCAGCAGCCTTTCCAACTAAAGCACCAATACCAGCAGACGAAACTCTCTTATTTGGTAATAATTTTTTTAGCAATCGTTCCCCTGTAGGGGAGCGACAAATATTACCAACACAAACAACTAAAATTGAATTAAACATATCAGTTAGGCCAATTTCTTATCCAACGGACGGATTCGGTCATATTATTAACGCCAGTGATAGTAGGTACTAATTGACTGACAACTCGATTCCAGCGCACTATAGGAGCAGTGGTAACATAAACAATATCATAGGGCTGAAGCTGGAACTCTGTACCCATGACTAATGCTGCTGCATCAGAGGTATTTAGTTGATAAATATTTGCCAGCTTATCGCCTTCACTACCGCGTAGGGAGCGAATAACAAACACACCTGTTGCATCTGACATCGCTTGATCCATACCTTCGGCGTTGCCCAATGCCTCGGTTAGTGTCATGCCACTGCGATCCATACGTAAGGTTGTCTGCTTTTTAACTTCACCCATCACAAAGACTTTTAGACCATCGTTACGCGGGATGTAAAGGATATCGCCAGGATAGAGTAGGTGATTCTGGGTAAGATCGCCGTTTTGCATCAGCGCCTGAAGAGAAATGCGTCTCTCTTTGCCATTATGCGTTAGGACCACATTACGCCAATCGGCGTTCTCAGTTAAACCGCCAGCACTGTTGATAGCGTCTAAAACAGTTAGTGGTACGTTTGTGATGGCCTGTTTACCTGAGGTTGCAACTTCTCCTGTAACATAGACCTTCTGAGAGCGGAAAGCAGCAATGCTTATATCAACCTGTGGTGACTCAATATACTGAGCTAAACGGGTCATGATAACGGTACGAATTTCAGCAATTGTCTTACCAGCAACTTTCACTTTGCCAATATAAGGATAGAAAATTGTGCCATCCGAATTTACCCAGTTACCAGTATCACTTGCGCTACGGTACTGGCCTGCGGGGGTCGTCAGCTCTGGGTGGTCCCATACCGTCACCATCAGAACGTCACCGACACCAATGCGATACTCGTAGTTCTGAAGTTCAGTTTCTAAAGCCGTGTTTACCTGCGCCACAATCGGGTTTGGTCGCATTTTTTCAATCAACTTCGGCGTCATTGGGTAAACATTAACCAACTTGTCAATGTTAAAATCTGCGTCAGATTGCTTTACAACATCCTTGCCTGAAGTCGAGAGATGTGAGCCAGGTACCACTGTGCATCCACTGACAAAACTTGCAGAAATCAGTAGCGGTATCAGCTTAAATGTAACTTTTTTCATCAAATTATTCACTATTATGAGAAATGCCATTCAATCTAATGTGCGAACATTATAAACGGAAAACGGCTCAATAATGAGCCAAAGTAGCAACAAAACAAACGATTAATCATTTGTTTGATGGTGTGCTTTCCGCCTCGCTCATCCCTGGCTTGTGGTTCGATTTTCGGATCCAGGTCAAAATTTTCCAAACCCGGGTAATAGACCAAAAATAGCCCGCAAAAACAACTAAAAACAGTCCTAGCATAAACAGTTCGGGAACGCCTAACCTATCACCAATAACCCCGATTGCCGCCAATAGCGAAGCAAATGCAACGATGGCGAAAAGTGTCTGTCGCGGTCCTAGGCCTGCTCTCATCAATATGTGATGCAGGTGTTCGCGGTCTGGCTTGAAAGGACTATCTCCCCTACGGATCCTACGCACCATAATTGTCGCCATATCCATCAATGGTACAGCAATTACCCACAGTGCTGATACCGGTTGCATCACAGCTTTATCACCCTGAGTGGCTAAAACCAGCAGCCAGATAACGGTAAAACCGATCAGCGTACTCCCCGCATCCCCCATAAATACTTTGAATCGTTTCCCCATAGGAATGCCAAGATTCAACATGATATAGGGCAATGACGCTACCAACAAACATAAGCACCATTTTGAGAGCTCAGAGTTACCACCCAGCTCAAACACCACAGAAAGTGCGCCAAAAGTAACGCATGATAGCGCGCCTAGTAAACCATCAATGCCGTCAACCATATTGAACGCATTGATAGCCCCCCAAACCGCAAACAAGGTTATAAAATAGCCAAACACTCCCAATGTCAGTTCGCTACCTGCAATGACATGACCAAGGCTTGCCAAATACAAGCCAGACCACATCATAACCCCTGCCACCAAAGCCTGAATTCCAACCCGTGGCAACACGGGTAAATCAAACCGATCATCTAACACGCCAACCACCAGCAAGATAGTGGCACAGACCATGTATAAAGTGAACTGAGGCAGCCAATCTGGGTGCAATGCATAAAGTACCCACAAAGCCAGGTAGATGGAAACCCCGCCGACTAATGGGATATGTCCGTTATGCTTTTTACGAGCATTTGGCTTATCAACTAAACCAACAGAAAAAGCTAACTTCCTTGCACCGAGCAGTACAAGAAATGCCCCTATGAAAACCACTATCAACTCTTGCATATTTTCACCATAATCAAGAAGTTGCAACACCCAATCCGAGTCATACTACTACGCTACCGCTCTTGGCTCACATGCTACCAATGCACTGTAGTAAGGCGCAGCCATACTTGCTTACGTCATATTTTCTTGTGGGGGTTACCAGTACTTACCTATCAAACCTGTCTTTCACTGATTCAAAATTCAGCATAAGCATACAAAATCGTTACTAATGTCAAATTATGATGACAAGATTCTTATACTATTAACCGATCGAAACAAGCCTTAGATAGGTCGTGAAATCCTTTTCAGAATAAGACTACTCGTTATGTTGCAAAATTCAGTTTTTTAGCATCAAAAAAAATAATAAAACCATGATTTATAATATAATTTTTTTAAAAGGGTAAATTCTTAAAGTATTCGTTCAGTCCGCTACATCAGCATATAAAAGATCAACGCTATTTGCAGACAAGCGTCCTGGTGCACCTCTCAAAGTCAGAGAAAACCACCTTGAAAGAAAAAAAATTTGAAATGCAATTTCTTAGGGGGAGGCAGTAAAGAACCATAGGGTATCGCCTTGCAAATCACTCTCAGCAGTCAACAATGTGCGCAGCGTTTGAAATTACGCCATCTAGTCTTGCTACTATCGCTAGACTAGATGGCGTTGACAAAAAGAAAATGACTAACCTTACAAATAAAGTTAATTTTAAAAAACAAACACCTACCGAGTATCAACCCCTAAAAACGCGTACATTATCAATTTCTTCAGTGTTGGCAGTATGAACGTTAAAGCTTCAACTGCTCGGCCCATTCACGGAAGGCTTTGCCCTGCGTTGGATGGCGTAGGCCATAGGTCACAAAGGCCCGGAGATAGCCTAGCTTTTCACCGCAGTTGAAAGATTCCCCCACCAGTTCCACCGCTTCTACCGTCTGTTGTTTCATCAGGTCAGCAATCGCATCGGTCAGTTGAATTCGGCCCCAGGCGCCTGGCTGCGTTTTTTCCAAAATCGGCCAGATGTCGGCAGAGAGCACATAACGGCCAACAGCAGAATAATTGGATTTCAGTTTCACTTCACGGCTTGGCTTCTCAATGATCGACGTCATGCGTGAACTTTCCCCTGGTTGCAGGGTAGTAGTCTCACATTCTGCCACTGAGTAGTCATGCAGCACATTTTCATCTGCAGGCTGCACCAGTACCTGGCTTAGCCCGTTATCTTCGAAGCGGGCAATCATATGCGCCAGGTTGTCTTTGTGCATATCCGCCTTGGCGTCATCCAGCAGCACGTCCGGCAGAACCACCACGAAAGGTGAATCACCTACCAATGGTTTGGCACACAGTACCGCATGCCCCAATCCTTTCGGTTGTCCTTGGCGGATGTGCATCAGGGTTACGCCCTTCGGCGTGATGGATTTAACTTCATCCAGCAACTGACGCTTCACGCGCGCTTCAAGCATCGCCTCAAGCTCATAAGACGTGTCGAAATGGTTTTCGATCGCGTTCTTGGAGGAGTGGGTAACCAGAATGATTTCCTTGATCCCGGCAGCCACGCATTCGTTGACGATATATTGGATCAACGGCTTATCAACGATCGGCAGCATCTCTTTTGGGATCGCTTTGGTCGCAGGCAACATGCGCATACCCAGACCAGCAACAGGAATGACGGCTTTCAACTTCTTCGACATGGTGTTCCTCTTAAAATCTTGTGGTCGTGCTAACCGGCTAGGGCAATTACTTGCTGTTCAGGGTCTGTTTCATCCACTGGGTGAAATTTTCGCCTTCGGAAGGGTGGCGCAGGGCATACTGTACAAACGCCTTCATATAGCCCAGTTTGTCACCACAGTCGTGGGATTTGCCGCTCATATGGAAAGCTTCTACCGTTTCCTGCTCCATCAGCATGGCAATGGCGTCGGTCAGTTGGATTTCATCGCCAGCTCCCGGAGGCGTTTTCTCCAGCAACGGCCAGATATCGGCTGAGAGCACATAGCGCCCCACTACGGCCAAGTTAGATGGCGCATCTTCCCGCGCAGGTTTCTCTACCACCGCGGTCATTGGCGTACTTGCACCAGCGGCTAACGCCACACCACCGCAATCGACCACACCGTATTTTGAAACGTCCTCTTCTGGCACTGGCTCAACCATAATCTGGCTAAAGCCGGTTTGCTCGAAGCGCTGGATCATTTTGGCCAGGTTTTCTTTCTGCAGATCGGCGGTAGAGTCATCCAATAACACGTCCGGCAGCAGCACCACAAATGGGTTATCCCCAATCATCGGTTGAGCGCATAACACCGCGTGACCCAGTCCTTTGGCTTGCCCTTGGCGCACTTGCATCACCGTTACATCCGGCGGGCAGATACTTTGTACTTCGGCAAGCAGTTGGCGTTTTACTCGAGCTTCCAACGTCGCTTCTAGCTCAAAGGAAGTATCAAAGTGGTTTTCGATCGCGTTTTTCGATGAGTGCGTAACCAGTACGATATCCTTGATGCCAGCCGCAACGCATTCGCTCACGATGTACTGAATCAATGGCTTATCGACCACAGGCAGCATTTCTTTAGGGATTGCCTTGGTTGCGGGCAGCATACGCGTGCCCAAACCTGCTACTGGGATAACGGCCTTCAATCTTTTTTGCATGAATTTTTTCCACCGACAAATAACAAGTAAGTGTAACAGAGCCAGGAAAAGTGGTTACCCCTAACGTCTCAATGAGTTTTTATCTTTAAAAATCAATTGATTACAATCTTGAGTTAACGTTTTAGGCACGCTACCGCCCTTGGCTTGCAGCTACCAATGCACTGTAGACAATGTTTGAACTGACAAGCGTGCAATCAACTCCACGCTCGTAGATGAACCTTAGGTTCTACTCAGAATTCAATGAGAGGCAAGTCGCAGTGTAGGAAAAAGGCTATGCCTTCCTGGCCAAGTGGTCAGTCTTGCTATCATTTATAGGATGCTAAGATTCTTATACTATTGACCCGGTGAAACAAGTCTTAGTGGCTTCATTAAGACCTTTTCAGAATAAGACTACTAAGGATACGCGATTTTTAAGATTTTACTCGTTTAACTACTTTATAACAAATTGATTATAATGGTGATTATCTAAGCGTAGGATTTATAAGCAGCTATTTGTTCTATGTTTTCTGGTGCTTACCTCCAATGACAAAATCCTGACACTGTTTAATTATTCTACTAGCATAGATTACCCGCACCTCGTGCGGATTTAGTGTTGAAATCCCCTCCTTCAGCGTCCATCATTCTCAATGCGGCATAAGCCGTCGAACTAAAAGGTGAAATTAGGCGTATGGAATGGATCGCAGATCCAACAATTTGGGCCGGCTTGGCCACCCTGGTTGTACTGGAAATCGTACTGGGCATTGACAACCTGATCTTTATCGCCATTTTGGCGGAGAAATTACCTAAAAAACAACGTGATAAAGCCCGCATTGTCGGTCTTTTACTGGCGCTGGTGATGCGCCTGGCGCTGCTTGCCTCTATATCCTGGCTAGCTACCCTGACCAAACCGCTGTTTGTGGCCATGGGGCACGCTTTCAGTGGCCGCGACCTGATAATGCTGGTCGGTGGTATCTTCCTGCTGTTTAAAGCCACCATGGAGCTGAACGAGCGGCTGGAGGGTAAAGACGAGGAACACCATGGGTCACGTAAAGGAGCGCGTTTCTGGCCGGTGGTCGCGCAAATTGTGGTGCTGGATGCCGTCTTCTCGCTGGATTCGGTGATCACCGCAGTCGGGATGGTCGATCATCTGGCCGTGATGATGATCGCGGTGTGTATCGCCATTGGTTTGATGTTGCTGGCCAGCAAACCGCTCACGCGCTTTGTGAATGCCCACCCCACCATTGTTATTCTGTGCCTCAGCTTCTTGCTGATGATTGGTTTCAGCCTGGTGGCCGAAGGCTTTGGCTATGCCATTCCGAAGGGCTATCTCTACGCGGCGATCGGTTTCTCTGTGATGATCGAAGCCTTGAACCAGTTTGCCCAGTTTAACCGCCGCCGTTTTCTTTCCAAGGTGCGGCCTTTGCGTGAGCGTACCGCAGAAGCCGTATTGCTCATGTTAAGCGGCAAGCATGAAGAGGCCGAGATCGACAGCCATTCGGCACATCTGCTGGCAGACAGCTATAACGAAAATGGTGAAATCTTCAACCAGCAGGAACGCCATATGATCGAGCGGGTGCTGGGCATGGCACAGCGCACCGTTAGCAGTATCATGACTTCGCGGCACGATGTGGAATACCTTGGGCTTAACGGCCCGCTGGATAAGTTGACGCAACTGTTGGAGAAAAACCAGCATACGCGCATCGTGGTAACAGAAAATAGCGCCAGCGATGAGCCATTAGGCGTGATCCACACCATCGACGTGCTGAAACAACAGTTGCAGCAATCACCGCTGGATCTGCGGGCTTTGGTGCGCCAGCCACTGATCTTCCCGGAGCAGTTAACGTTGCTGTCTGCGCTGGAGCAGTTCCGCCAGGCCAAAACCCACTTTGCATTTGTGGTGGATGAGTTTGGTTCGGTCGAAGGTGTGGTGACGTTAACCGACGTGATGGAAACCATCGCCGGTAATCTGCCAGAGGCCGATGAAGAGGTTGATGCACGCCATGATATCCAGCAAACCAGCGAAGGTTACTGGATTGCCAATGGCCATATGCCGCTGGAAGATCTGGTGCTGTATGTGCCACTGCCGATAGAAGAAAAGCGGGAATATCATACCTTGGCAGGGTTGCTGATGGAGCATTGCCAGCGCATTCCACGCGAAGGGGAACAGCTGAAGATTGGCGACTATCTGTTTGAACCGTTGGAAATCAGTAGCCACCGCATCGTGAAGGTGAAGATCACGCCGTTAGTGACACCTAACGAAGAGGACGAAGAGTAAATCTTTGCTGGGCACCCGCTTGAAGTGCCCAGCATTGATGTCAAACGTGGGTTGCATGCAGCCCCACCTGCATAGCTTACAGGTGCACAGGCACCAGCAACTCCGTCGCCACAATCACCACCACCAGCCCGACAATCACCGGTACCGAGGTGCGTTTCACCACTTCGAACGGTGAGATTTTTGCCATGCCGGAAACCGCAACGACCACGCCAGAAACCGGCGAGAGCGTACGGCCCAGGTTGGAAGCTTGCAGCATCGGGATCACCAGGTAAGCCGGGTTAACCCCCATCTGTGCCGCCAGTTTCGGGATCAGTTCAACAAACGCATAGAACGGCGCATTACCAGAGCCGGTCGTCATCGCCGCCAGCATGGTGATCACCACCAGCACCAACATCATGATGATCCCACCGGTGCCAAACGACTGTGCCAGGCTGATCAAGCCGCTGATAAAGCCAACGGTGCTCAAGCCTTGGGCAAATACCCCAGCCGCGACCAACAGCATCACCACGCTGGCAAACGCATCGGCCATGCCACGGTAAGCCACTTCTAAACCAGCAAACACCGTTTTGGCATTGAAGCTGCGGATAAACTCGATCACCGCGGCCATGAACATACAAATCACCAACACGGTAATGATGTGCAGCTCCGGCCCCCATTTACCATCAAAGACCAGCACCCCCAGGATCGGAGTAAACGGCAAGATGGCGTAAAAACCGGGGGCGTTGGTTGTGATTTCACTCACGTCCATGATGTGGTGCTGTTCGTTGGCTTTACGGTCGAGATAGCGCTGCCAGAAGAAGTGGGCAATCGCCATGCAGATAATGGCGGCGATGGAGATCGGCAGCGTGGTTTTGAAGGCGAAATCCACCAGCGGCATTTCGGCCGCCTTGGCTGCCAGCACCACATCACCCGAAGTAGGCGATAGGATAATGGCTGCTGGAGAAGCACAGATAGCCGCTGCTGCGCCACGGCTGATCCCCACGTTAACCATCAGCGGGAACAGCGTTGCCATCAGTAGCACGCCCAGCCCTGTCGCCGAAGAGACGGCCAGTGACATCAGGCAGGCAACAAAGTAGGCCGCAATCATCAGCAAATACGGGGAGTTGATCATCTGCAATGGACGGGAGGCCAGCTTGACCACCACGTCATTGGCGCCAATGTGCGTCATATAGGCGGCGAAGCCACACAGCATCATGATCATCATGCCGAGATCGCCACCGCGGCTCATCAGCAGGATTTTGACATATTCGAAAATATCGGTGGCGCGCCACCCGGTCGAAGTCGCACTGGCGGGCAGCAGATTTTTGCCCATAAATGCACTCACCGCCAGCAGCACCAGGCCGCCAACCATTAATACCCCAGTGGCAGAATAGCCCTTGATGATGTAACGGCCAACGAACACCGCTACCAAGGCTCCAATCAGAAGTTCCATTGTTATTCCTCGATTTAATTATTTTACTTCAGCTCATCGCCCGATAGCAGCCGAATAACGCCACACTCTGCCGAAAAGCACTACAAGATATTATGACATTCATCAATGTTACGGGGGGAAACTATCAACAAATCGTGAAATTTCAAGCCAGCTCGCTTTGGCGATCCCCTTCCTCTTTGCAAGTAGATAACTGAAGCCGCAGCCAGACAGCCCAGAGCAAGCAAACATGCCATCAAGCCGGATAATAATTGATTTAATTTCAATAAATTAAATGACTACCTCGCCCCCGATCTTACATACATCCGACATAACATTGTGATCATGATCTGAATTTGTAGAATCTTTACGCCAGATGTTAACGATGTGTGAGTTTGATCAAACAAATGTTTTCTCCAGTTTGGTTATATGATCGCGAATGTTCACGTTGTCATTTTTAACAAAAAGTTAAAATAAACTCATAACACAATGAATAATATAATTTAAATAAAAAATAGCCTTTTTATTTTCTTAAAAATGACAACGTTAACATTGATTTCGTATCGCTATCTAGCCTGATAATGGAGAGGAAAATGAGTCAGTTACCCGAAAAGATGAGCGCGGTAGTTTGCCATGGCCCGCAGGATTACCGGTTTGAACAAGTCCCTACCCCGCTACCTAAAGCCAAGGAGTTGGTGATCAAGGTCGAAGGCTGCGGGATCTGTGCCGGCGATTGTAAATGTAAAAACGGTGCCCAGATGTTTTGGGGTGAAAACCCTTGGGTAAAACCGCCGGTCGTGCCCGGCCACGAATTTTATGGCCGTATTGTTGCCATGGGGGAAGGCACAGAGCAGAAGTACAAGATTGGCGAACGCGTCATTGCCGAGCAGATCGTGCCCTGCTGGGAATGCCGTTACTGTAAGTCCGGCAGCTATTGGATGTGCGAGACGCACAATATCTACGGCTTCCAAAAGGACGTGGCCGAGGGGGGTATGTCGGAATACATGCGTTTTTCCGCCAATGCCATCGTGCACAAGATCCCGGAAAGCCTCAGCCATGAAGATGCCGTGCTGATCGAGCCGATGGCCTGTGCCATTCACACCGTTGCCCGTGGGGATATCCAGTTAGACGACGTTGTGGTGCTGGCCGGTGCCGGGCCGTTGGGTCTGTGTATGGTGCAAGTTGCCAAGCTGAAGACGCCGAAAAAGCTGATCGTGATCGACGCCATCGACGAACGTTTGGAGCTGGCAAAAGCGTTCGGTGCCGACGTGGTCATCAACCCGCTCAAGGAAGACGCCGATAAAATCGTCAAGGCGTTAACCGATGGCTACGGCTGTGATGTTTACATCGAAGCAACCGGCGCACCGATCGGCGTGACCCAAGGATTACAGATGATCCGTAAGCTCGGCCGCTTTGTCGAGTTCAGCGTATTTGGCAAAGAAACGACCGTAGACTGGTCAATCATCGGCGATCGCAAAGAGTTGGATATTCGCGGTGCGCACCTGGCACCTTACAGCTATGAAATTGCCATCGACCTTTTTGAACGCGGTCTGGTGACCTCCAAAGGTGTAGTAACCCACAGTTATTCATTAAACGAATGGGATCAGGCATTCGCCCTGGCTGACTCAACGGATTCCATCAAGGTTATTTTGGTTCCTTAATGTTGAGTGATTAGTTTTAAGCAAATAATGACAACGCGCTTTTATAGCGAGGCCGACTTCTGGCCGATAACCACCTAATTATTATAAATAACACTGAAAGAAAGACACCGCCCCTACAACAGGAGAATAAACTATGTTTTCATTATTCAAGAAAACCTTACCCGTAATGCTCGCCGGTGGCATGCTGCTGGCCAGCCAATCGGCATTAGCCAAACAGATCACCATTGGCGTTTCATTCCAGGAAATGAATAACGACTATTTTGTCTCCATGAAACAGGCATTAGAGCAGGCTGCCGGTGATATTGGCGCCAAGCTGTATATTGCGGATGCCCATCATGACGTCTCAAAGCAGATTAATGATGTGGAAGATATGCTGCAAAAGAAAGTCGATATTTTACTGATTAACCCAACAGATTCGGTTGGCGTGCAGTCGGCGGTGATCTCGGCCCACAAGGCCGGGGCGGTGGTCGTGGCAATCGATGCCCAGGCCGAAGGCCCGTTGGATTCCTTTGTCGGTTCGGAAAACTATGATGCCGGTTTCCAAGCGGGGGAATACCTGGCCAAATCCCTGGGCAACAAGGGCAAAGTAGCGATCCTGGACGGTATCCCGGTGGTGCCGATCCTGGAACGCGTCCGTGGTTTTGAAGACGCCATTAAAAAACACCCAGAAATGCAGATTGTCACTAAGCAGAACGGCAAGCAAGAGCGTGATACCGCACTGACCGTAACCGAAAACATGCTGCAATCCACTCCCGACCTGGCCGGTATCTTTAGCGTCAACGACGTAGGTGCCCTGGGTGCATTGGCAGCCATTGAGAGTAACGGTGCCAAGGTCAAGTTGGTCAGCGTCGATGGCCAGCCTGAAGCGATTAAGGAGATCCTGAAACCTGGCTCACCGTTTATCGCCACCTCCGCACAGTTCCCTCGCGACCAGGCCCGTATCGCCTTAGGGATTGCGCTGGCCCGCCATTGGGGTGCCAACGTGCCGAGCACCATTCCGGTGAAAGTGAAACTGATCGACAGCAGCAACGCCAAAGGTTTTAGCTGGTAAACGCCCGGCCTCGAGTTTGATGACCACGCGGCAATGCTGCTGAATGTGTAAACCAACGCATTGATTATCAAAGCGGGCGCAAAATACGGCGCCCCTATAACACAACGAGCCGGTTGAGGTTTGTACCCGACCCATTTTGCAACGGTGGGTATAAAACCCGAAGGAGTTAACCGTGACGGCGTTATTAGAATTAAAACAGATCAAGAAGTCCTTTCCGGGCGTGAAGGCGTTGGACGGTATTGACCTCACCATTCAACACGGCCAAATACACGCCTTGCTAGGGGAGAACGGAGCCGGTAAATCGACGTTGGTGAAAATCCTGTGTGGTATTCACCAACCGGATTCTGGCGAAATAATCATGGAGGGTACCAGCCGCCAGTTTGATAATTATCGGCAGGCCATTAACGCCGGAGTGGGGATCATATTTCAGGAATTCTCGCTTATTCCTTATATGAACGCCCTGGACAATATTTTCCTCAACCGGGAAATCAAGAACCGCTGGGGATTATTAGATCGCAAAGCCATGCGCAAAAAAGCCGAGGCTATTTTCAAACGGCTGACGGTGAATATCGATCTGGATTGCCCGGTGGCGCAGTTGAGCGTGGCGCAGCAACAGTTTGTCGAGATTGCCAAGGCGCTGTCACTGGACGCCCGCATACTGGTGCTGGATGAGCCTACCGCCACCCTGACGCCGGGTGAAGCCGATCACCTGTTCAGCGTCATGAACGATCTGAAACTGCTGGGCGTCGGCATGATTTTCATCTCGCACCACCTGGATGAAATCTTCACCATCTGCGATCAGATCACCGTCTTACGCGACGGCACCTATGTGCAAACGTTGCCCACGGCCGATACCAACGTGGATGAACTCGTGAAGCTGATGGTCGGACGCAAAATCGAAAATGCCTTCCCGGTGAAATCGCACCCTGTCGATACCTCGGTTCGCCTGCTGGAAGCCAGCATTCAGCGCACCAAGCATCAGCAGGAAGATCGCTTCCACCTGTTCAAAGGCGAAATCCTGGGATTTGCCGGATTAGTGGGCTCGGGCCGTACCGAGACGGTCTCCGCGCTGATCGGTGCCAGCGCCTGCTATCGCAAGCAGGTCAGCCTTAGTGGGCAACCAACCACGCTGCGTAACCCGGCTTTGGCATTGAAACAAGGCATTGGCCTGCTGCCGGAGAGCCGTAAAACCGAAGGGCTGGTGCTGCCTTTTTCCGTAGCACAGAACATCACCCTCAACCGCCACGAGCGGTTCGGCAAGATATTCGTTAACGCCCGCAAGGACGACGATATTGTTCAGCGGCTGATCCGTGCGGTAGGCGTGAAAACCCCGGATGCGGATACCGCCGTCAGCACCCTGAGCGGCGGCAACCAGCAAAAAGTGGTCATTGCCCGCTGGCTGAACAATGACTGCAACATCCTTATTTTTGATGAGCCTACCCGTGGCATTGACGTCGGCGCCAAATCCGAAATCTATCAGCTGATGCAACAGCTCACGCAGAAAGGCATTTCTATCATCATGATTTCATCCGAATTACCGGAAATTATCGGCGTTTGCGATCGCGTGCTGGTGTTCCGTGGCGGCCACATTGTTGCCGAATTGGCAGGGGATGAAATCGAATCTCATAACATCATGCTTCATGCAACCGGGAGTGCATTATGATCGGAATTGAACAATCCCCACCTACCCACGCAGCCCAGAAGCAGAGCCTCGGCAAGCGCTGGGAGAAGTTGCTGCACCACCCCGCGATGCTGCCTTTTATCGGCTTCGCCATTCTGTTCCTGCTGATGAGTGGGCTTAATGACAGCTTCCTGACGGTCAACAACCTGACCAACGTGGCACGCCAGGTGTCGATCAACGCCATTATTGCCGTGGGCATGACCTGCGCAATCCTGACTGGGGGCATCGATCTCTCGGTCGGGCCAGTGATGGCACTGTCTGGCTCAATTGCCGCTGGCTTAATGTTGGGAGGGATCCCTATTCCTCTGGCCATGGTCGCCGCGTTGGTGATTGGTGCCCTGTTTGGCCTGGCCAACGGTGCCTGCATTGCCTATCTGCGCATGCCACCGATTATCGTCACCCTCGCCTCAATGGGTATCGCCCGTGGTTTGGCGTTGCTGTACACCGGCGGCTATCCGATTTCTGGCTTACCAGACATGTTTTCCTTCTTCGGCCGCGGTTCCGTATTGGGTATTCAAGTACCGGTGCTGATCATGGTCGGCGTTTATATTCTGGCCTACCTGATGCTTAACCACCTGCCGTTTGGCCGCTATGTCTACGCCATTGGCGGCAACGAAGAAGCCGCGCGCCTGAGCGGTATTCGCGTACCTCGCTACAAAGTCCTGGTGTATGTGGTGAGCGGAACAACTGCCGCACTGGCTGGCTTGGTACTCACTTCACGCCTGATGAGCGGGCAGCCCAACGCCGGTGAAGGTTTTGAACTGGATGCCATCGCCGCCGTAGTGCTTGGTGGGGCCGCCATCTCCGGAGGCAGAGGCGCCATTATCGGCACTCTGGTAGGCGCCATGATGCTTGGCGTACTGAATAACGGCCTCAACCTGATGAGCGTATCGCCTTACATCCAGAACGTGGTCAAGGGTGGCATTATCCTCGCCGCTATCTACCTCAGTTCCAGCCGCCGTAAATAAGCTAGGGAGAACCGATATGGGGTATTTTCTGGGCATTGATATTGGCGGCACGCTAATCAAGGCGGGGCTATACCGGGCTAACGGTGAGGAAATTGCCGTAGCGGAGTGTGATGGGGAAACCGTATCCCCACAGCCTGGCTTCTCTGAACGCGAGATGGAGCCCTTGTGGCGTGACCTTTGCCAGACCATTCGCCAGGTACTCAGCTTCGCGGATATAACCGGCGATCGGGTGCGTGGCGTAAGCTTCTCTTCACATGGCAAAGGGCTATATGCCATTGATAAAAAGGGCCAGCCGGTCCGCAACGGCATCGTTTCTTCGGATACTCGTGCCGGGGCGATGGTGGTTGAGTTACAGCAGCAAGGTATCGAAGCCGTCACCTACCCGCGTAGCCTGCAACCCATCTGGAACAGCCATCCGGCAGTGCTGTTACGTTGGTTGAAACAGCATGAGCCCGCGCAATATGAGGCGATTGATCGGGTGCTGATGGCTCATGACTACCTGCGTTTTCGCCTGACGGGCGAAGCGACGGCGGAGATCACCAACATCTCCGGCAGCAATCTGTTCAACCAGCAAACGGCCGACTACGACCCAGTATTGATGGCGGCATTCGGTATTGAGGAAGTGGCCGATAAAACCGCGCTGCTGCTAGGTTCCACCGAGCTTGCCGGGCAAGTGACCGCCACTGCCGCCGCCCAATGCGGATTACCGGCAGGAACGGCGGTGTATGGCGGCCTGTTTGATGTGGTTGGTGCGGCCTTGTGCTCGGGAGTGGTCGACGATCGCACCCTGAGCGCAGTGGCGGGTACCTGGTCGATCGCTACCTGCGTAACGGAGAACCTAATCCCCTCCTCCCATCCTTTTGCCTGGGGGCGTTATTGCATGGAGGGCCGCTACTTTGTTCACGAAGGCAGCCCAACCTCAGCGAGTAATCTGGCCTGGTTCTTACGGCAGTTTTGCGACAACGATCATCAGCGCTATGCGCAGTTCAACCGTTGGGTACAAGAACGCAGCAAGCAGCCGAGCGACATCACATTCCTGCCCTACCTGTTCGGCTCCAACCTCGGTAGCAACCTGCCGGGCGGGTTGATTGGCCTGAGCGGGCACCATGACATGGCAGATATCGTCCATGCGATCTATCAGGGCATCGTGTTCTCTCATCTGGTTCATCAGGATCGCCTGGTGGCACTGAATCCACGCGTAGAGCGTATTCGCATGACCGGCGGCCCCACGCAGTCCGACGTTTGGATGCAGATGTTTGCCAACGCCGGTAATTTGCCGCTGGAAGTGGTGAATATCCAGCAAAGTGGCTGCCGTGCCGCAGCGATCTGTGCCGCCGTGGGTGCCGGGGAGTACAGCAGCTTTACCGAGGCCGTGCAGGTTATTCAGCCTGAAGTACATACCTATTATCCCGACGCGGCGGCTAACCGACGCTTACGCGATCGCTTTGCGAGCTACCTGAATATCGCCCAAGCATTAAATGAGGCCAACCAGCATGCAAACCACTAATAATGTCTCACTTGGGCTGTACGAAAAAGCCTTGCCGGCAGATCTTGATTGGGCACAACGCCTGGGTATCGCCAGCGAACTGGGTTTCCAGTTTATGGAGATCTCCATTGATGAGCAGCCGGAACGCCAGTTGCGCCTGGACTGGGATCGTCAACAGCGGCTGGCGCTGATCAACGCCCGTTTTGACAGCGGTATCACGGTGCCCAGCATGTGTTTATCCGCCCACCGCCGTTATCCGTTTGGCAGCCATGATGCCGCCATCCGCCAACAGGCGCGCACGTTGATGGAAAAGGCGTTGGATTTCGCCGTCGACGTCGGGATCAGGAATATTCAGCTAGCGGGTTATGACGTCTATTACGAAACTGCCGATCGCCATACACGCCAGCGTTTTATCGAAGGTATGCAATGGGCGGTAGAGCTGGCGGCCAAGGCACAGGTGATGCTGTCCGTGGAGATCATGGATACCACCTTTATCAACAGCATCAGCAAATGGCGCGAGTTTGCCAGGCAGATTGAAAGCCCATGGTTTACCGTCTATCCCGATATCGGCAACCTCAGCGCCTGGGGCAATGACGTCGATTTTGAGCTGGAGCAAGGCATCGACAAGATCACCGCCATCCATTTAAAAGACACCTTGCCGGTGCTGCCGGGCACTACAGGGCAATTCCGCGATGTGCCTTTCGGCAGCGGCTGCGTCGACTTTGCCCATACGTTTGCCGTGTTAAACCGGCTCAACTATCGCGGCCCATTCCTGCTGGAAATGTGGACGCGCAACGATGGCCAGGATATCCAGCATATCACCCAGGCCAAAAGCTGGATCGAGCAGCAGATGAAACAGGGAGGCATCACATGTTAAGCGAGTTGAAGCAGCAGGTGTTGGCGGCCAATCTCAGCCTGCCGGGTTATGGTTTGGTGACCTTTACCTGGGGTAACGTTTCGGCGATCGATCGCCAGCAGGGGCTGGTGGTGATCAAACCTTCGGGGATCGCCTATGAAGTGATGACGGTAGACGATCTGGTGGTGGTGGATTTGGACGGAGTGATCCAAGAAGGGCAGCGTAAACCGTCCTCGGATACCGATACCCATTTGGCTCTGTATCGTGCATTTCCTGCTATCGGCGGCATCGTCCATACCCACAGCCGTAATGCCACCATCTGGGCTCAGGCTGGCCAGGCGATCCCGGCTCTGGGCACCACGCACGCCGACTATTTTTATGGTGACATTCCCTGTACCCGCCCTATGCGTGAGGACGAGATTGCTGGCGACTATGAGCGGGAAACCGGCCAGGTGATTATCGAGACGTTCCAACAGGCGAAGCGCGATCCGCAACAGGTGCCGGGGGTGTTGGTCTATTCTCACGGGCCTTTCGCCTGGGGAAAAACGGCGGCGGATGCGGTGCATAATGCGGTGGTGATGGAGGAAGTGGCGGCCATGGCGATGGCCACGCGGCAATTGACTCCAACGATCCCGACAATGCAACCCGCGCTGCTGGATAAGCACTTTTTACGCAAGCACGGTAAAAATGCTTACTACGGACAGTAATTGGGTGGGATTAGCCTGATATTTCAACCAATTGCCCCTCACCCTAACCCTCTCCCACAGGGAGAGGGGACCGAACGTGCCACAGATTAATCCAGGATGCCTACTTTGGCTAGGTCAGAACATAGTCCCTACGCCTGACCACCGCTTGGCACCAATTTAGTGCCACAAATTAATCTAGGGTGTCTACTCTGGCTAGACCAGAACATAGCCCCTAGCTCGGCACCAATTAGGCCGTAGACAGCCCCTGAGCCTGACTGGTTACCCTTTTTGGGGGTCACAGATTAGCTTCCGCACCCAATAACATCACCTGAGCAGCTCCCTCTCCCTGTGGGAGAGGGTTGGGGTGAGGGGCCACATCACTCGACAAGCAACATCCCGGTAAAGAATTCCCGCCTTAAAGGCTGATCGCTGTGATTATTTTTAATCGCATTAAACAATAATTCCGCCGCGATTTCCCCTAACACCTGCGTATCGTGATAAACCCCGGCAATATGCTGCCCATAATCCCGCGCCTTTGGCGGTTCATCGATCGAGAAGAATTTCACCCGATGGTAAATATCCAGTTGGTGGCATAACGAAATAGCACCCAGCGTGATAATGCCGTTGAGGCCCACGATATAATCCGGTTGATGCTGTTCATCGGCAAGATATTCTCTCACCCGCGCCGCCTGCGAAATAAAATCATAGTCGCCATTGATAATGGTGATTTTACTCCCCTTCTCCTCCAGAGCATCAATAATCCCCTGGGTTCGTGCCAAGGTAATTTCCGAGTCGGCTGGGCCGCCCAGGATCAGGATATTACTTTCCGGCTGCTCGGCCAGATATTTCCCGGCCAGTTTGCCAATTTCTTGGTTGTTGAGGAACACGCCGCTAAGCTGTTGATTATAAATGTCCCTGTCGATCAGGATCAGCGGGGTATGGTAGCGTTCGGCCTGATCAAGGTAGGCGGGTTGATAATGCCGATCGTCGCGAACAGCGGAGAGCAAGATGCCCCGCGCCTTATAACCGAACAACGCCTGCACCGCCTGCATTTCAGCCTCTTCGCTGCCGTCGGTATCAAACAGCATAATCTGATAGCCCTGCATACGGGCAATGCGCGATACGGTTTGGATCAGGTTGGAATAGAAAGGGTTATACATGCTGCTGGTAACAATGCCAATAATTTGGCTGCTGCTTTTCTTTAATCCTTGAGCGAAAGCATTGGGAACATAATTAAGCTCTTTGGCAATAGCATGAATTTTCTCGAGGGTTTCAGACTTTACCAGTTCGGGTTTATTAAAAGCACGGGAGACAGTGATATTGGTCACGTTGGCTCGGCGGGCAATATCCACAATGGTGGCATTAGAATTCGCTTTTGACACCGTCAATCCTTGCTTTATTCATTAACAGATCCCTTATTGTAGGGAAGCCATCAGCAGTATGCCAGATGAATATCAAAGGTATTGATTTTGTTGTTCGAGGGGGGCAAACCCGCGCTCACCATAACCTAAAGAGAGCGCGGGCAGTGTTTGATAAGGTTTACAACTTATCGAGCAGCTTTTTCAGATCCTGGCCATCCTGGGAGCCTTTATTCTTCTCGGCCCACTTGTTCAAGGCGTCTTTGGCACGATCCTGCAGCTTTTTACGCAATAGCTGATCGACCTGCAACTGATAATTGAGCTGATCCCAAGGGCCATAGACACGCAGTGGGATCGGGGTTTCGCGCAGTTGTGCGATTAACGCATTGTTGCCTTGCCAGCCCCCCGTTACCAGTACGTTCATGGTTAAGTCGCACTGTTTGCCAGGCATATTGAGCGTACCGCTGCCGGTCAGGCTCATCACCGGTGACTCTGCCTGTAACTCGCTGAGCGTGATCTGCCCCTTGCTCAAGCTGGCCTTGGCGCTCATTTGTTGCACCGCAGTGTAGCGCTGGTTGTTATCCTCACCACGCACGCTACTGTCATTACGCGCCACGGCTTGCTGGATAAGCTGTTGAATATTCAGACCATGAAGCTGCGCATTCTGCATGGACAGTTCCGCAGTCCCGTGCCAGCGGTGCTCGAACGCCGTGGCGTTGAAGCGATCGCCACTCAAATCGCCCTGCATGTTGAACGTGCCGGTCAGCGCCAATGGCATATCGAAGGCCTTGAGTACTTCACCCAACTCAATGTGCCGTAACTGCGGCTGCAGTTTGATCAGCGGTTTAGCAGCCCGCACATCCATCGAGCCTGGTAGGGAGAAATCACCGCTGGCCAACTTGCCAGACAGCGTTGCCACCGTCATTAATCCCTGTTGGTTGCTTGCCTGTACCGCCAGTTGATTAACCGACATCCCACGATAAGTGACCTGATCCGCCTTCAACTTAAGCTGCGCATTGAAGTCACGTAACACCTGTAAATTCTGTTGTGGGTCGTCCGCCTGATTGGCGATCACCGGGGATGCAGTCACCGGCTGCGGCAGCTTCTCCTCATCAGGATTTTTTGTCTGCCAGCCCGAGAGCGCATCCAGATTGAGTTGTGTGGCACTGAGATCCAAGGTGTAAGTAGGCACTTGTCCGAACTGTGCGCTAGCGCCCCCAGTCAACTGGCTATCATTGGCACTGAGCATCAGTTGGCTCAAGACAACCTGCTGCGAAGCCTGCTGATAAACCGCCTGTACGCTCCCTTCCCCCTTGATGGCACCGGCAAGAATATCTGCGCCCTCAAGCTGGTAGCTAAACTTCGTGACCTGCGCGCCTATCTGGCGGGGAAACTGTTGCAGATCGAGATTGGCCGCCAGATTGAAGCTCAGATCGCGTTGGTCGCGATTCACCCGGCTGGAAAGCTCTATCTGCGCCTGATGCTTTTCATTCTGCTGCAGGGTTAAATCGATATCACGAACGTTAATCTGCTCGTTGTTGGCCCGCTGCCAGATCAACAGGCTGTCCACCACCCGCAGGTTGTCGATATCAAATTTCCACAGGGATCCCGAACTATCATCCGCCTGGTTACCACCGGGGGCGATAGGAGCATCGGGCTGGCTTTGCTCTGCACTATCAGGGGTCAGGCGGATGACGGCATTTTTCAGCATCACCTGCTTAACGTAAAGCTGGTGGGAAAGGAGCGGCAGCAGTTTGACATCCAGACGCATATTATCCGCGCTGACGGCCGGAGCCGCTGCCCCTGGCGCCGTCAGCGTCATTCGCCCGGCAAGAATGCTCAGCTGCGGCCAGACATGCCAACGAAGGTCGCCTTCCAGCGTCAGATGATAGCCGCTGCTCTGCTCAACCTTCTTGATCATATAGCCGCGGAAATCATTCGGATTAACCAACAGCACCAAGGCAGACATCCCTGCCACCAGCACCACCAGCAAAATCACCAAAGTCGTCAGTAGTCTTCTCATGCCATCCTCGTGTCAGCGTAATACCGGTTCGCTGTTAATCCTTGTCAATACGACTGGCCACGGCCCCTTGCTGATCCCTGTATTTCGCGTCCTGGCGGCTATTGTATGGCCGTGCCGCAGGCCCGGAAAGCGGTTCAAAACTCAGCGCGCCGATCAACATGCCAGGGCGTAATGCCAACGGCAGCTTACCTGAATTATAGAACTCCAGCACAATACAGCCTTGCCAACCGGGATCGATACGGTGTGCGGTAACATGCACCATCAATCCCAGGCGGGCTAACGAAGAGCGGCCATCGAGCCAGCCAACCAGATCGTTAGGAATGGTGACCGACTCCAGCGTTACCGCCAGCGCCAGTTCACCTGGATGAAGGAAGAAGGCTTCGCCTTCCGGCAGCACGATTTCATCGCTCATTACGCGGTCGAGGGCGGCGCTCACTTCATCCTTTGGGCCACTGAGATCGATAAAGGCAGCGGTATGGCCACGGAACACGCGGAACTGATTGCCGAGACGGACATCCACTGTGGCCCCGTTAATACGCTCAATGGGAGGACGCGGTGAAATCACCAGTTTTCCGTTATCCAGCCAGGCTTCGATATCGCGGTCGCACAGTCTCATTATTTTCTCCATTCCATCAAGGCGCATAAACTTATACGAAAATTGCCACACAACGGGCTCAAGGTCTATGTCGGGGCTCAAATAGTTCGCTAAAGGCCAGTAAAAACAGGCTGGCCTGTTAATGACTTATTCAAAGAATTGGCTGATTTTTGCCTTCAGGATATCTATCGCGATACGGTTTTTACCCCCGCGCGGTACGATAATATCGGCGTATTGCTTTGAAGGCTCAATAAACTGCAGGAACATTGGGCGGACGGTTTTCTGGTACTGCGCCATCACGGAATCCATGGAGCGGCCACGCTCATTCACGTCGCGCTTCATACGGCGCATCAGGCAAATATCCAGCGGGGTATCGACAAAGATCGAGAAGTTCATTTCCTGGCGCAGGCGGATATCCGTCAATAACAGGATCCCTTCCAGGATGATGACTTTCTTGGGCTCGAGATGGATCGTCTCTTTCTTACGCGTATGTTCGGTGTAGCTATACAGCGGCAGCTCAATCGCCTGGCCGGACTTCAGCATTTGCAGATGCTGGAACAGCAGATTGTGATCCATGGCGCTGGGGTGGTCATAGTTGGTTTTGACCCGCTCTTCCATGGTCAGGTGCGTCTGGTCTTTGTAGTAACTGTCTTCCGGGATCACACCGATATGTTGATCGCCAACCTGATCGCGGAGTTCGCGGTATAACGTACTGGCAATAAGGCTTTTTCCGGAGGCTGATGCGCCAGCTATACCAATAATGACGCACTGATGCGACTTGTCAGTCATAAAATTAAAGACCTGGTTTCAATGTGGGGAAAGGGGTGTAAAACACGCTAATTATAGGGAGTTAGTGCCTTTGGCGCCAGCGTTTAGACGGTAAGGCAGGAGATTATCCCCACAAACCGGCGTAATTGACATGGAGAGTATCTTTTGCCGGGGGATTTAAGATTTTTTACGCTACTGCAAATCGGCGACTCAGGGTACAATTCACGCCATCATCAAGACCGTCTTCGATCCTATTTCTTAGAGTACAACCGCACATGAACTGGCATTTTCTGACTTTTTTTGGTGACAGCATGCTGCTGCTGCCCTGCGCAGCCATCGTCTTTATTATTTTACTCCTGTCCCCCACCAGCAGAAAACCGACCTGGCAATGGATGCTGCTGTTTGGCGGCGTGGGTGCCGTAGTTTGCGTATCGAAGCTGGCGTTTATGGGCTGGGGCATCGGCAGCCGCCACTGGGATTTTACCGGGTTCAGCGGCCACTCGGCCCTGTCTGCCAGTATCTGGCCGGTTTTGCTGTGGTTGCTCTGTGGACGTTTCTCGTCACCCGTCAGACGCACCGCGGTGATCGCCGGCTATCTGTTGGCCGCCGTAGTCGGTTATTCACGTTTGGTGATCCACGCCCATTCCACTTCTGAGGTGATCACCGGTCTGGCACTCGGCTTTATCGTCAGCAGCACTTTCTTAATGCTGCAACGTGGCACGCAGCCACCACGGCTGTCCTACCGCAAAATTGCCGTTACGCTGGCGCTGCCCCTTGTCCTGATCAATTCCGGCACTGCGGCACCGACTCAGGGGTTACTGGAAAGGATTGCCGTGACCATTGCGCCGGTAGAAAAACCTTTTGTCCGGGCTGATTTGCACAAAAAACCACAGGTTTCAGCACCTCAGAGTCGTTAATGCCCCCTCACCCTAGCCCTCTCCCACAGGGAGAGGGAACCGATCGAGTTAGGTTGAAAGTGTAGTGATTCTTCATCAGTACCAGCTGACTGACCCTGCTCATCCTGGTTAAAGTGACGGTCGAGCTGCCTGATCACCTTATTACTTCCAAAAGAGCAGGGGCTATCAGCTCCCTCTCCCTGTGGGAGAGGGTTGGGGTGAGAGGGGGACGAGAGCACTAAACTAACAATTTAATGCAGGGCAATCACAGAGCGCGGAAGGAGATCTCGGTAGGAATAGCTTCCCCCTGCCAATACATCTGAGCCGCGACGCGCCCCGCCAGTTGACGGTACATCTCGGCAAACTCGCTGTCCGGGCGGCTGACCACGGTCGGTTGTCCGCGATCCAGATCTTCACGCAACGAGATATGCAACGGCATCTGCCCCAACAGGCGGCTATGGTATTTCTGCACCAGCTTCTCTGCCCCACCGGTGCCGAAAATAGGCTCGTGATGACCACAGTTGCTGCACACATGCATGCTCATGTTCTCAACGATGCCCAATACCGGCACATGCACCTTTTCGAACATCACAATGCCTTTGGCGGCATCAAGCAGGGCGATATCCTGTGGTGTCGTCACCACCAGCGCCCCGGTCACCGGGATATTCTGCGACAGGGTCAGTTGGATATCCCCGGTGCCTGGCGGCATATCCAGCACCAGATAATCCAGGTCCGGCCACAGCGTATCCTGCAACAGTTGCAGCAGCGCCTTGCTGGCCATCGGCCCACGCCACACCATGGCGTTGTCGTCTGTCACCAGGTAGCCGATAGAGTTGGTCGCTAAACCGTGCGCCATGATCGGAGCCATATGCTGGCCGTCCGGCGAGGTTGGGCGTTCATGTTCAGTCCCCAGCATGTTAGGGATCGACGGGCCATAAATGTCCGCATCCAGGATACCCACTTTGGCACCTTCGGCGATCAGCGCCAGTGCCAGGTTGACTGCGGTACTGGATTTCCCCACACCGCCTTTGCCGGAGCTGACGGCAATAATGTTACGCACACCTTTCACACCGGCCTGGTCGTTGGCACGCTTCAAGGTGGTGATATCGTGCTTCAGCTTCCATTCGATAGCCTGAACGCCGGTCACACGCAGCAGTTCGGCGCTCACCGATTCTTTCAGCGCCTCGAACCCGCTTTGCCAGGCAAACGGCATGACCAATTCGATATGCAGGACATTGTCCAGCAGCGTGCAGTGGTGAATGGCTTTCAGTGCGGTCAGATTGTTTTTTAACGTCGGGTGTTCGAAGGCGGCCAATACTCCGGTCACCAGGGCGCGCAGAACTTCAGGGTTGGTCTGCTCAGGGGATTTGGCGTTCATCCCGGCTCCTTGATTTTGAATGGGTAGCAACCCGATAAGCATATCAGAACTGCAGGGTAACTCGCTCGTATAACCCGAAAGAAACCGCCCTAGCAGCAGAGAGCGCGATCGGGTAACATCAAAGACCCTTTTCACTCATTAAAGAAAGCAACTTTTCATTATGGCTCAAGTCGCGAAAAAATTATTGGTGACGTGCGCGCTACCGTACGCAAATGGTTCCATCCATCTCGGCCACATGCTCGAGCACATCCAGGCAGATATCTGGGTTCGTTACCAACGAATGCGCGGCAACGAAGTTCATTTCATCTGTGCGGATGACGCGCACGGTACGCCAATCATGCTCAAAGCACAGCAGATGGGTATCCCGCCAGAAGAGATGATCGCGGAAATGAGCCGCGAGCACCAACAGGATTTCGCCGGTTTTGGCATCAGCTATGAGAATTATCATTCGACCCATAGCGAAGAAAACCGTGAACTGTCAGGTGTGATCTATGGCCGCTTGAAAGAGAACGGCCATATCAAGCGACGCACCATTTCTCAGCTTTACGATCCCGAGAAAGGCATGTTCCTGCCGGATCGTTTTGTGAAGGGCACCTGCCCGAAATGTAAATCTCCGGACCAATATGGCGATAACTGCGAAGTTTGTGGCGCAACCTACAGCCCAACCGAGCTGATCGATCCTAAATCCGTGGTTTCCGGCGCTACCCCGGAAATGCGTGATTCTGAGCACTATTTCTTCGACCTGCCCGCTTTCAGCGACATGCTGCAAGCCTGGACACGCTCCGGCGCGCTGCAAGAGCAGGTGGCAAACAAGATGCAGGAATGGTTCGAATCCGGCCTGCAACAGTGGGATATCTCCCGCGATGCGCCGTATTTCGGCTTCGAAATTCCGGATGCGCCAGGCAAGTATTTCTACGTCTGGCTGGATGCACCAATCGGTTACATGGGCTCGTTCAAGAACCTGTGCGACAAACGCGGCGATCTGGATTTCGACGAGTTCTGGCGTAAAGACTCCACTACCGAGCTGTATCACTTCATCGGTAAGGATATTGTCTACTTCCACAGCCTGTTCTGGCCGGCAATGTTGGAAGGCAGCGATTTCCGCAAGCCTACCAGCCTGTTTGTGCACGGCTATGTGACGGTGAACGGCGCCAAGATGTCCAAGTCGCGCGGCACCTTCATTAAAGCAGGCACCTACCTCAAGCACCTGGATGCCGATTGCCTGCGTTATTACTACGCCGCCAAGCTCTCTTCACGCATCGACGATATCGACCTGAATCTGGAAGACTTCGTGCAGCGCGTGAATGCGGATATCGTGAACAAAGTGGTCAACCTGGCTTCCCGTAACGCTGGCTTCATCAACAAGCGTTTTGCCGGGCAGTTAGCCGACCACCTGGCCGACCCTGCGCTGTACCAGACCTTTGTTGATGCTGCCACCAGCATTGCGCAGGCCTATGCCAGCCGTGAAACCAGCCGGGCGATCCGCGAAATCATGGCGCTGGCCGATCTGGCCAACCGCTATGTCGATGAGCAGGCTCCTTGGGTAGTAGCGAAAGAAGAAGGCCGCGACGCCGATCTGCAAGCTATCTGTTCAATGGGCATCAACCTGTTCCGCGTGCTGATGACCTACCTGAAGCCGGTACTGCCTGCGTTGACCGAACGTGCCGAAGCGTTCCTCAACTGCGAACTGAGCTGGGATGGCATTGAGCAGCCACTGCTGGGCCATCAGGTGAGCACCTTCAAGGCGTTGTTCAACCGTATCGATCTCGACAAAGTGAATGAAATGGTAAATGCATCAAAAGAAGATCTGGCCGCCAGCCAGAAAGTTGTCAGCGGCCCGCTGGCAGACGATCCAATTCAGGACACCATCAGCTTTGACGATTTCGCCAAGGTCGATATGCGTATCGCGCTGATCAAGAGCGCCGAGTTTGTTGAAGGTTCCGACAAGCTGCTGAAGCTGCAGTTGGATCTGGGCGGTGAATCACGCCAGATCTTCTCTGGTATTCGCTCTGCCTACCCTGATCCTTCACTGCTGGAAGGGCGTTTGACGATTATGGTGGCCAACCTGGCGCCGCGTAAAATGCGCTTTGGCGTTTCCGAAGGGATGGTGATGGCGGCTGGCCCTGGCGGCAAGGAAATCTTCCTGCTCAGCCCGGACAGCGGCGCACAGCCTGGTATGCAGGTTAAATAAGTTTTTGTAATATCAAGCAAAGTCCCCTCACCCTAACCCTCTCCCGCAGGGAGAGGGGACTGATCGAGTTCGCTGGTTTCTCTGAGTCATACCCAACCTTTCTTCTTACCCCATAATTTCCTAAGCTACCGAAGCAGCACGGGCTAACTATATGCTCCGGACAGCTCCCTCGCCCTACGGGAGAGGGTTGGGTGAGGGGTATCTCAGAAGCTAAAATGAGGAGAAACACGATCCTGCCAATGCCATAAAATCACCTGCCTCACCCCCTCCCAATTGCGCAATACTTCATCGTTCCAAAAACGAATCACGGTAAAACCCTGCTGCTCTAGAAAGCTTGTGCGCTGCTGGTCATAAGCCACCTGTCCAGAATGCTGGCCACCATCCAGCTCAACAATCAGCTTCGCCTGCCAACACCCAAAATCGGCAATGAAAGGCCCAACCGGAAATTGCCGTCGAAACTTAAACCCCGCCAAGCGGCGATTGCGCAGCTGTAGCCACAAGGCTTGTTCTGCCTCGGTCATATCAGATCTTAAACGGCGCGCCTTAATCAGCGTGATTGCATTCTTCATCAGCCAAGATTACTGCTACCAGCACCGTCGATCTCCCGGCTCCTGCCAAGACTGCGCACCCCATCCAAACCAATCGTTATAACACCTGAGAAAAATTCATAAGCCGGTGGATTCCCAATTGCCGGGCATCTGGTTATGATGCTGCATCGCACAGAATAGACATCTAGACATAAAGACAGCCATACATCCAATTTTACCGGGAACTCTTCACCTGCTTCGGAGCCAATAATGAAAATGATAAAGACCTCACTGCTCGCCCTCAGCCTGCTGACCAGCCTGCCCCTGCTGGCCGCTGAAGCCACGCTTGCCCCCGTTCCTGACGCGATTGCCCAGCATCAAGGGCAGATCCGCGTCGCGGTGATCCGTAATCTGGGTTCCGATGACAACACCACCCAGTTTTTGGCCGGAGCAATCCAGGAGGGGCGCAAGCTCGGTTTCAAGGTGGATACCTTCCTGAGCAACGGTGATGACGCGCGTTTTCAGGACTTCGTTAACCAGGCCATCAGCCAAAAGTATGACGGCATCATTCTTTCTCAAGGCCGCGCGCCCTATTCCACCGATCTGGTCAAGCGCATCGCTGCGGCAGGTATCGCGGTGTCGGCCTTTGATACCGACGTTAGCGGCGAGATCCCCGGCGTCACCGTTTCCCAACAGGATGATGCCTCGCTGGCCAATGAATCCTTCGGCCAGCTGATTAAAGATTTCGACGGCAAGGCCAACATTATCAAGCTGTGGGTTGCAGGCTTCCCGCCGATGGAGCGCCGCCATGCCGCTTACCAGCAGTTGCTCAAGCAAAATCCGGGTATTCATGAGTTGGAATCGATCGGGGCGGTATCTTCCGACGTCCAGGGCGATACCGCCAATAAAGTCGGTGCGGTGCTGGCCAAATACCCGAAAGGTAAAATTGATGCCATCTGGGGCACCTGGGATGCCTTCAGCCAGGGAGCCTATAAGGCGCTGCAAGAAAATGGCCGCACCGAGATCAAACTCTACAGCATCGATATCTCCAACCAGGATCTGCAACTGATGCGCGAAGCCGGTAGCCCGTGGAAGGTCAGCGTTGCGGTAGATACCAAGCTGATCGGGGCCGTCAACCTACGCCTGATTGCCAACAAGCTGGCGGGTGAGCCAACGCCTGCCACCTATCAGTTTAAAGCCGCCGCCATCCCGCAGGCCTTACTGGTCAGCCAGACTGGACCAATCAACGTAGCCTCACTGAGTAAAATTATTCCAGGCTGGGGCAGCAGCGAAGATTTCATCCAACCCTGGTTTGCCACCCTGCAGGCTAAATCCGGTAAATAATGCTGTTTTACCGAGGGGCTACAGACGTAGCCTCTTTTTTTTAAACAATTTTTCCGTTCCCCCCTTCTCTGCATCACAAAATAAGCTACTGTAGTTGCACTGGCGTAATAACTGTATGCATCAACAGGTTTGGTTATGAAGGGATTCCCCCCACTGATTAAGATATTGCTGGCAAGTTCGCTGGTGCTGACCATAGGCCGTGGCGTCACGCTGCCCTTTATCACCATTTACCTGACCGAGCACTTCCACCTGCTGCCGAAAAGCGTGGGCATTATCTTGGGCGTCAGCCTGACTATCGGTATCATCAGCAGCTTTTATGGCGGCTATCTGGTCGATCGCTTTAATAAAAATCCGCTGATCCTGCTCGCCATCCTGCTATTTTCGCTGAGCTTTTTTGCTATCCCATGGGTCACGCATCCCGCTGGCGTTATCTTGGTGCTAGCCATCTTACATACTGCCTATGCGGTGCTCAGCATCGCCATCAAGGCCTGCTTTGCCAGTTGGCTGCCGGTAAACCAACGTATCAAGGCGTTCTCGATCAACTATACGCTGGTGAACGTTGGCTGGGCCGTCGGCTCATCATTGGGCGTGATGGTAGCCGGGTACAGCCCACTGCTGCCATTCTACCTGTCTGGCGGGTTGGCGTTACTGACTGTGATAACCCTGAGCTTCCGCCTGCGCAGCTATCCATCGCCACCGATAGAAGACACCGGCAACACTCCACCGTCGGTTCTCAACTTCCGCCAGACGTTGAATGTGCTGCGCGGCGATCGGCGGCTGATTTATTTCACCCTTGGCAGCACGTTAGGCGCGGTGGTGTTTGGCCAATTTACCGGCTATCTGTCGCAGTATCTGATCATCGTTAGCGATGCCGAATTTGCTTACAAAGTGATTGGCGTGGTGATGATCGTCAACGCCTGCATCGTGATCGCCCTGCAGTATCTGCTGAGTCGCGGTATGCGCCAGGACAACATGCTGCGCTGGCTGATGCTGGGCACGCTGTTCTTCGTCCTGGGGCTGATCGGCTTTATGCTGGCAGGCCTTTCGATATGGCTATGGGTGCTGGCCATGGCGATTTTCACCCTGGGGGAAATCATCGTCATTCCGGTTGAATATATGTTTATCGACTTTATCGCCCCGCCGCACCTGAAAGGCAGCTATTACGGCGTGCAGAGCCTGAGTAATCTGGGGGGGGCCATCAACCCGGTGATGTGCGGTTTCCTGCTGAGCTATGCGCCACCGCCGGTAATGTTCCTGGTGTTGATCGCCGCTGCATTGTTCAGCCTGCTGTTCTTCTTCCTCGGCCATCGGTTGGCGGAACAGCAAAAGCCGCTTGCCAGCCTGAGCAGCGCGGAATAGCCTGGCCCGCTACACTTAAAGCGGGCCACAATCTTGCCAAAATGGCATGATAGGCATAGCGAGAATTCATGATGCGTTTTGTGGCGTAGCTCACAGTTTAATTGTATGATGAATGCGTCAACATCAACGAGAATGCACTATGGGCAACCTATTTAACCTGTGTTGGAAATATGTCAGGGCGATCGTGCTGATCTACCTTAGCCTGTTCGCCGGTAACGCCATTGCGGCGCTGTTGCCGATCGCCATACCCGGCAGCATTATCGGGATGTTGATCCTGTTTGCCCTGCTCTCCTCACAAATTCTACCGGCCAAATGGGTCAAGCCTGGCTGCCATCTGTTTATCCGCTATATGGTGCTGCTGTTTGTGCCAATCGGCGTCGGCATCATGAAGTATTACGACCAGATAGTTGACGATCTGGCTCCGCTGATTGTGTCTTGCCTGATCAGTACGCTGCTGGTGTTTGTGGTGGTTGGCTATACTTCACATTACTTCCACCGCGAGCGCCCCATCCTCGGTAAAGCAAAAAATGCGGAGGATGAGCAATGATGCAAAATATCTGGTGGTCTTTACCGCTGACCCTGGTGGTATTTTACGCGGCACGCAAGCTGGCGCAAAAGCTCCACATGCCGTTACTGAACCCATTATTGGTCTCAATGGCGGTGATTATCCCGCTGCTGTTGCTGACCGGCATTCCTTATGAACGCTACTTTCAAGGCAGCAAAATCCTCAACGATCTGCTGCAACCGGCGGTGGTCGCCCTTGCCTTTCCGCTATACGAGCAGATCCATCAGATCCGCGCGCGTTGGAAATCCATCATCACCGTCTGCTTTATTGGCAGCATGACCGCGATGATCAGCGGCGGTGCCATTGCTCTGCTAATGGGAGCCAAACCCGAAATTGCCGCCTCGATTTTGCCAAAATCGGTGACGACCCCGATAGCCATGGCAGTAGCCGAGTCGATTGGCGGCATCCCGGCCATCAGCGCGGTGTGCGTGATTTTTGTCGGTATTCTGGGGGCGGTCTTCGGCCATTCGCTGCTGAGTCTGTTGCGGATCAACACCAATTCATCGCGCGGTTTGGCGATGGGCACCGCTTCGCATGCGTTGGGTACAGCACGCTGCGTAGAAATGGATTACCAACAGGGCGCATTCAGTTCGCTGGCTCTAGTCATCTGCGGGATTATCACTTCGCTGACCGCGCCGTTTGTGTTCCCGATACTGCTGCGGCTGTTTGGGTAACGGCTTAAAACCTGCGATACATCTCGCATTTATAAGTTTCATTGCATCTGTTTCATTAAAAAATAGATGCAAATCACATTTTGTTGTGGGCCGGTTGCCTAGAATGTTAACCCGTTAACTTGTTGAGAGACTTCCTTATGCATTCTCGCTTTCACTCCGCCTACAGCGAATTGCCTGCGGCCTTGCAATCCGCCCTGCTGCCTTATTTAGATGCGCCTGATTTCGCAGCCATGTTCAAGGCCGAGCAGATTGCGGCGATCAAGCAACAGTGCGGGTTGGATGACGATGCTCTGGCCTTTGCTCTGCTGCCATTGGCGGCTGCCTGCTCGTTAACGCCGATTTCGCATTTCCACGTGGGGGCTGTGGCGCGTGGCGTCAGTGGCAACTGGTATTTTGGTGGCAACATGGAATTCCGTGGTGCACCTATGCAACAAACCGTGCACGCGGAACAGTGCGCTGTCACGCATGCCTGGCTGCGTGGCGAAGCCAAGCTGGTCGCGGTCACCGTCAACTACTCGCCATGCGGCCACTGCCGCCAGTTTATGAATGAGCTTAACAGCGGCACCGAGTTGGAGATCCACTTGCCTGCACGGGCAACCGCCACGCTGGGCGATTACCTGCCTTACTCCTTCGGCCCGAAAGATCTGCAAATCAGCGAGTTGCTGATGGATCCGGTCGATCACGGTTTCCAACTGACGCTGGATGATGAATTGGCGAAAGCTGCCCTGGATGCCGCCAACCGCAGCCATGCTCCTTACAGCACCGCCCATAGTGGCGTAGCGCTGGAAGCCGAAGACGGCAAAGTTTACGCTGGCCGCTATGCAGAAAACGCCGCGTTCAACCCTAGCCTGCCGCCATTGCAGGCCGCGCTGATCCTGATGAATGTCTCCGGTGGTGATTGCCAGCAAATCCGCCGTGCCGTATTGGCAGAAGCGGAAGGCGCAATCCTGACCCAGTGGGATGCCACCCGCGCCACCTTGGCGGCCTTGGGCTGCGAAGCCGTCCAACGCGTCACCTTCTGATCCCTCAGGCGGAGCCACCGTGCTCCGCCGCAATCCGGCTAAAAAACCAGCAACAAGCGACAATTCCTCATTATTTACTAACAAATGCTGTACATATTTTGCCGATATCTTAGGATCGGCAGTAATAAAGCTTACCCTAGGCAAAGAGTAAAACTGATGGAACTGGAATACGAAAGCAAACGCCCTCTCTACATCCCCTACGCTGGCCCCATTCTGTTGGAGTTCCCGTTACTGAACAAAGGCAGCGCCTTTTCTGAAGAAGAACGCAGTAACTTCAACCTGCACGGCCTGCTACCGGAAGCGATAGAAACCATCGAAGAACAGGTGGAACGCGCTTACCGGCAGTATCAGGATTTCAAGAACGATAACGACAAGCACATCTACCTGCGCAATATCCAGGACACCAACGAAACGCTGTTCTATCGCCTGCTGGATTCGCACCTGAGCGAGATGATGCCCATCATCTATACGCCAACCGTGGGTGAAGCCTGTGAGCATTTCTCCGATATCTATCGCCGCGCGCGTGGGCTGTTCATTTCCTACCCTAACCGCGATCGTATCGACGATATGCTGCAAAACGCCACCAAGCAGAACGTTAAGGTGATTGTGGTCACCGACGGGGAACGCATCCTTGGCCTGGGCGACCAGGGCATCGGGGGCATGGGTATTCCAATCGGTAAACTCTCTCTGTACACCGCCTGTGGCGGCATCAGCCCGGCCTATACCTTGCCGGTGGTGCTGGACGTGGGCACCAACAACCCGCAACGCCTGAACGATCCGCTCTACATGGGGTGGCGGCATCCGCGTATTTCTGGCGATGAATATCACGCCTTTGTGGAAGAGTTCATCCAGGCGGTGAAACGCCGTTGGCCGAACGTGCTGTTGCAGTTTGAAGATTTCGCCCAGAACAACGCCACGCCGCTGCTTAATCGCTATCGTGATGAGCTGTGCTGCTTTAACGACGATATCCAAGGCACCGCCGCCGTGACGCTGGGCAGCCTGATTGCCGCCAGCCGTGCCGCTGGCAGCCAATTGCGCGATCAAACCGTTGCCTTCCTGGGGGCCGGTTCCGCAGGTTGTGGTATTGCCGAGCAGATCATCGCCCAGATGAAATCCGAAGGGTTGAGCGAAGAAGAAGCCCGCTCTCGCGTGTTTATGGTTGACCGTTTTGGCCTGCTAACGGATAAGTTGCCGAACCTGCTCGATTTCCAGAGCAAGCTGGTGCAGAAAAGTGCCAATCTGGATCAATGGCAGGTGGAGAGCGATGCGATCTCCCTGCTGGAAGTGGTACACAACGCCAAGCCGACCGTGCTGATCGGCGTCTCTGGCCAGCCGGGGCTGTTTACCGAAGAGCTGATCCGTGAGATGCACAAGCATTGCCCGCGCCCGATCGTGATGCCGCTGTCCAACCCAACCTCTCGCGTGGAAGCCCGTCCAGAAGATATCATCAACTGGACCGACGGTGCCGCACTGGTGGCCACCGGCAGCCCGTTCTCACCGGTAACCTATAAAGACCAGCTATTCCCAATTGCCCAGTGCAACAACTCCTATATCTTCCCGGGGATTGGCCTTGGCGTACTGGCTGCTGGGGCAAAACGGGTCACCGATGCCATGCTGATGGCCGCCAGCCGTGCCCTGGCCGACTGCTCTCCGCTGGCTACCGACGGCCACGGCGCACTGCTGCCGAATATCGATGATATTCAGGGCGTATCCAAATGCATCGCGATGGAAGTGGGCAAAGCCGCTCAGTTGCAGGGTGTAGCAGTGGTGACGTCGGAAGAAGCGTTGTCTAAAGCCATTGAGCACAACTTCTGGCGCCCGCAGTATCGTATCTACAAGCGTACATCGTTCTAAGTTCCTCACCGGGCCTGTTAGTCAGGCCCGGTTATCACGCCAAGACCAGATTTTGCTGAAAAATGCAGCGTAATACCTGCGCTAAACGGCACGCCGCTTGCGTCTGCCGAGCAGGTAAAGTAGCCTTGAGTCTTACTTTAGCCCTCGTTCGCGCAAGGCATCAACATGTGGAAACGCCTGATAATTAGCCTGTTCATCATCATTTCGGTGCTGATGCTGTCGGCTATCGCGCTCGATCGCTGGATAAGTTGGAAAACCGCGCCTTACATTTACGAAGAAATGCAAACGCTACCACACCGTCAGGTGGGGGTGGTGCTTGGCACCTCCAAATATTACCGTACCGGAGTGCTTAACCAATATTACCGCTACCGTATTCAAGGGGCGATCAACGCCTATAACAGCGGCAAGGTGAAGTATCTGCTGCTGAGCGGCGATAATGCCCAGCAAAGCTACAACGAACCGATGACCATGCGCCGCGATTTGCTGGCCGCTGGCGTTGCGCCTAGCGATATCGTGCTCGACTATGCCGGTTTCCGTACCCTCGACTCCATCGTCCGTACGCGCAAGGTGTTCGATACCAACGACTTTATCATCATCACCCAGCGTTTCCACTGCGAGCGCGCCCTGTTTATCGCCCTGCATATGGGCATCCAGGCGCAATGCTATGCGGTACCTTCGCCAAAAAACATGATGACGGTACGCGTGCGCGAGATCTTTGCTCGCCTGGGAGCCTTGACCGATCTGTATATCCTCAAGCGTGAGCCCCGCTTCCTTGGCCCATTAATTCCGATATCTGCGATGCATAAGGTGCCGGAAGATGCCCCGGGTTACCCGGCCGTGTCTCCGGAGCAGTTGGTGGAACTGGAGCACAAGCTGGCGGCAGAAAAGCTTAAGGCTCAGCAGCAGAAGAGCTGAAGTGAATGCCCCTCACCCTAACCCTCTCCCAAAGGGAGAGGGGACCGTACGTGCCACAGATTAACCCCCTGCGTCTGACTACAACACCAAATGCTTAAGCGAGCGCAGCATGGCCACAAATAAACTCCTGTCCCTGAACGCAGCTCCGTTCTGCCCCCTCTCCTTTTTGGGGAGAGGGCTGGGGTGAGGGGGAACAGCGACGACTGGAATAACAATAAGATAGCATCTCTGCCGTGTGACATAGCAAAAGCAAACGGCCAGCAGATGCTGGCCGTTATCGTAAAGCATAAAACAGCCTTATTTTTTCTTGGCGTACTTCAGGGAGTCCAGCGCTACCGCGAAGATGATAATGCTACCCTTGATGATGTACTGCCAGTAAGGGTTCACGCCGATATAGGTCAGGCCATAGTTGATGACGGTAAAGATGATCACCCCGGTCACCACGCCCAGCACCGTACCGACCCCTCCGGCGAACGACACCCCGCCGACCACACAGGCCGCGATAGCATCCAGTTCATACATAAAGCCGAGGTTGTTGGTGGCGCTACCGATACGCCCCGCTTCCAGTAAACCGCCAAAGGCATAGAACACCCCGGACAGCGCATAAATCATGATCAGGTTCAGCGGGACGTTGACGCCAGAGACTTTCGCCGCTTCCGGGTTACCACCGATGGCGAAGATATTCTTTCCGAAGCGGGTTTTATTCCACAGCACCCAGACAAAGGCGATCGCAATAATGGCGTAGAAGGTGATATATGACAGCTTGAAGTCACCGAATCGCAAGAACCCTTGGGCAAAGGTGGAGAATTTCGGATCGAAACCGGCCACCGGTGAAGCGCCCACGTAATCGTAATACAGGGAGTTAATCCCATAAACAATGATCATGGTGCCCAACGTGGTGATAAACGGCGTCACGTTGAGGTAGGCGATAATCAAGCCGTTGACCAGGCCAATCACCGCGCCCACGGCGCAAACCAGCAAGATCACCAGCGGGATCGACCAGGTTTCCATATGTGGGAACACTTTGTTGACGTTATCCATCGATTGCAGCAGGGTCGCGGCAATTACCGCTGCCAACCCTACCTGACGCCCGGCGGAAAGGTCTGTCCCCTGCGTGACGATCAGCCCGGCCACGCCCAGCGCAATGATAATACGCACCGAGGATTGGGTCAGGATATTACTCAGGTTCATCAGGCTTAAAAAGGTCGGGTCCTGGATAATAATAATCGCCAGTAACACCAACAGGACCAGATAAATGCCACCTTCTTTAAAATAGGTGAACAAGGTTTTTTTATTCAGTGCGCTCATAATTACGATCCTTAAAGATGCAAGGAGGCTAGCCGCAATATTTCATTTTGCGAGGTCTGTTTGGTATTCACAATGCCCGCAACCTGACCATTACTCATCACCAATATTCTGTCGGTAATTCCCAAAAGCTCCGGCATTTCGGAAGAGATTATAATGATCCCCTTGCCCTTCTTCGCCAACTCGGTCATTAACTGGTAAATTTCAAACTTGGCCCCCACGTCGATACCGCGCGTTGGCTCATCCATCATCAGGATTTCCGGCTGTGTCAGCAGCCAGCGGCCAATGATCACCTTTTGCTGATTACCACCGGAAAGCGAACCGATATTGGTATGGTGGCCCGGCGTTTTCACCCGCATGGCATCGATCACCCATTGGGTGTCGCTTTTCATCCGGCTGTTATCCAGCAGGCCCATTTTGTTTTTGTATTGACGGATATTGGAGATCAGCGAGTTAAAGCCAATATCCAGATAAGCATAAATACCGGTGGAACGACGTTCTTCCGTCACCAGGGCAAAACCGTGGTTGATGGCTTCGTTCGCACTGTTATTGTTGATATTTTTACCGTGCAGCTTGATGGTGCCAGCCACCTTCTCGCGGATGCCAAACAGGGTTTCGACAATGTCGGTACGCTTGGCGCCCACCAGCCCGGCAATGCCCAGGATCTCCCCCTGATGCAGATCGAAAGAGATATCGCGGATCGAAGGCTGGCGCAAAGAGGTCAGGCCTTTCACCTCTAAAATCACCTCACCCGGCGTATTCTGACGATCGGGGAAACGCTGGCTCAGCGAGCGCCCAACCATCATCGAGATAATCTTGTCCATATCCAGCCCTTCCAGCGGCTGGGTGGCGATCCATTGGCCGTCGCGCAGAATGGTGATTTCATCGCATAGCTGGAAGATCTCTTCCATCTTGTGCGAGATATACACGATGCCGCAGCCACGCTCTTTCAGCTTACGGATAATGGTGAACAGATGATTCACCTCCTTCTCGGTCAGAGAAGAGGTTGGCTCATCCATAATCACAATTTTAGCGTTGTAGGAGAACGCCTTGGCAATTTCGATCATCTGCATCTGGGATACCGACAGCGTGCCGACTTTGGCGCGGGGATCGATATCAATATCCAGTTCGTCGAAAATTTCCTTGGTGTCTTTGTACATCTTGTCCTGATCGACAAACAGCCCTTTGGTCGGGTAGCGCCCCAGCCACATGTTGTCCATCACGGTACGTTGCAACACCAGGTTCAGTTCCTGGTGTACCATCGAAACGCCCTGCTCCAACGCCTCTTTGGAACTTTTGAAATCGACCTCCTGCCCCTGAAACAGAATACTGCCGGAGTCTTTTTTATAAATGCCAAACAGGCATTTTAATAAGGTGGATTTTCCGGCGCCGTTCTCCCCCATTAGTGCATGAATGGAGTTTGGACGTACGCGTAAATTCACTTTGTCTAATGCCTTTACGCCAGGAAACGACTTACTGATATCCGTCATTTCCAGTAGCCACTCACGAGAGTTTTCGGCCATAAATAGTCCTGGCTAATTCTGGAACCAGCACTCTCCCAAGCTGGCTTGCAGCAGTGGAGAATTAACGGGTTCTTCTAATAAGTTCCCCCACTGAGAAAACAGTGGGGGCATTTCTCTCTATCTCGGTTTATTTCACGAACTGAGACAGGTTATCTTTATCTACACCCACGTAAGGAATACGCACGATTTTATCGACGATCTTCCATTGGGTGCCGTCAGCAGCAGGTTTGCCCGCGGCCAGGTTCTTCGCCAGATCAAAGGTCGCCTTCGCCTGATTGTCGGCATCGTTCAGCACGGTACCGGCCATCGCTCCGGATTTCACCATTGCCAGTGCTTCTGGCAGGGCATCGACACCAAAGACCGGAATGCTGCTCTTGTTATGAGCTTTCAGGGCTTCAACCGCCCCCATTGCCATCGCATCGTTGTTGGCGATTACCACTTCGATCTTGTTGGCATTAGGGCCAGATAACCAGGCGTCCATCTTGTCTTTAGCCTGAGCGGTATCCCACATCGCGGTGTCCATCTGCAGTTGCTGAGTCTTATCGCCTTTTTCATTCAGCGTTTTGATCACGTAGGTGGTACGCGCTTCTGCATCCGGGTGGCCCGGCTCACCTTTCAACAGCACATATTGGATCTGGCCGTCTTTGTTCAGATCCCAGGCCGGGTTGGCTTTCCAGTGTTTGGCAATCAGTTCGCCCTGGATCACGCCAGACTCTTTAGAGTCGGTACCAACGTAATAGGCTTTGTCGTAGCTATCCAACGCCTTGCGGGAAGGTTCTTTGTTGTAGAACACCACCGGGATATCGTTGGCACGTGCCTTGTCAATCACCACCGGAGCGGCGGCTGGGTCCACCAGGTTGATTGCCAGCGCTTTTACGCCTTTGGCAATCAGTACGTCGATCTGGTCATTCTGCTTGGACTGGTCATTCTGTGAGTCATTCATCAGCAGCGTGACATCCGGAGAAGCTTTGGCATCTTTCTCGATCGCCTTGCGCACCACCGACATAAAGTTGTCATCATATTTGTAAATCGTGACGCCAATGCGGGTATCAGCATGCGCAGCTGCGCCAAACATCATGCTTGCGGCCAGCGCGGCCAGGGTGAAAACCTTCTTATTCATTGTCTGTCTCCGGTTTGTAGAGGGTCGTACTCGGTATTAAGCCTTTAGCCACAATGCACACAGTTGGGCGTGGCAGTTTCAAAAGAATTCCTGTCATCCGTGTTGCTTGTTATTCCTGTGATGCTGTGTCAGCGCCAGATTAAAAGCTTGGCTGGCAAGAGCCTTTGCGCTGGAAAACGACTAGAGCATAGACGGCACTATGTTAATAATCTGTGAATTTTCTCACAGATTGAAAACGGTTACACAATATTAAATGTTCAGAGAGTGACCGAAGCCTCACTTTGCCACGGCGCGACAGAATGGCGGCGTACCAGCGTCGGCATAAACAGGTGTGAAGCCTGCGGTTCAAGCTGCCCGGCAGCGCCCTTGAGCGCCAGCTCGGTAGCCAGGGTGGCCATTGAAACGATCGGATAACGGATGGTGGTCAGCTTGGGGCTGGTATAGCGGGCAATCGGGATATCATCAAACCCCACCAGCGAGAAATGCTGTGGTACCGTGATACCGTTTTCTTTCAGCACCGCCATGGCGCCAGCGGCCATGGCGTCGTTATAGGCGAACACGGCGCTCAGGTGCAGGTTGCGGCCCAGCAGTTCAACCATTGCCGTTTCACCGCCTTGTAGGTCCGGTGAGCCGTAAGCCCGCCAGCTATCCGGTGGGGAAAAACCGGCTGCGGCCATCGCCTGGCTATAGCCTTGCTGGCGCAGCGGGCCGTCTTCGATAGGGTGATCGGAGCCCAGATAACCGATCCGCTGATGCCCCTGCGAGAGCAGCAAGCGCATGGCAACTTCAGCGCCAAACACATTGTTCAGGCCAACGCAGCGGTGCTCATAGCCCGTTACAATTCTGTTAATTAACACCATGCCCGGGATCTGATCCATAAAGGCGATCAGTTCTGCGTCATCTAACGCTTTTGCATGAACAATCAAGGCATTGCAGCGTTGACGGATCAGCACCTCGATGGCATGACGCTCTTTGTCCGCCTGATGGTAACTGTTGCCGATCAGCAGATATTTATGGTTTTGCTGCGCCACCGTGTCTACCGCTTTCACTAACGCGCCGAAGAACGGATCGGAGACATCCATCACCACCACGCCCAGTGTTTCACTGCTCTGGGTAGCCAATGCCTGCGCGTTGGCGTTTGGCCGATAACCCAGTTCCGCCACCGCCTTCAGCACCTGTTCGCGGGTCTCTTTGCTGGTCAGGGCACTGTTGTTCAACACTCGCGAGACGGTAGCGACGGACACACCCGCACGCTTCGCCACATCGCGAATGGTGGTTGAATGCACAGAATTCATGAAACGTCCCGAGGTCGACAGAGTAGACAGTGGCGTTATCCTACCCCGTTTGTCATCCTCCTCAGCGTGAATTCCGTCACAGGAAAGAAAACGTTTACATACAATTTTTTAACCTACCTGCGCCAGATCTCATTTTGTCGGCTGACGGAGACTTTCGCCCGCTGCAAGGGAAGTCAGCTTGCGCCATAGCCATTCCATCGGGCCCTGTGCGAAGTAACGCAGCCACAGCGTGGAAAAAAGCAGGTTAACCAGCCACACCAGGGGGACGACCGCCAATAGCTGCAAACGGTCGAGTTGTTGATAGAGGCCAAAACGAAAGAACAGCGTGCTGCAAATCAGGGTTTGTAGCAGGTAATTACTTAGCGCCATCCGCCCGACCTGGGTTAACCAGTGGCTGATACGCAGGCGGGAAAGCGTTGGCCAGAAACTGTAGACCAGAGCCAGGTAGCCAATGGCCTGCAACGGCGAGCCCAACTCACGCGGCACCTGCAGCAGAAAGCCACTCCAGCGATACTCCCAATTCAGCTGCCACTGCAGCAGCACACCGGGTAACTGGATCAGCAATGAAAGCGGTATCAGCCAGGCGGCCTGGCGGCGGTAGTAAGCAGGTGAATAGCTGTTACGCAGCCAACCGCTGCGCATCATGCCTGCACCAAACAGCATCAGCCCGGCCAGTTGCCAGCCATACTGCGCACCGATGGCTATCAGGCTGGAAGAGAGCAGATCCAGGCGGCTGCGCCAGGCTTCCGGCCCACCTTGCAGCTTCCAGAACGTCTCATACTGCAATTCGGCCACGCTCGGCTGCCAGAAACTGCCCGGTTCACCATGAGAGATAAACCCTAGCAGCAGCAACACCGCCACACCGATCAGATACAGCACCGCACCGGTTTTCAACAGAGTGAAGGTATTCTGTGCGTCACGGATCATCCGCCAGCACACCAGGCCGATCAGCCCGTAGGCCAGCAGGATGTCCCCATCCCATAAGAAAATAGCGTGCCCAAGGCCTATCAGTAGCAACCAGGATAACCGAGCGCGGATCCAGACTTTGCCCCGCCGTAGCAGCAGTTGCAGACCGGCACCAAACAGCAGAGCGAACATGGCCAGGAACTTGACCTGAGCGAACAGATCCAACAGCGCCCAGGTCCAGACATCGCGTGTGGAGGGCATCCCCAGATAGGCGGGGTTGAGGTAGGCGGCTTTCGGCAGGCCAAATGCACTGATATTCAGCAGTAGAATGCCAAGGATGGCGATACCGCGTACGCAGTCCAGCGTAGCAATGCGTGGTAGCCGGGGAGTTTCGTTAGCGTTCATGTTATTCCGCTGTATTTCAATCAGTAACAAGCCCCCTCACCCTAACCCTCTCCCACAGGGAGAGGGGACCGATCGAGTGTGCTTGAAATTATAGTGATTCACTTTCGATGAGGAGGTTGATTGAGTTTGTATTCTAGTCTAGTAAAAGTAGAAACCCCATTAAGCAGCAGCCTCGTATTCATTTGCTGATATGACCCTTTTGGTTCCAAAAGAGCAGGGACTATCAGCTCCCTCTCCCTATGGGAGAGGGTTGGGGTGAGGGGCAGCTATCAACCGTGATGGTGACGCACCGCGCGCAGGAACTCCTGGCGCGTATTCTGGCTGGACTTGAACAGCCCGCCCAGCGACGTAGTGGTGGTAGCACTGGTAGCGTCACGAATACCGCGAGCTTTGACGCAGTAATGCACCGCATCGATCGAGACCGCCACGTTGTTGGTGCCTAGCAGCGTTTGCAACGCCACCAGGATCTGCTGAGTCAGCCGCTCCTGTACCTGTGGGCGGCGGGCAAAGAACTGCACGATGCGGTTGATTTTCGACAGGCCAATCACCGAGTCTTTAGGAATATACGCCACGGTGGCTTTACCATCGATGGTGACGAAGTGATGTTCGCAGGTGCTGGTCAAGGTAATATCACGCACCGTCACCATTTCGTCCACTTTCATCTTGTTTTCGATGACGGTGATCTTCGGGAAGTTGGCGTAATCCAGGCCGGAGAAGATCTCATCGACATACATTTTCGCAATACGGTGCGGCGTTTCTGCCAGGCTGTCGTCGGACAGATCAAGGTTCAACAGCTGCATGATTTCAGTCATGTGCTCTTTGATACGGCGCTTGCGCGTCTCGCGATCCAACACTTCCCCACATAGCGGGGTTTCCAGGCCGCGCGCTTCAAGCGCCGCGTGCACCAGTACAGCTTCATTACTTAACGATGTCATGGCGATGTATCTCCAGCAGGCTGGCCCCAACAATATACCCGTCGTCTTTCAAATTGCAGCGTTGTTATCTGCTGTTGGTTACTCGCCCGGATTGGTTAGGGCGCCGTATACAGCGCCCCTACAAATACAGGGGGGAGCTAGCTGCAGCTTGAAAGACGACGGATAGATAACGTGAACCCGATCAATATTTTCCCCCACTCTAGATGAGAGTGAGACGTTTATCCAGTGATTGTGTTTCATCCCGGTATGAAAAATCCGCATCCAGCCCGTAGCAGGCTGGCTGCGGCTATTCCACATTTTTTGTATGTATTTTACTCAAGATAATGTTGGTTTGCTGGCCGTGGCCCGCGCCGGGGTATTGATCACCAGCACGCCGGCGATCAACAGCCCTAGTACCGCCACATATAGCGCGGGTTCCAGGCGATGCGTCAGCGCCGTTGACACCGCCGAGAGCATCGGGCCAACCAACTGGCCGATGGCATACCCCGTGGTCAACAGCCCGGCCATATAGCGTGCGTGATTCGGAGCCAACTCCCTACCGTGCTGGATAGATAGTTGGACCACGCTGAGGAATCCACCGCCGGTTAGCATGGCCCCGAGTGCCAGGCCGGTAACGCCGGGCACCACTTCGGCACAAAGCACGCCCAGTGCCTGTACCCACAGCGTGATTGCCAGGCGGGTCTGCGTGGTGAGCCGATGACGGGTTGCAATCCCGATGATAATCCCCAGCACCGCCGCACCGCCAAAAATCGGCCAGACAAACTGGGCGAACAGGCTGTCAGGGAAACGGGCCGCCGCCATCTGTGACAGGAAGGTCGCAGGCAGGATATAGCCAAAGCCCGCCAGGCTGTAGCTCCACACCAGGCGCTTCAATGCCGGTGTGAGTACCAGCGGCTCAGGCTTCACATCGGGACGATGCAGCTCCCCTGCCCTTGGCAAATTAATGCTGATCGCGGCAATTAACACCAACGCCAATGCACCATACACCAACCAGGCCTGTGAAGCGCTCAAGCCCCAGCTGTTGATCGCCACCGCCAGCATGCCGCTGATGAATATCCCGGCCCCAGGCCCGGCAAAGACCGCAGCACTTAGCGCGGGACGGCCATAATGCGCCAACCGCTCGTTAGTCCAGGCCGCCACCAGCACCATCGACCAACCGCTGGCCCAGCCAATCGCAAAGCGCACTGCACCGTGCAGCCACTCCCCCGACACCAAGGCAGACAGCAGCGTCAGCGCTACCGCTCCCCATACGCCAAGCCACAGGCGGCGCTCCACATGGCGGCTGGCACGCATCGCATCATAGGCACCGCACAGGTAACCCAGGTAGTTGACCGCCGCCACCAGCCCGGCCCCCGTCAGGGTGAACTGGTGCTCAGCAATCATCAGCGGCACCTGCGGGGTAAAGGCAAACCGGCCAATCCCCATCGCCACGATCAAAGCAATAAAACCACTCAAGGCTATTTTTAGCGCCATCGCTGTATCCAACCTGTTAAAAGAAAGTTGCGGCTAGCATGCCGCAGTATTACACTCACAAAAACTGAATAATACTCATCAAGTTCATCACGAAAAGAGAAGGCTATGGATCTCACCCAACTGCGCATGTTCTGCTGCGTGGCCGAAACCGGCTCCGTCGCCCGTGCCGCCGAGCAACTGCACCGCGTGCCGTCAAACTTGACCACGCGCCTGCGTCAGCTCGAGCAGGAACTGGGCACCGATCTGTTTATCCGTGAGAAGCAGCGTCTGCGCCTCTCGCCGATGGGCCATAATTTTCTCTGCTACGCCCACCGCATTCTGGCGCTGAGTGAAGAAGCCATGAGCATCACCCATGCCGGGGAACCGGCCGGTAACTTTGCGCTTGGCTCGATGGAAAGCACCGCCGCCACCCGGCTACCTACCTTGCTGGCAGCTTATCATCAGCGATTTCCGCAGGTTTCCCTTTCGCTGGCTACCGGCACCTCAGGAGAAATCATCGAGCGTGTACGCGCGGGAACCTTGGCTGCCGCCCTGGTAGATGGCCCGTTGCAGCATGATGAACTGAACGGTTGCGTCGCTTTCCCCGAGCGGATGGTGGTGATCACCTGCCTGGATCATCCGCCCATTCACAGCGCCCAGGATGTCAAAGGGGAAACCCTGTTTGCCTTCCGCGCCAGCTGCTCTTATCGCCTGCGCCTGGAGTCCTGGTTCAAGCGTGACGGTTCATTGCCAGGCACCATCATGGAGATCCAGTCTTATCACTCCATGCTGGCCTGCGTGGCCAGCGGTGCCGGGCTGGCGATGATCCCGTATTCGGTGCTCAACCTGCTGCCCGGCTACAAACGGGTCAAAGTTCATTTACTCCCTGCCGACATTACCGAAACTGCCACCTGGCTGTTATGGCGGCGTGATGCGTTTGGGCCAAACGTCCGCGCGTTAAAACAACTGATTATAGAACAGGCTGAAAGTACGGAGATGGATGCAGAATCCATCCTCCTGACAGAGTAGGGGCGCCGCAAGCGCTGCCCATTAAGATATCAATGACTTAATTCGGGTCGAACATGTTCGACCCCTACAAGTAATAACGAGGAGAACATGATGGAATTTATCAAAACCCGTGCTGCCGTAGCTTGGGGCCCGAACCAGCCGCTGAAGATTGAAGAAGTCGATCTGATGCCGCCACAGAAAGGTGAAGTACTGGTGCGCATCGTCGCTACCGGCGTTTGCCATACCGATGCCTATACCCTGTCAGGCAAAGATCCAGAAGGCGTGTTCCCGGCGATCCTGGGCCACGAAGGCGGCGGCATAGTCGAAGCGATCGGCGAAGGCGTGACCAGCGTGGCCGTCGGCGACCACGTGATCCCGCTGTACACCCCAGAATGCGGCGAGTGCAAATTCTGTAAATCCGGCAAAACCAACCTGTGCCAGGCCATCCGCGCTACTCAGGGCAAGGGCCTGATGCCAGATGGCACCACCCGCTTCTTTAAAGACGGCAAGCCGATTTTCCATTACATGGGCACCTCCACCTTTGCTGAACGCACCGTAGTACCAGAAATCTCACTGGCAAAAATCAGCAAAGAAGCGCCGTTGGAAGAAGTTTGTCTGCTTGGCTGTGGCGTCACCACCGGCATGGGTGCGGTGATCAACACCGCCAAGGTCAAGGCTGGCGATACTGTGGCGATTTTCGGCCTGGGCGGCATCGGGCTATCGGCGATTATCGGGGCTCAGATGGCCGGTGCCAGCCGCATCATCGGTATCGATCTCAACACCAGCAAGTTCGAGCTGGCTCGCAAGCTGGGTGCGACCGATCTGATCAATCCAAAAGATTACGATAAACCTATCCAGGACGTGATCGTCGAGCTGACCGACGGCGGCGTCGACTTCTCCTTTGAATGTATCGGCAACGTCAACGTGATGCGTTCTGCACTGGAGTGCTGCCACAAGGGTTGGGGTGAGTCGGTCATTATCGGCGTTGCCGGTGCCGGTGAAGAGATCGCGACCCGTCCGTTCCAACTGGTGACTGGCCGCGTCTGGCGCGGTTCCGCCTTTGGTGGCGTGAAAGGCCGCAGTCAACTGCCGGGGATCGTGCAGCGTTATCTGGACGGCGAGTTCGCACTGAACGACTTTATCACTCATACCATGGGGCTGGAGCAGATCAACGAAGCGTTCGATCTGATGCATGAAGGCAAATCGATCCGTTCCGTGATCCATTTCGATAAATAAGCCAGGAGGCAGAGGATGACGATGTCATTAGAACTTCTCGAAGAGCACCGCATGTTCGGTGGTTGGCAACAACGTTACCGTCACGCGGCGCAGAGCCTGAATTGCAACATGACGTTCAGTATCTATCTGCCACCACCGCGCGACGATAACCCGCCGCCGGTGCTGTATTGGCTGTCGGGGCTGACCTGCAATGATGAAAACTTCACGTTGAAGGCCGGTGCCCAGCGCATTGCCGCAGAATTAGGGTTGGTGCTGGTGATGGCGGATACCAGCCCACGCGGCGATGAGGTGCCGAATGACGAAGGTTACGATCTGGGCCAGGGGGCGGGGTTCTACCTCAATGCCACTCAGGCACCTTGGGATCAACACTTTCGCATGTATGACTACATCAGCGATGAGCTGCCAGCGCTGATCAAGCAGCATTTCAGCGTCAGCGATCGGCAATCCATTGCGGGTCACTCGATGGGCGGCCATGGTGCGTTAATGATGGCAATGCGTAACCCGCAGCGTTTTCGTTCGGCATCGGCCTTTGCACCGATCGTCAATCCTTGCCAGGTGCCTTGGGGCCGTAAAGCCTTTGCGGCCTATCTGGGGGATGATGAAACGCAGTGGCTGCACTATGACAGTTGCCATTTGCTGGCCAGCGGGGCGGAGCAGTTGCCGATGTTGATTGACCAAGGAGATGGGGATCAGTTTCTGGCGGATCAGCTGCAACCGGCCAAGCTGGCGGAGTTGGCCCGCCAGCGTGACTGGCCGTTAACCCTGCGCATTCAACCGGGTTACGACCACAGCTACTTCACCATCGCTACCTTTATTGAAGATCATCTGCGTTTTCATGCCGAGCATCTGTTCCGCTGATTGAGTTGCTCCTCTCCTTTTTGAGGAGAGGAGCTACCCTTTCAGTTTCGGATCTAATGCATCACGTAATCCATCGCCTAACAGGTTAAAGGCCAATACGGTGAAAAAGATTGCCAGGCTGGGGAAGATCGCCACATGCGGGGCTATCACCATATCCGCCCGCGCTTCATTGAGCATCGCGCCCCATTCGGGCGTTGGCGGCTGCGCCCCCAATCCCAAGAACGACAGGCTGGCAGCGGTAATGATTGAAGTACCGATACGCATGGTGAAATAGACCACGATCGACGAGATGGTGCCCGGCAAAATATGCCGCAGAATGATGGTCCAGTCCGAAGCGCCGATGCTGCGCGCCGATTCAATGTAGGTCAGATGCTTCAGCACCAGAGTATTGCCACGCACCAGGCGAGCAAACGCCGGAATGCTGAAGATGGCCACGGCGACAATCACGTTTGCCATGCCGCTGCCCATGATCGCCACCACGCCAATCGCCAGCAGAATGCCGGGGAAGGCAAACAGCACGTCGCTGATGCGCATAACGATGCGATCCCACCAGCCTTCGTAATAGCCCGCCAAGAGCCCAAGCACCGTGCCAATCACGCTGCCAACCAGCACCGAGAACACCCCCGCAGCCAAAGAGATCCGCGCGCCCATCAGAATACGGCTGAAAATATCCCGGCCCAACGAATCTACCCCGAGCCAGTGCACCAGCGAAGGCCCTTCATTGAGCCGATCGTAATCAAAGAAGTTTTCCGCATCATAAGGCACCAGATGCGGTGCCAGCAGCGCAGCGGCCACCAGCAGCAACACAAACACGCCGGCCACCATTGCGACCTGCTGGCGACGAAAGCGGCGCCAGAACTCATGCCAAGGCGTACGCACCGCGTTGGGATTAATCACCGGCATTGCCTTGAGCGCGGCATTACGCCGCCAATACTTCATCATACGGCCTGCCTATTGATAACGAATCGAAGGGTTGATGGCCGCATACAGCATATCCACCAACAGATTGATCAGAATAAATTCCAGCGAGAACAGCAGCACTTCGGCCTGGATCACCGGGTAATCGCGCATTTCTACCGAATCCACCAGCAAGCGCCCCAACCCCGGCCAGTTAAACACCTTCTCGACCACGATTGAGCCACCCAGCAGGAAACCAAACTGTAGGCCCATCATGGTGATCACCGGGATCATGGCGTTGCGTAGCCCGTGCTTGACGATCACCAATGACTCCGGCACGCCCTTGGCGCGAGCGGTGCGCATGTAATCTTCCTGCATCACCTCAACGAACGAGGCGCGGGTGAAGCGGGCCATCACCGCCGCTACCGCAGCACCCAGCGTGATTGAAGGCAGGATGTAATGCTGCCAGGTATCCGCTCCCACCGTCGGCAGCCAGCCGAGATTGACTGAGAACACCTGCATCAGCAGCATCCCCAACGCAAAGGCCGGGAAAGAGATACCCGACACGGCCAGCGTCATCCCCAGCCGGTCCGGCCAGCGGTTGCGCCACACGGCGGAAATCATGCCGATCGCCATGCCAAAAATCACCGCCCACACCATGCTGGCGATGGTCAGCCAGAAGGTTGGCATAAAGCGCGAGGCGATCTCTTCACTGACCGGGCGTTTGGACACCATCGACGTGCCGAAATCACCCTGCAAAATATTGACAAAGAAATGCACAAACTGCTGTGGCAACGGCTTGTCCAGCCCCAGATCCTGACGTACCAACTGGACGACGGCTTCGTCTGCCTCCGGCCCCGCGGCCAATCGCGCCGGATCGCCCGGCAGCATATGGACAAACAAGAACACCAGCACGGCCACGATCAGCAGCGTCGGGATCAGACCCAGCAGGCGTTTTAGAAAATAATTAAGCATTCCCCTCACCCTAACCCTCTCCCACAGGGAGAGGGGACTGAATGTGCTACTGATTAAGTTCCGTTGCTAACCTCACCACCGGAACAGTGCCATAAATTAACGCCTGTAAATGTTCACAACACCCATCCGCTCTCTCCCACAGGGAGAGGGGACAGAATATGCTACTAATTAAGTTTCGTTGCTAACCTCACCACCGGAACAGTGCCATAAATTAACGCCTGTATCTGCTCACAATACCCATCTTCTCCCTCTCCCTGTGGGAGAGGGTTGGGGTGAGGGCTTATTTCAAATCCGCGTTATCAAAGTTAAACGAGGTATCCGGCATCACGTAGAAACCGCTCAGCTGTTTGTTGTTGGCTGACAACAGGCGCTCCGTCACTAGGAAAATCCAAGGCGCATCGGCCCAAATGCGATCTTGTGCATCTTTGTACAAAGCCTGCTTCTGGGCACGATCGGTGGTGGCTAACGCATCAGCCAGATCCTTGTCAACCTGTGGATTGCTGTAGAACGCGGTGTTGAACTGCTTAGGCGGTGCGGATTGGGTGGCAAACAACGGCGTCAGCGCCCAGTCAGCTTCGCCGGTCGAGGCAGACCAGCCGGTATAGAACATACGCACGCCAGTGTCCTTCACGCCCACGCTCTCCACCTGCGCCGCACGTTGGCCAGCATCCATCGCGGTAACGGTCACTTTGACCCCAACCTGCGCCAGCTGCTGCTGAGCAAACTGCAACACTTTCTGCGCGGTGCTGTGGTTATGGGAAGACCACAGCGTGGTAGTAAACCCGTTCGGATAGCCTGCTTCTTTCAGCAGTTCACGCGCCTTGGCTGGATCGTATGGCCAAGCGTTGTAACGGGTAGCAAAATCAATGGCCGGAGGCACCGGGCCTTCCGCCGGAACGGCAAACCCAGAGAACGCCACCTTAATCAGCGCGTCCTTGTTGATCGCATAGTTCAGTGCCTGGCGTACCTTTGGGTTATCGAACGGTTTCTGCGTCACGTTCATGCTGATGTAGCGTTGCAGGATCGACGGCGCGGCCACCAGATCCAGCTTGCTGTTTTTCTCCAGCACCTTGGCTTGCTCATAAGGGATTGGGAAAGCAAAGGTCGCTTCACCGGTTTGCAGCATCGCCGCACGGGTGTTGTTATCCACTACCGGCCGCCAGGTGATGCTGTCCAGCTTCGGTAGGCCCGCTTTCCAGTAGCCGTCGAATTTCTTCACTTTCACGTAGTCGGTCTGGTTCCAGGTTTCAAACTGGTAAGGGCCGGTCCCCACCGGATGGAAACCGATCTCCTTGCCATACTGCTTGATGGCCACCGGGGAAATCATCGCCGCCGCCGGGTGCGCCAGGTTATTGATAAACGCCGAGAATGGCGCTTTCAGCACGATCTTGACCGTGGTGGGATCGACCACTTCGGTTTTATCGATCATCTTGAACAGGTTGTAGCGTTTCAGGCGATTATCCGGGTTACTGGCGCGATCCAGGTTAACCTTGACCGCTTCGGCATCGAACGCGCTGCCGTCGTGGAATTTTACCCCCGGCTGGAGCTTGATGGTGTAGGTCAAGCCGTCTTTGCTGACATCGTAGCTGTCTGCCAATACGTTCACCAGCTTCATATCCTTATCAAAGCCAAACAGCCCCTGATAGAAGGATTTGGCGACCGCCTGCGACAAGGTGTCGTTGGCATCGTACGGGTCGAGCGTGGTGAAGTTGGACGCTACGGCAATCACCGCATCCTTGGCAGCCCAAGCCGGGCCAGCAGCGGCGGCCAGCAGTACGGCGGCCAAAACATTACGCTTGAATGTGTGCTTAGTCATAGTGCTTAACTCTCCTGAGGCAAGGCTAAAAGGCACCGGCAATAGGGTGGCGGGCCACAAAGTGCCCTGGCCCTACCTGCACTAAAGGTGCGGTAACGGGTTCATCATCCAGCCCACGGATCGGGCTGGGTATTTCATCCACCAGCAACGGCTGGCGTTTATGCGCATGGGTAGGATCGGCCACCGGCACGGCGGCCATCAGCTTACGGGTATAGGCGTGCTGTGGGTTTTCAAACACCGCACGACGTGGGCCGATCTCCACAATCTGGCCCAGATACATCACCGCGACGCGATGGCAGACTCGTTCCACTACCGCCATATCGTGGGAAATAAACAGAAATGCGATGCCCAATTCACGCTGTAAATCGAGCAGCAGATTGACAATTTGCGCCTGGATCGACACGTCCAACGCGGAGACCGCCTCATCGGCAATCACCACTTTCGGGTTGAGTGCCAACGCACGGGCAATGCAAATACGTTGGCGTTGACCACCGGAGAACTCATGCGGATAACGCCGCGCATGTTCCGGCTTCAGCCCCACCCGCTCCAATAACCAGGCTACCCGTTTTTCGGCCTCCGCCCCGCGAGCAACGTTGTGCACCAGCAAAGGCTCCATGATGGAGAAACCAACGGTGAGCCGTGGGTCCAGGGAAGCGTAAGGGTCTTGAAAGATAAACTGAATATCACGGCGTAAATGCTGTAAGGCAGAGCCTTTCAAGCGGTTGATCTGTTGGCCGTTGAAGGTAATGGTGCCGCGTTGGCTATCGACCAGCTTCAACAGTGAACGGCCAGTGGTGGATTTGCCACAGCCAGATTCGCCGACCAACCCCAACGTTTCGCCGGGATAGAGGTCAAAGCTGATATTTTCCACCGCATGCACACGGCGCGTGACGCGGTTGAGAATGCCGCTGCGCAGATCGAAGCGCGTGACCAGATTTTCTACCTGCAAGATCGGCGTAGCTCCCGCGGGTATGGTGTCTTGCGGCTGGTCATTATCGTCAACGCCAGCTAACGGAAATTTTGCCGGGAAGTCTTTATCTGCCATCGCGCCCAGCTGCGGTACGGCGGCCAACAAAGCTTGAGTGTAAGGCTGCTGCGGAGCGGCAAACAACGAGCGCACCTCCCCTTGTTCCACCTTTTCGCCTTGGTGCATCACCAGTACCCGATCGGCAATCTCCGCCACCACGCCCATATCGTGCGTAATGAAGATCACACCCATGTGCATTTCCTGCTGCAACACGCGGATCAGCTGCAGGATTTGCGCCTGAATGGTGACGTCCAGCGCGGTGGTAGGTTCATCGGCAATCAGCAGCGCCGGTTTGCACGACAGCGCCATGGCAATCATCACCCGCTGGCGCATCCCGCCAGACAGTTGATGCGGATAGCGGCCAAGGACGTTTTTGGCCTCGGGAATACGCACCAGATCGAGCATACGTAGCGCTTCACGTTTGGCACTGCGGTGATCCATACCCTGATGCAGACGCAGAGATTCGGCGATCTGCTCCCCCACCGGAAACACCGGGTTGAGCGAGGTCATCGGTTCTTGAAAAATCATCGCCATATCAGCGCCGCGCAAAGTTCGCAAGGTGCTCTGTTTAGCCTTGGCCAGATCGAGCACCTGACCGTTACGCCGGCGAAAATGCATCGCGCCGCTGGTCAACTCACCGCCGCCCTGCTCGACCAGACGCATCAACGCCAGTGAGGTGACCGACTTGCCTGAGCCAGATTCGCCAACGATTGCCAGAGTTTCGCCACGATCGACGTCGAAATCCAGATGGCGCACCGCCTCAACGACGTCGCCTTCTTGGCGGAATTGTACGCACAGATCGCTCACCGCCAAAACGCGCTCGGGCGGTAAAATCAGCCCACGTTCTGCCTGTGGCTGGATGGCCGTATCGGTCATTTGCCCTCCCGGCAAGCATTCAGCGGTAGATACCCACGGAAGGGGCATCGCCGACATAGCCGAAACCGCGATACATTCCTTCACTGTTAAACGGCAGTGCGACGTTGCCAAAACGATCGATAGCAATCAGCCCGCCGCTACCGCCCAGCGCCAACAGCTTTTCCATCACCACTTTATCGCAGGCCTGTTGCAGGGTTAGACCGGCATATTCAATCAGTGCAGACACGTCGTAGGCCGCGACGGTGCGCATAAAGATTTCGCCGGTACCGGTGCTGGAGACCGCCACCGTGGCGTTGTTGGCATAGCAACCGGCGCCAATAATCGGCGTATCGCCAATGCGCCCTGCCGCCTTATTGGTCATGCCGCCGGTTGAGGTGGCCGCTGCCAAGTTGCCCAAGGCATCCAGCGCTACCGCCCCCACAGTGCCAAATTTGCGATCGGGATCCAGTGGGTCACCGCTGAGCGCCGCCGCACCGTCGTGATCGAGCAACACCCGGCCCTGCTCTGCCTGAGCACGGTGCAGTTGGTCAAAACGTTCCTGGGTAAAGAAGAAATTGGGATCGACCATTTCCAGGCCGTGATTGGCGGCAAATCTTTCTGCCCCTTCCCCGCCAAACAGCACATGAGTGCTGTTTTCCAGCACCGTACGCGCGGCAAGTACCGGGTTACGTATCCGGCTGACCCCGGCGACCGCCCCGGCATCACGGGTACGGCCATCCATCACGCAGGCATCCAGCTCATGAGTGCCTTGGTGGGTAAATACCGAGCCTTTACCTGCGTTGAACAGCGGGCACTCTTCCAGCAGCCTGACTGCCTCCGTTACCGCGTCCAGTGCACTGCCGCCTGCGGCCAAAATAGCCTGCCCGGCAGCCACAATGTCGGAAAGCGCCTGGATATAATCTTGTTCTTTCTCTGCACTCAATGCCGCACGGGTAATTGCGCCCGCGCCACCATGAATGGCAATCACTGGTTTGCTCATTGGCCTGACACCTGTATCTATCCGCGGCAATTCAAGCAGGTACCGCATGAAAATGGAGAGAGAATTATTATTTAGCCTTTTTCGACTATATTTAGCCCGGCAATCGATGTAAAGCACAAAGTCGTCGCCAAGCATTAAGCGTAGCCTGCTTAGACTATTTTGTGCATTGAAAGAGCCAAATGTTATAAAAACAGTGGGTTATCTGGCTTTTCATTTACCGCTGACAGATTTAACCGGCCTATTGGCGGCAGCAGGAAATAGCCCGGTTTGGTTCATGTTTAATAAGCGTTATCCCATGCCCCTCTCCGCTATTCCCCGCTTACACGCCAATGAAAAATATTTAGAAACCCGATCCCGGTTGTTGCAGAAATTCCTGCTCCTCAAGCGTAGATTCCCGGCCTAATATCTCGTTACGATGGGGATAACGTCCAAAACGATCGATTATGGCTTTATGACGTATTTCAAACTCCAACTGGTCACCATTATTTAATTGGCGAAACAGCTCTAACGCCTGCTGGTGGATCAAGGCGGATTCGGAATGCATAAACGGCAAATAGAGGAAGCCGCGCTGCTCGACCGTCAGGTTTTCACATAATCCAGTGGCAATCGCTTCCTGAGCCAGCACCAGCGCCATTCCGTCACAAGCAAAGGAGCGTGGCGTGTTGCGAAACAGATTACGGCTGAACTGATCGAGCACGATGATTTCCGCCAGTCTGCCTTTGATGGTTGCGCGCCAATGCGCCAGTTCCCCTTGGGATGCCGCCTGCCACAGTTGGCCAAAGCGGGTGTGCAGCACACGATCGAACTCATCGTCCTTTTTAAACCACATGACTGGGTCGATCTCTTCGAACCAAAAATCCAGTACGTGCTGGTGCATCACTGTCTCCTGTTATTGATTTCAATACGTTAACCTGGTTTCTCCACCACGGCGTTATCTGCCATAATAGCCCTACTTTGCCGAAAAATTCGCGCACGCCGATTACGGAGTTTTGTTTATGGATCACTGTCATACTTCTGACCTCATTTCTCTTGAGCAGGCACTGGAGAAAATGCTCTCCCAGATCGCGCCACTGCAACAGAGCGAATCTATCGCCTTGACCAGCGCAGCCGGGCGCATTACCGCCGCCCCGGTGGTCTCCCCTATCGATGTTCCGCCCTTCGCCAACTCGGCAATGGACGGCTACGCAGTACGTCTAAGTGACCTGAACGGCGACTCTCCTTTACCGGTAGCGGGTAAAGCCTTTGCCGGTGCTCCGTTTACGGATACTTGGCCTGCCAACACCTGCGTACGCATCATGACCGGAGCACCAATTCCAGCCGGCGCGGATGCGGTGATCATGCAAGAGCAGGTTGAAGTGACCGAGGCTGGAGTGCGTTTCAACGCCCCGGTAAACGCCGGGCAAAATATCCGTTTGGCGGGGGAAGATATCCTGCGCGGGGCGAGCGTGCTACCCGCTGGAATCACCCTGGGGGCAGCACAACTGCCATTACTGGCCTCATTGGGCGTGGCCGATGTCCAGGTGATGCGTAAATTGAAGGTGGCGGTATTCTCTACCGGTGACGAATTGCAGCCGGTCGGCCAACCACTGCAAGCCGGGCAGATCTACGACACCAACCGCTTTGCCGTACGCCTGATGCTGGAACAGCTCGGCTGCACGGTGATCGATCTGGGGATTATTCGTGATAATCAGGAAGCATTACGCGCGGCCTTTATCCAGGCGGATAGCGAGGCCGACGTGGTGATCAGCAGCGGCGGCGTTTCCGTCGGTGAAGCCGATTACACCAAGCAGATGCTGGATGAACTGGGCAAAGTCAGCTTCTGGAAGCTGGCCATCAAGCCGGGCAAACCTTTTGCTTTCGGCAAGCTCCAGCACGCCTGGTTCTGTGGCCTACCTGGCAACCCGGTCTCTGCTGCTTTGACTTTCTATCAACTGGTGCAACCGCTGCTGGCCAAGCTGGCCGGTCACACCGAATGGCAACTGCCACCCCGCCTGAAAGCTCGCGCTCTGACGCCACTGAAAAAGTCGCCGGGTCGCCTCGATTTCCAGCGCGGTATCTTCACCAGCAATGCCCAAGGCGAGCTGGAAGTGAGCACCACCGGCCATCAGGGTTCCCACGTGTTCAGCTCATTCAGCCAGGGTAACTGCTTTATCGTGCTGGAGCGCGAACGTGGCTCGGTGGCCGCTGGTGAGACAGTAGAGATCGAACCTTTCAATGCGTTGCTGAGGAACTGAACATGCTGCCGGAATTAACCGATGCACAAGCGCTGCGCTACAACCGCCAGATCGTACTGCGGGGTTTCGACTTCGACGGTCAGGAAAAGCTGCTGGCGGCGCACGTGCTGATCGTTGGGCTTGGCGGGCTGGGCTGTGCGGCGGCGCCTTATTTGGCTGCCGCTGGCGTCGGCCATCTGACGCTGGTTGATTTCGACACGGTTTCCCTCTCCAATCTACAGCGCCAGATCCTGCACCGGGATGACCGCATTGGTATGGAGAAGGTCGAATCTGCCCGCATTGAGCTGAGCGCCATCAATCCTCATATCCGTATTGATACCCTAGACACACAGCTGGATGACGAGCAAATGGCGGCGCAGATTGCCGCTTGCGACGTGGTACTGGACTGTACCGATAACGTAGCGACCCGCGATATGCTCAACAGCCTGTGCCATGCACAGCGTAAACCGTTGGTATCAGGGGCCGCTATCCGCATGGAGGGCCAGCTCAGCGTCTTTACCTATCAGCCGGAACAGCCCTGTTATCGCTGCCTGAGCAGGCTGTTTGGGGAAAATGCGCTGACCTGCGTTGAGGCTGGCGTGATGGCACCTTTAGTCGGCACTATCGGTACGTTACAGGCGATGGAAGCCATCAAGTTGTTGGCTAACTATGGCCAGCCTTTGGTGGGGAAGTTGTTGATGTTTGATGCGATGAGCATGCAGTTTCGCGAGATGAAGCTGCCGAAGGATCCGCGGTGTGAGGTGTGTGGTAAAGATGCTGCCCCTCACCCTAGCCCTCTCCCAAAGGGAGAGGGAACGGATTGAGTTCGTTAATTCTTCTGCGTAATACCTATCTTTCTCTACTCATCACGTTCCGAAGCAGTACGGGCTAACCTATCGCTCTGGACTGTTCCCTCTCCCTATGGGAGAGGGTCGGGATGAGGGCGACTCGAAGGGATCAGTTTATACCCTGGCTACGCAGGTAGTCTTCGTAGTTGCCGGTAAAGTCGATCACCTTGCTCGGGGTCATTTCCAGAACGCGTGTGGCCAGCGAGCTAACGAACTCACGGTCGTGGGAAACGAAGATCAGGGTCCCTTCGTACATTTCCAACGCCATGTTCAGTGACTCGATGGATTCCATATCCATGTGGTTGGTTGGTTCATCCATGATCAGGATGTTCGGGCGCTGCATCATGATCTTACCGAACAGCATACGGCCCTTCTCACCACCGGACAGCACTTTTACGCGCTTCTTGATATCGTCCTGGCTGAACAACAGACGGCCAAGAATGCTGCGCACCGCCTGCTCATCGTCCTTTTCCTGCTTCCACTGGCTCATCCAGTCGAACACGCTCAGGGTTTCATCGAACTCGTATTCGTGATCCTGTGCGTAGTAACCGATCTTGGCGTTTTCGGACCATTTCACGGTGCCGTTATCCGGTTGCAGGTCACCCACCAGCGTTTTCAGCAGGGTAGATTTACCGATACCGTTGGCACCCAGGATCGCCACTTTCTCGCCCACTTCAACCATCAGGTTGAGTTTGCTGAACAGCGGGCCGTTGTCGAAGCCTTTGGCCAGCGCTTCCACTTCCAGCGCGTTACGGAACAGTTTCTTATCCTGTTCAAAACGAATGAACGGGTTCTGACGGCTAGAGGCTTTCACCTCTTCCAACTGGATCTTGTCGATCTGGCGGGCACGGGAGGTAGCCTGCTTGGATTTTGAGGCGTTGGCGCTGAAGCGGCTAACGAAGGACTGCAATTCGTTAATCTGCGCCTTCTTTTTGGCGTTGTCAGACATCAGGCGCTCACGAGCCTGGGTAGCCGCCGTCATGTATTCGTCGTAGTTGCCTGGATAGACACGCAGTTCGCCGTAGTCCAGATCCGCCATGTGGGTACAAACCATGTTCAGGAAGTGACGGTCGTGCGAAATGATGATCATGGTGCTGTTACGTTCGTTCAGCACCTGCTCCAGCCAGCGAATGGTATCGATGTCCAGGTTGTTCGTTGGTTCGTCGAGCAGCAGGATTTCCGGATCGGAGAACAGGGCCTGAGCCAACAGGACACGCAGTTTGAAGCCGGGAGCGATCTCGCTCATCGGGCCATAATGCTGTTCTACCGGGATCCCCACGCCGAGCAGCAACTCACCGGCACGTGCTTCTGCGGTGTAGCCGTCCATCTCGCCATAGGCCACTTCCAGATCGGCCACTTTATAGCCGTCTTCTTCGCTCATCTCCGCCATGGCGTAGATGCGGTCGCGCTCTTCCTTCACCGCCCACAGTTCGGTGTGGCCCATGATCACGGTGTCCAGCACGCTGAACTGTTCAAAAGCGAACTGATCCTGGCGCAGTTTACCCAGGCGCTCATTCGGATCCAGGAACACGTTACCGCCGCTCGGCGCCAGATCGCCACCGAGGATTTTCATGAACGTCGATTTACCGCAGCCGTTGGCTCCGATCAGACCATAGCGGTTACCGCCGCCAAATTTGACAGAGATGTTTTCAAACAACGGCTTACTGCCGAACTGCATAGTGATGTTGTTAGTGCTTAACACAGCGCTCGCTCTTAATTTGATTGGGAATGTGATTTGGCGCGCATTATGCCATAACGCAACACAGAGATCGTGGGAAGTTTTGGTGAAGATTTGCTCGGCGCTCGGGGTGTGGAGATATTCGCCAGCTAAATATCCCCATCAGGACGAATTAACGGATAACCAAACCCGTCACTTTTTTAGCCCATTTCCTTGACCTGATCTTGCAACATCGCAATCAACGCCCGTGAAGCTGCACTGCGGTAGCCCTCTTTGCGTTGCAACACCACGGCATGGCGTTCGGGCATGGGAACCGACAGCTTGATCGGCAGCAGCAGCGGATTACTCCGTGCAATGGCCTGCGGCAGAATGGTCGCGAGCTGGCCGTGGCGCACAATCTCGACGATGGCGCTAATCGCATTCGCCTCCATGGCAACCTGAGGATGGATCGCGTGCTGCTGGCAATATTCGTCCACGTAGTGACGCGTGGCGAAGTCACCGTTGAGTAGCACCAATGGCACCTGTTGCACCTCCGCTACGTTCAAGGCAGCGCGGTGCTTGGTAAGCTGATGCCCCTTCCCCACCATCAGTTGCAGCCGCTCCGTGAACAGCCTGGTCGCGGCTATATCCGCAGAGTGAACCGGCTCGAAGGCAATCCCGAGATCCAATTGGTCATCGCACAATAACGCCTCCATCTTATCCTGCGTCATTTCACGGATATTCAGCGTAATACCTGGGTAGCGCCGGTAAAAGCCGTCGACCAACGGGCCAATCAGGTAGGAGGTAAAGGTCGGCGTCATGGCCAAGCGCAGGTTGCCGCGTTCCAACGTCGCGACATCCTGAATGGCCCGCTTGCCAGCATCCAGATCCTGTAATGCCAACCGGGCATAGCGCATCCATGCCTGACCCGCATCGGTGAGTTGCACCCTCCGCCCGGAGCGGTCAAACAGTTCTACCTGTAACGTCTCTTCCAACTGTTTGATCTGCTGTGACAAGGTGGGCTGAGAAACATGCAGCACCTCCGCCGCCCGGGTAAAGTTCCCCTGCTCCGCCACCGCCAGAAAGTAACGTATGTGCCGCAGTAACATAACGCCTCAACTATTAGTTATTCCTATCGTGACGATTATAAATGAGTCTTGGAACCTATAGCTAGAAAAGTCCATTCTTGCCTCCATTGAAAGCAAGCCACACATTGATGGAGTCACCATGCAAGAGGTTATTGACGGTTTTCTGAAGTTCCAGCGCGAAGCTTTTGTTGAGCGTACAGAGCTGTTCAAACGTCTGGCTACCAGCCAGAACCCGCGCACCCTATTTATCTCATGTTCCGACAGCCGATTGGTGCCGGAGCTGATCACCCAACGCGAACCAGGCGACCTGTTCGTTATCCGCAACGCGGGCAATATTGTCCCTTCTTTCGGGCCAGAGCCCGGTGGTGTTTCAGCCTCGGTGGAATATGCCGTTGCTGCGCTTGGCGTAGAGGATATCGTGATTTGCGGCCATTCCGATTGCGGCGCCATGACCGCCATCGCCACCTGCAAATGCCTGGATCACATGCCCACCGTGGCCAACTGGCTGCGTTATGCCGATGCAGCCAAGGCGGTCAATCAGGCCAATGAACACGCCAGCGAGCACGATCGTATTAATTCGATGGTGCGAGAAAATGTCATCGCCCAGCTCACCAACCTGAAAACTCACCCTTCGGTCGCGCTAGCGCTTGATCGAGGCAATCTGCGGCTGCATGGCTGGATCTACGATATCGCCACCGGCTGTATAGACGCATTAGATGGCAATACCCGCCGTTTCGTACCGCTGGCGAGCAACCCGAGCGTCACCGCCAGCCCAGCCATGCAACGTTTCTAACCTATTAATCATCAAGAGGATTTCACATGACACAATCTCTACAAAACACTTGCGCACGCCAGAACCTGACCGACATCATCATGGATGCCAAAGTCCGCCAAGGCCTGACCTTTGAGGCGATTAACCAAGGCACCGGCTTGAGCCTGGCGTTCGTCACCGCCGCACTGCTTGGCCAACACCCGTTGCCGGAACAGGCCGCCCGCGTGGTTGCAGCAAAATTGGGTTTGGATGAAGATGCGGTGCGCCTGCTGCAAGCCATCCCGGTACGCGGCAGTATCCCCGGCGGTGTGCCGACCGACCCGACTATTTATCGTTTCTACGAGATGGTACAGATCTACGGCTCAACCCTGCGGGCGCTGGTACATGAACAATTTGGTGACGGGGTGATCAGCGCGATCAACTTCAAGCTGGATATCAAAAAGGTCCAGGACCCCGATGGCGGTGAACGCGCGGTGATCACGCTGGATGGTAAGTACCTGCCAACCAAGCCATTTTAAGCATTAAGTTATCAAATTATTAAGTTAATACAATCCAGCGCCGGAACCTCGGCGCTGGATCATTCAACCATGAAAACGGAGGCTATCCGCCGGAGCCTGCTCACGCGGTTCTAACCCATAATCCCGCACCACCTCTGCCACCCGCAGCCGGTAATATTCCAACACCTCATGCCTGCCACGCGCCTGGGCCTGACGGTGTTGCTCCAGGTTGCGCCACTGCTGTACCGCCGCCTCATCACGCCAGAACGACAGCGATAACAACTTGTCCGGCTCGCTCAAGCTCTGAAAACGTTCGATAGAGATAAAGCCGTCAATTTCTGCCAGCAACGGTTTCAGCTCCGCCGCCAACTCTAGATAGGTTTCCCGCTGCCCAGCGGCAGCCCGTAGTTCAAAAATCACCGCGATCATCATCGTTCTCCTCGGCAGTATAAAATTCAGGTACACGCGCATTTTGCGAAACACGCCAGCGAAAATGGCCTAACAGTTCGGGCTTAAGGTTGAGTTTGGATAAATGGCCGATCCCCACCAAGGCGATCAACCGTGCCCAACGTTCTCCTGGGCAACGATGAGCACCATGACCAAAGGCAAAACTCTCCTGCGGCGTTTTCAACTGCACCAATACGCTCTGCCCCACCGCCAGCGTTTGACCGTCAAGCAACGTAGCCTGTAGCGCAAACCTGCGGGTAGTATGGATCGGCGGAGTTTGCTGCAACACCGCCTGGATCAACACCTCTGCCGGTTGATGGCGCTGACTTGTCAGTAACAGCGTCTGGCCGATTAATCCGGCGGTCCCCTCACAGGCTTGGAACAGTAGCCCGATGGCATTGGCTATCGCCGGAGCACGATCGCCAATGTATTGGCACAATTGATAGAACAGCGGCCCATCGGCCTGCTGCATACGAGTTTGCAATTTTCCGGCGGCAATGGCCCCCGCAGCCATCTGCTCTGCGCTACCGCCAGGAGCAATACAGCGCACAAAGTCCAACACCTCATCCACCAAGGCAGATCGATCCTGATGGGCCACGCCCAATAAGTCAGCCAGCACGCAAATCGGCAAAGCGTAGTTAAACCGGGTGAGTTGCTCTGCCGTTGTCAAACCGGCCGCTAACCGTTGAGCCACGCAAGCCGTAGTCTGGCGGATGTCATCGTCTGTGAACGTGGCCAGAGTCGCCTCGATCGCCCCCTTTAATTCACGCTGCCCGGCACCATCATTCATACGTACCAGAGAAGCGAAAATCGATTGACCGGGCGTCCCAATTAAAGCTGCGGGCACCGGCTCATCCTTGGGGCGAACGCCGAGGTGAGGATGGGTTAAGGCTTCACGCACCGCTTGCCGCGATGCAACTGAAAAGGGGCAGGCCGCCATGGCAATTTCCTTCAGATGAGAATAGAGAGTAGCCATTGTCGGGTTAGACGTGCAGCAATACTTCGGTTATTCTCGAAGTATGAATGACAATACGCTTGAAGACCGCCTGGCCGCATTGACGGCCGCTATCGCCGATCGCACCCGAGCGCGCATGCTGTGCCTGCTGATGGATGGGCGCGCCTATACCGCAACGGAACTGAGCGCAGCGGTGGACGTCGCGGCCTCCACCGCCAGCAGTCATCTGGCACGTTTGCAGGAACAGAATCTGATCGGCTGTGTCAAACAGGGCCGCAATCGCTTTTACCGTCTGGCAGGCAAACCGGTGGCCGACATGCTGGAAAGCCTGATGGCGTTGGCCGGTGTAGAACGCCCGACGGTCAAAAGTAGCACTCCGGCCTCATTACGTTATGCACGAACCTGCTATGACCACATGGCAGGTGAGATCGCGGTCCAATTACATCATCAGTTGCTGGCACGGGCCTGGCTAATCGGGGATAACGACTATCAGCTCAGTGAGGCTGGGCAGGCTGCCTTGACACAGTGGGGTATCGATTGCTCCCCAGCCCCGACCCGGCGGCGCTTTGCCTGCGATTGTCTGGACTGGAGCGAACGCAAGGCTCACCTCGGTGGCGCTCTGGGCGCTGCCATATTGGCCGCATTTGAAAAGCGCGGATGGGTTCAGCGCCAGCTAGACAGCCGTGAGCTGCAACTGACCGCCGCCGGTAGAAAAGCGCTGAGCGCACATTTTGGCCTGGCGCTTTGAATGCCTGACGCGCTAGCTTAGCTGCCATACTCAATGGGTTTACCTGTTGACGATCCCGTCATATCCGAGGAGTTACCATGTCCGATATTAACCAATTCCCGATCGCCAAACGTTGGCCCGCCAAGCATCCAGAACGGTTACAACTCTACTCGCTGCCGACCCCTAACGGAGTGAAAGTCTCCATCATGCTCGAAGAGATCGGCCTACCCTATGAGGCACACCTGATCGATATCGGCAAAAATGAAACCTGGACGCCGGAGTTCCTGTCGCTCAATCCTAACGGTAAAATCCCGGCGATCCTCGATCCTGCCGGCCCTGACGGTAAACCGTTAGCGCTGTTCGAGTCCGGGGCTATCCTGCTGTATCTGGCAGAGAAATGCGGTCAGTTGTTACCCAAGGATCCCGCGCAGCGTTATGAAACCATCCAGTGGGTGTTTTTCCAGATGGCGTCCGTTGGGCCAATGTTCGGTCAGCTAGGCTTCTTCCACAAATTCGCCGGACGTGAATATGAAGACAAACGGCCATTTGAACGCTACCAGAAGGAGTCCAAACGGCTGCTGGGTGTGCTTGAAGAACGGCTGCAAGGGCGCGATTGGATCATGGGTAAGGAATACACCATTGCCGATATCTCCCTGCTCGGCTGGGTACGCAACCTGATCGGTTTTTATGAGGCCCGCGACGTAGTGGAGTTCGATAATTTCCCAGTCGTTGGCCAATGGCTGGAACGCGGATTGGCAAGGCCAGCCGTACAGCGCGGCATCAATATTCCTGCCCGCCAAGCCTGATAACCCATTGGGATAGCCAGGAAAGGCTATCCTTTTTCCCACGTCTCTCGTCATAAAAATGTCACTTTCCTGCTCTACTCTCCCCTGTAACAAAATAATGCCAACCGTATTTTTGTATTACGACAAGGAGCTCTACCCATGCAGCAGTCCGTTTCCCTGATCACCGGTGCCATATTATCCGCTCTGTTATGCTCCACCGCCCTGGCTGACAACCATCAACTCAACAACCGCGCGGCTCGTGGCGATATTACCGAACCCGGCGGTGCACGCCGTTTGGCAGGCGATCAAACCGCCGCTCTGCAAGCTTCGCTGTCGAATAAAACCGCCAAAAACGTGATCCTGCTAATCGGCGACGGCATGGGCGATTCGGAAATCACCGGTGCACGCAACTATGCCGAAGGCGCAGGCGGTTATTTCAAGGGGATCGATGCCCTGCCGCTGACCGGCCAATACACCCACTACTCGCTGGATAAGAAAAGCCATAAACCGGACTATGTCACCGACTCTGCCGCCTCGGCCACCGCCTGGGCTACCGGCGTCAAAACCTACAACGGCGCGTTAGGCGTGGATGTGAATGGCAAAGATCAACCGACGATTTTGGAACTGGCCAAGGCTGCAGGTAAAGCCACAGGCAACGTATCAACGGCGGAACTGCAAGATGCCACACCTGCGGCACTGGTTTCGCACGTAACCTCGCGCAAGTGCTACGGCCCAGAGGAGACCAGTGAGCAATGTGCCAGCAACGCGCTTGAAAACGGCGGACACGGATCAATCACCGAGCAGTTGATTAAAACCCGTGCCGACGTCACGCTAGGCGGTGGGGCAAAATCCTTCGCTCAGTTGGCGAAAAGCGGTGAATGGCAGGGGAAAACGCTGAAAGCCCAGGCCGCCGCGTTAGGCTACCAATGGGTGGAGGATGCCGAAAGTCTGAACGCAATTAACCTCGCCAATCAGCAAAAGCCGCTGTTAGGCCTGTTTGCGCCAGGCAATATGCCAGTACGCTGGAAGGGGCCAAAAGCGTCCTACCACGGTAATCTCGATCAGCCTGCGGTGACCTGTGAGAATAACCCAGAGCGCGGCACCAATGTGCCAACGCTGGCGGCGATGACCGAGAAAGCCATCGAGCTGCTGAAGAACAACCCCAACGGTTTCTTCCTGCAGGTGGAGGGGGCGTCCATCGACAAGCAGGATCATGATGCCAACCCATGCGGCCAGTTTGGCGAAACGGTCGATCTGGATGAGGCAGTACAGAAAGCGCTGGAATTCGCCCGCGCCGACGGTAATACCCTGGTGATCGTCACCGCCGACCACGCCCATTCCAGCCAGATTATTGCCGCCAAGGCCAAGGCACCGGGGCTGACCCAATCATTAACCACCAAAGACGGCGCGGTGATGACCATCAGCTATGGCAACTCGGAAGAAGGCTCTCAGGGCCATACCGGCACTCAATTGCGCGTTGCCGCTTATGGCCCGCATGCCGCCAACATTGTGGGGCTGACCGATCAGACCGACCTGTTCTTCACCATGCGCGACGCCATGAACATCAAGTGAACCAGAGGGGCGTGTTCCCCTCACCCTAACCCTCTCCCAAAAGGAGAGGGGACCGATCGAGTTCGCTGATTTTTCTGCGTAATACATCACCCATCTATCTTTCTCATCACGTTCCGGAACAGCACGGCCTCATCAGAGACGCAGGGCAACTCCCTCACCCAAAAGGAGAGGGACCAATCGAGTTCGCTGATTTTTCTGCGTAATACATCACCCATCTATCTTTCTCATCACGTTCCGGAACAGCACGGCCTCATCAGAGACACAGGGCAACTCCCTCACCCTTTGGGTCGAGGAGAAGCTAAACCCCTACCACTGGCGGAGCATTTTTCGCCACGTCAATTATCCAAGTTTACCCTTGCGTAACCGCCCATGCGCGCCTATTATCAAAGAATAAACTTGGATTATTAAGTCCCATTTGACTGTGACCCGAATGTCGTCGCTGCAGGAGAATTAAACCAATGGATCGCGCCAATATCATTCACGACTTGCTGAACTGGATCGAAAACCACCTGGATCAACCGCTGCTGCTGGATAACGTGGCAGCAAAATCTGGCTACTCCAAATGGCATCTGCAACGTATGTTCCGCAGTACCACAGGCCATGCGCTCGGCAGCTATATCCGCGAGCGCCGTTTGTCCAAGGCCGCACAGGCACTACGCGCTACCCCTCGCCCAATTCTGGATATTGCCCTGCAGTTCCATTTTGATTCCCAGCCTTCATTTTCCCGGGCCTTTAAAAAGCAGTTTGGTGAAACGCCAGCGGTCTATCGCCGCACGCCGCAGCAAGATGAAGTGGCCCTCTCCTCAGAGCACAGCTATCGGCACGGCACACCGAGCCTGCATTCACTGTACAAGCGCCAATGCGTAGACGAAGGCTGCACTCACTGGGTCGGCCAGCGTTAAAAGCAAAAAGGCCGACGGGTGTATAAACCCCTTGGCCTTTTCAGCTCCCGCTAAACGGGCGCAGCAGCACCTCACCCCATTGAACTGAGTGATGTTTTATCAGTTATATTCGAGGGTAAAGGTGGCAATCGATTTGATGGTGCCGCCCTTCATTTTCGCTGCGGTCTGGTAGTAACGTGCCTTGAGCGGCAAAGTGATGGTATTGGTCTGGTTGGCAATAGTATGCCCGGCATACACCGCCGTGCCGCTAGTGATTGGCGTTGAGTTATTGCCGGTCAGCAGTTGGACACCGACGCCGCTGGCGGCATTGCTATCCTGTACCGGCTGGAGTACGCCCGGTGCATTCGAGGCATCGCGAGTATAGTCAAAACGTACGTTAACCAGCCCCTCCCCTGTGCCGCCAGGTAACAGTTCCGTCCCCGTACCACCCACACAGTTGATGTTAATCGAAAAGTCCTGCTCTGCGGCGGTACTGCCCACGCCTTTAAACGCCGCAGTAGCCACCGTACTCAGGTTGATCACCTTGTTTTTCGAACCGGCGTCCACCGAACAGGACGAGGTGACAATGGTGATACTGTTCGCCAATACGTGGGAGATCAGGATCGGTCTTGCAGGACCCGTCCCATCCGCATAGTAAGAAGAATACTGCCCGGGGGCTAACGAGCCGGTACCGGTATTCTGGGCAATTTTGATCACCTCAACCACAAAATACCCCTCAGCCAGATACACCCCGCCGTTACGGTAGATCTCGTGCGGATAATAGGCACCTTCCTGCGAGCCGATCTGGCGATAAAGCCGCAACCCCACCCCCGGCACGTTGGTGGTCCAGATTTTGTCGCTGATGGAGCTCGGGCCGCCTTGTAAAATGCGACCATACAACGTGCTATTACCGCTGCAAGAAATATTGTTATCCCGGCTGATATCGAACTTGCCGGTGGCCAGGATATCGCCCACCTTGGTATCCGGCGTAATCAATACCCTGCCGACGTTCATAATGATGTCCTGCGGCCTGGTCGTGTTAACCCGACATTGAGCATATGCCTGTTGCCCGGCCAACATCAGTAACAAAAACAGCATGGCTTGTTTAGGGCGCTGGCGCATGGCGGTGAATTTATGGATAACGTTGATCATTTGCAGCTCGCCTCGATAATTTCGTAATCAGTGCTGTTTTGTGTTTTGGCTTGGTAATTCACGGAACACTGTTGTGTCGGCTGAGTACCCCATTTCACCAACAGCAGCCCCTGTAACGCTTCGGTACGCAGATAGATGCGGCTGCCTTGGCCGACGATACCGATCACTTGGTTACGGGTATCCAATACTTCGGCACCAAAAGGTAATGCCGTGTTGTTCGGGCCCAACGCATGGATAATCAGCGCCTGGCCTTTGATGGTCTTGAACTCCAGCTTGGCAATCGCACCGGCATAAGGCGCTACCTGCTGGCTGCTGCTTTCCAACTCGACATCGCGTGACATGCCGTTAGGATCCAGCGTGACGTTGGTCATGCGGTATGGGGCAACATAAGGCACCACCGCATAGCCGTTGTCATCGATTCGCACCCCAGGAGAGTTGGTGACGATTGCCCCTGCGGCATCCGGCGCTTCAACCAGCACCATGGTTTGGCCACGCTGAGGCGTCATGGTCACGCCACCGGCATGTGCCACCACGCTGCCGGAAGCCCCGATGGACGACTGGCGGAAATCACGGCCATAGCTGTAAGAACCGTTCATGGTGGCGAAACGACTACGGTATTCCCCATTCACACTGGTGTTGGTCCCGCCGCTTTGATCGTTAGCCAAGGTGGCACTGTAGCTGATGTTGTTATCCTCCCCGGTGGAACCGTTAATCCCGATGCGGCTGCTGTCGTAGCCTTGGTCGTTGTAGGCCAATGCGCTGTTCAGGCTGATGTTTTGCGAGCCAATGTTGAACGGGATCGAGAAGTTCAGGAAGTAACGGGTTTCATCGTGGTTATAAGTATCGGTAGTACGCATGGCGGACAAACCGTAGGTAACTCGGCCGATGAAGTTGTTGTAACCCACCTGATACTGTTTGGAGGTACCGCCACGGTTCCAGTAATCGCGCACCGAACCGGTGATATACAGCGATCCCAGATTGGCACCCAGGCCCTGATTCAGCGTGAGCTGATATTCACTGCGCTGGCGGTTAACCGCATCGGCACTTAAGCCCCGGCTCTCGTTATCACGGGCATACACCGCATCACGCAGTGACAGATAGCCGGAAGTCGAGTAGCGGTAAGCCGCAATGGTGAAGTTGGTGTTGGTTTCCGACATCAGCTTGCTGTAGCTGATCTTGTAGCTCTGGCCGGACAGATCCCCCTGTTTCAGGCGGGTGTTAGCCTGAGTCACGTCGACGGCAAAAGCCCCCAACGGTGTTGCCACTGCACTTCCCAGCAGCACCGCGCTGTAACCGTCACTCACGGTCGCCCCGGTGTAACCAGTCAGAATATTGGTAAACCCGCGCTGATAAGTCGCCTGGAACATCTCGGGCAAGGTATGTAAATTATCATCGCGAACTTGGCCTGCGGTTAACGCATAGCGCTGGATCCCCGGGCGCAACATCTGTGCCACCGAAGCATAGGGAACGCTGAACTGGCGCACGGAACCATCGGCCTCATTGACCGTAACGTCCAGATCGCCGCCGTAGCCGGTCGGGAACAGATCGTTAATCACGAACTCGCCCGGCGCTACCGTGGTTTGATAGATCAACTGGTTGTTCTGGCGAACTTCCACCAAGGCGTTGCTTTGTGCCACACCGCGCACTACGGGTGCATAGCCGTTAAGGGAATCCGGCAGCATGCGATCGTCGGTACTCAGTTGCGCCCCGCGAAAACCGATCGAATCAAAGAAGTCCCCGCTGGTAAACGCATCCCCCAAGGTCAGCATGCCGCGCACACCCGGAATGGCACGCTGCGCATAGGTGGCCGTGTTCTGCCAATGGGTGCTTTCCTGACTACGCCAGTTCACATTCGAGTCATGGCGCAACTGCCAACCGGCAATGTTCACCCCGGCGTTCATCGTCAGATAAGCGTTGGTCGAATCCGAATTCCCACCGCTATTGGAGCTGTGCGAATTAAAAGCGTTGAAGTTATAGGACAGAAAGCCTGCGGTGATACCGCGATCCCAGAATTTCGGATCGACATAACCGCGTGCGGTACGGCGCAGCGCGACCTGGGGAACGCTGACATCCATACGCAAGGTGCTGGTATTGAGGCGGTAAGACGCTTCGGGCACCCATTCCCCCAGCGGCTTACAGCTGCTGGTCGTGACCGCCGGATCGCTGCCCATTGCCGCCGTATCGACGCCAAACTCTTCCAGAGACAGCAGGCTAAAGCAGGTATCGGCACTGTCTTTACCCGGCACACTCTTGAATTCAATGTTCTTTTTGCCCTTCCATTCCCCATTGACGTAAACATCCAGAGAATATTTCCCCGCCAATACCGGGTTACCATCACGAAAGCGCGAAAGATCCACGCCTTGTGCCTGGCCAACCAGAAAATTGCTGTTGAAAGTGGCTTCGACCGGTGCAGCAGCCTGGTTGACATCGCGTTGAGCCGCTGCCAGCGAAAATGCCGGGGTGGTCAGGCAAAGGGCACTTCCGGTCAACAGCAGGATGGATCTGTAATTGAAAAGTGCCGACTTGACGGCGGCAGAGATAGGTAACTCGTTCATATCCATGCATTCCTTTACCAAATTAAGCGTCCCCGTCGGCTGACTTCACATCGCGGCATGGGGCTTTCCAGGAGTTACTTTTGCTGATTTTTGCTGCGTTGAACCCGGCCGCCAAAGTCATTGATGGTGGTGTACTCAATATCAGCGATCCGTGAACTGTCACCGGAAAAGACCAGCGTTTTTTCCTGGCCAGGTGCCAGCATGTCGCCGTGCGGTGCCAACGTGACTTTCTTGCGATTGGCAACGGCATTGATTTCGGTGAAGGAGACATAAAACGGCGTGGGATTTTTCACTTTCACACCGCCCGCCACGAAGCTCCACTGCAGTTTTTCTGGCGCGTCATTGGCTACGCCGCTCAGGCCTTGCGGGCGATAGAACAACTTCACACGGGTTCTGAAGGCCACCTGCAGGAAGTTTTCTGGCGTGGTGTCGGCGGCCGTTCCGGTTGGTGCAGGGGGAATTTCCAGCACGTTCAACCAGAACAAAGATTCTTTGTCTTGCGTCAACGCCGTAGTGGTCAGTGAAACGCGCAGCGCCTGGCCGCCGTTTGGCTCAATGCGGCTGATCGGAGGCGAAATAATAAAAGGAGCCTTGCTGTTTTCTGGCGTCGTTTCCGCGTTGCCCTCATCGATCCAGGCCTGGACCAGCGCTGGGGCGGTCCCATTATTGGATAGTTGGACGGTCACTTCCCGCTGTTTGGCCGGATAAATAACGCGTGTACCGTTCACAATAACGCTGGCAAAAGCGCTGCTGCTGAAAAGCACGGCCATCAGCAATACGCTGTATTTCTTAAACGATGTTTTCATTTTAATATCACTACTATAGAAATACAGCGGGGGAAAAGTTTCCACCCGCCAGAATAGATACCCGATGATTTTCACTCCCTGCAATTAGAGGCTATCAGGGCGAAACTATTCGCCCCGAAAGATCACAGGGAGGAAGCAACATTTAATTAGAAAAGGGACGGGTAATAATTTATTGGTAGATGATGGTGTATTGTACGTTTGAGGTCACATCACCAGCACCCGCCGCTGCGGTTGCGAAATATTCAGCGTAGTAGTTCAGGTCAGCTGAATCACCTTCATTGGCCACGGTAACCCACTGGGAGTTAGCCTGTGCGCCGTTGTTGGTGGCAGCCAGAATTGGCAGGAACTGGTTGTTGCTACCCAGCAGCTGGATTTGCACGTTGGTCGCAGCATTGGTTTTTGTTTGGTTATTCAAACGACCCGTTTTGAAATCAACGGTTGAACCTGGTTCGAAATAGGTTGCTACCTGGCCTTTAGAGCATTTGGTCAGGTTAATGGCGAATGGAGTACGACCTGCAGTAGCGCTAACCGCATTCAGAGTAGAAGAAGATACGGTTGGCAGAGTAACGGTAAAATCTTTACCACCCGGGGTGCTGATAGTACAGGTCTGGTCGGTCACTTTACCGTTGAAAGTAATAGTACCATCGGCAGCCTGTGCTGAAAGAGAAGGAATGGCGGTGGCGCATACAGTCAGTGCTAATACAGCAGACAGCTTAGAGATTTTCATATTTTCGACTCTCGGTGAATTAATACATCCGTTAAGTACATTCAACGATGCTACTCCCTGTCAGGAATGAAGCCCGATGAATCCATTGCCCGGCGAAATATAGTCCAAGAACATTCTCATTGATAAATCGTTTAAAACATTCATAACGCCCCTCATGATAGGAAAAAACTATCAACAAATACCTATCGATCGATGTTGACGATTTATCCAGTTCGTAATAATCTTAATTCGTCAAGTTTGTCGGTCAAAAAATTCGATAAAACGCCGAAAAACCAGAATATAACTCTGTTATTGCGCTTTCAGCCATCTTGAGCGCCACCGTGTTCCCTCTGAAATTTCAATCTTTTAGAGGAATTTACCACCAGGTAAGATGATTCTTTCTTTAATAAGATTTTTACCAATAAACAGCCATTTATTTCTTTGTTTATTGTTTAAAATCATACAGATAAATTTCAATCAAAGGATTGAGGAATGCGCAGCGTTTTTAACGATAAAAATAACGGCATTAATTATGTTTTCCAGCCTATGTTCGCCAAATCAGGGCAACTGCTGGCCGTTGAATGTTTATCGCGTTTCTCTTTTGATAGCGAATTTGCGCATTTCTCTCCAGAACAATTCTTCCAGCAGGCCGATCGGGAAACCCGCGTCGAGATCCTGCATCAACAAATTGAATTGATAGAAAAATACCGTGACTGGTTTCAACAACACCAGATCATTGCCACCATCAATGTCGACGACCATTCGCTACAGGCGCTGGCGAACGGCGCGTTGGCCGATAAAATCCGCGCGATGAATTGCCTGCATTTCGAAATCAACGAAAACGCCAGCAGGCTGGTAAAAAATCGCGTCCATAACGACCCCTCTCTGAATAATTATTCATTTTGGCTCGATGATTTTGGTTCTGGCTATGCCGGGTTTTCTGCCTTGTATAACAGCCGTTTCCGTTTCGTTAAACTCGATCGACAGCTGCTGTGGGACTTTATGAAAAAGCCCGGCGGTGATGGTTTGATGCGCGCCTTGTTGCGATTTTTTCACCTGAATCATTACCGGGTGATTATTGAAGGGGTTGAAACACACGAACAAAAAAAGTGGCTGGACGAAATGCCCTATTATGCACTTCAGGGGAAGCTGTGGCAGGAGTCCAGCATCAAAGATTTAAATCTGCTGCTTGCTGCTGAATACTTTTAACTCATTATGGGTATCCCCAATATGTCTAAAAACAATGTCCTGGTAATTAGTGAGTGTAAGTACAGCTATGTCGGGCTTTCCATGCTGCTGAAAAAGCATTATGGCAAGTACGATATCAAGCTGTTTTCGGACTTTATGCACGGTGGCGCAAAGGCGGAGAAAATTATCAAGCATGATATTGCGTTGATTTTCACCTCGCAAAATCTGGAGCAAAGTGTCAACGTGATCGAAAGCCTGGTGTCTGTGCATCAGCAACACATGAGTTCAACGCGTATTCTGGTGTTTTATGATGATGAGCGGGTAGCCAAGCTGTTGGCGATCCTGGGGATCTCGGTAGAACTGGTATCGGCTCGCATGCCGCTTTATTTACTAGAGGAAAAAGTGGAAAACCTGCTGGCGAGCGAAGAGTCAGGGCAATTGAAGGTGCAGAAGACCCGCGAGCTCAGCCCGGCAGAAAGCGATGTGATTTTCAACCTGTTGCGCGGCGATAGTCTACTGAACATTGCGGCCAAGCGTGGCACCCATCCGAAAACTATTTTTTCACAGAAATACAGTGCATTGAAGAAATTACGTCTGCGAAATATGAGCACTATTTTCGTCGCCGACAATTGAGCAAAGGGGCAGACTCTGCGATTGAGCACGCCCCTCGCCGTTCCAGAGACCGGAAAATTGGCGGTCATCGGCACCTTTACTGACTCATTGCATCTTTCTTCATGCCATCTTTAGCCATAGAGTCCTTTTTCATGCTGTCTTTGGCCATGTGATCCTTCTTCATGCCGTCTTTGGCCATAGAGTCCTTCTTCACGCAGTCTTTCTCCATACACTCTTTTTTCATGCCTTGTTTAGCCATCCCATCGTGGGACATCTGGCTCATACCGTCCTTTTTCATCGCGTCCTTGCCCATGCTATCGGCCGCATTGGCTCCGGTGATACCCAGCATCAGTGCGCTACACATCATCATGGCAAATAACTTTTTCATGGTATTTCCTTTTCTTGGTTAATCGGCACGCGTCGTGCCATGAAACTGCACCGGCGGCAATCAACTACCGCCAAACCAGTTGTAGCCTTGGTCTTCCCAGTAACCGCCGGGAAAGTGGTTGGTGACTTCGATCACTTGAATATGTTTGGGATTCTTGTAACCCAGCTTGGTGGGCATCCGCAGTTTCATCGGATAGCCGTATTTACGCGGTAAAATCTGCCCGTCGTAGGTCAGCGCCATCAGCGTTTGCGGATGCAACGCCGTGGCCATATCGATGCTGGTGTAATAGTCATCAGCACATTTAAAGCCGATATAGCGGGCGTTCAGATCCGCACCAATCGCCTTCAGGAAGGTGGCAAACGGCACCCCACCCCATTTGCCTATGGCGCTCCAGCCTTCCACACAGATGTGCCTTGTGATCTGGCTGATTTGCGTCATCTGATGCAGTTGTGCCAACGTCCAGGGCTGCTTGTGCAGCACCAACCCCGCCACTTCCAGCCGATAGTCATCACCATTGATCACTGGCGCCTGATCCTCGCTATAGAAAGCATTGAACGGGAATGGCCGAGTGATCATCGATTCGGCATACTCTGGTGCCAGATGATTGGCATTGAACAGCCAGCCCTGAACCCGATCGTTAAAGCGTGAGATGCGGCTCAAGGCCTGATCTACCTGAGCGTTATCGCTAAGATCGCAGCCGGTCAGCATCGCCACGCCCCCCAGGGTCAAACCATTGCGCAGAAAACGGCGGCGCGACGACGATGCCAACTGGCGTGCTAGCAGGCGTTGCGCCTCTTTAACGATATCCTGGCCTTCGCTCAGGCTGAGAGGGGTTTTTTCCATTTTCATCGGTGTCTCCTTAGCGTCCACGCAACATGGCCAGCAACGTACGTGGCACCAGGGCCACCATCACCAGATGGATCACCACGAAGCCAACCAGCGCCGTCATGGCAAAAAAGTGCACATAGCGGGCCGCGTCGTAGCCCCCAAGCAGGGTACGTAACAGGGGAAACTGCACCGACTTCCACAACACCAGCCCAGAAAGCACCATCAGGACGCTGACCACGATGGCTACCAGATAGGCCACACGCTGCACCATGTTGTAATGGCGCAGATCGGCGTGTGACAACTTGCCGCGCAGTGCGGCCCATAGATCGGCCGCAAACTGCCTGGGGCTGAGCGGCCAGAATTGGCGTTTAAAGCGCCCACTGAGCAGGTTGATCAGCAGATAGCACAGGCCGTTGATGCCAAACAGCCACATACCGGCAAAATGCCATTGCAGCGCGCCCCCCAGCCAACCGCCTAGCGTCAGCTCGTTGATAAAACTAAAGTTAAACAACGGGGAAGCGTTATAAATGCGCCAACCGCTGGTGACCATAATCAGCATGGCAAGTGCGTTCAGCCAATGTGTCAGCCTTAGCCACAGCGGGTGGACAAGGGTCTGTTTCGCCGTGATCATCGCTTCTCTCCTGCCCCGTTTCTGTTCGATGTCAGCAGTATTCAACGGATTTGTTCCCCAAGACCTCACGCAAAGTTAAATAAAATGTGATCACTTCCAAGGTGGGGGTTGTGTAGACTTCAGGTAGACCAGTTAACTGCGGTAGAGAAAATGGAAAAGGCAAAACGAATTTTGATCGTCGAAGACGACGGCCATATCGCCGAACTGTTGCAACTGCATCTGCGCGATGAGGGCTATGACATCAGCCACGCGGCCGATGGCAATCTGGGCATGGCAATGCTGGAACAAGGAGGTTGGGACGCGCTGATCCTCGATCTGATGCTGCCAGGCATCGATGGCTTGGAAATCTGCCGCCGCGCCCGCAATATGACGCGCTATACGCCAATCATTATCACCAGCGCCCGCTCTAGTGAAGTCCACCGGGTACTCGGGTTGGAACTGGGTGCAGACGACTATTTGGCCAAACCCTTTTCCATGCTGGAGCTAGTCGCCCGCGTCAAAGCACTGTTCCGCCGCCAGGAGGCGATGACCCGTAACCTTCGGATGGAGGCGGGAACGTTAAGCATGAACGGGCTGGTGATCGATCCCATCGCCCGCGAAGTTCTTCTAAACCAGCAACCGGTGGAACTGACACCGCGCGAGTTCGACCTGCTGTATTTTTTCGCCCGCCACCCCGGCAAAGTATTTTCTCGCCTCAGCCTGCTCAATCAGGTCTGGGGCTATCAACATGAAGGGTATGAACACACGGTGAATACCCACATTAACCGGCTACGGATCAAGATTGAGCGCAACCCGGCAGAACCCGAGCACATCCTTACCGTGTGGGGCATGGGCTATAAATTCGCGGCTTCGCCGCAAGGGTAAATGATGAAAAATCTCACGCTGACACAACGCCTGACCCTGGTTTTCGCCCTGCTGCTGCTCATCTGCTGTTCGATCTCCGGTTGGTTACAGGTGCGCAGCAGCACGCAATATAGCCAGGCGGTGATCCAACGGCTTTCCACCAATCTGGCGCAGCATATCGCCACCAGTAACCCACTGTTGAGTTCACAGGGTTGGAACGATCGGTCGGTGCATACCCTGTTCGATAAACTGATGGCAGTTAATCCGAGCGTTGAGGTTTATCTGCTGGATAAAGAAGGCAATATTGTCGGCAACGCGGCACCTGCCGGGCACATGAAACGCCAAAAGGTCGATCTGTTGCCGATACAGACATTGTTGAACGGGGCCGAAATGCCCCTCTATGGTGACGACCCGCGTAATCTCAATAACCAAAAAGTCTTCAGCGCCGCGCCGCTGCGGGTAAATGGTGAGATTGAAGGCTATCTCTACGTAGTGCTGCTGGGGGAGGATTATGATGCGCTGGCCAATAGCGCCCAGATCAACTCTGCCATTTATACCGCGCTGTGGTCGATGGGGCTGGTGGCGCTGTTCGGGCTGCTGGCTGGTGGCTTTGCCTTCCACTGGGTGACACGCCCGATTCGCCGTTTGACCCAGCAGGTTAGTGCGCTGGATAACGACGGCATCGCAGCACTGCAAACCTATGCCAATACCCCTGCGGAGAGTCACAGCCGTGATGAGGTCAGCCAGTTGCAGCAGGCATTCCGCCGTATGGCACAGCGCATTACCGAACAGTGGCAAACCCTGTCGCAACAGGACCAGCAACGGCGCGAGTTTATCGCCAATATCTCTCACGATCTGCGTACTCCATTGACCTCGCTGCATGGTTATCTGGAAACGCTGTCGGTGAAATCCGCCAGCCTGACCCCCACCGACCGTCAACGCTATCTGGAGATCGCTCTGGCGCAGAGCCGCAAAGTCGGGCGGCTGGCGCAAGAGCTATTTGAGCTGGCCAGGCTGGAGTACGGCGTAGTGAAACCTCAGAAAGAACCGTTCTCCCTCAGTGAGTTGGTGCAGGACGTATTCCAGAAGTTCGAATTGGCCGCCGAGGCTCGCCAGCAGCGCCTGCTTGCCGATATTCAGCCGGGCATCCCCCAGGTGTTTGCCGATTTGAGCATGATGGAACGGGTGCTGACCAACCTGCTGGATAACGCGATCCGCCATACGCCAAGCGGAGGAGAGATCGAAATACGCCTGTGGCCACAGGGTAATAAGGTGATGGTACAGGTCAATGACAGCGGGCCAGGCATTCCCTTGGAGCTGCGCCCAGATCTGTTTATCCGCCCGTCAATTCTCAACCATGCCCGCCGCAATGCGGGGGGGTTGGGGCTGATGATTGTCAAACGCATTCTGCAGTTACACGACAGTGACATTACGCTGGTGGATCAGCAGCATGCTGGAGCCTGCTTTCGTTTCTCCGTGTCGGTACTTTAACTAAAGTACCGACAACCAGTCCCCAGGGAAGGGCTTAGGGCGTATCAGCGTCCTGTATGATTGCCACCTGTTGCCCTCTTCGGCACAGCGATTTAATTGAGCAACTCATAATAGGATAAGGCGCCTAATGTCGGCACTTTAACGACTTCATTGGCTGGCTCACCAAACTCCCTCTCTTGACCTATCTCATCATTGACCACGTTGACCTGATAGGGAATGAGATTGGGGATAATGGCATAACCGCGGCTGTCGGTAACCACATCAACCTGCTCAGGGATCGTCGCATTAGGATGCTTTTTGCTATAAACCAGTGCGTTAGTGTCACCTAACGTTGGCCCTAAGGTGATCCCCGCCTGATGGGCAATCCATGAACCTGAGCTGTTCGCCGAGTAAAGCGCATAGTTTGTTCCAGACTGGTATCTGATAGCCGATTCACCCGCAGCATAACGGTAATTGGCATTCGCCTGATAACTTGCCTTGCTCTGTTTGCCCTTGCGGCTAGTCACCCGATAGTTAAGGTTGTTATTTAAATGTCTACCGCTCACGCCAAGCTCAGTTTGATAGTGATCGTAGGGATTATAGCTGTATCCCAGATTCAGGCTGGTGTTATCAATCCCCATGCTCTTCAAGGGGATCCTGAAGGTAATACCAAACAGCATTTCATTTTTTTGCGTAGGATATTGATAGTATGACAGGTCAAGATCATAGGATACGTTGACGGTGTTTTGCATAAACTTCAGTGAGTAGAACGTCCGCTTGCCTTGATCTTCTTTGTATTTTTCCTGGTTAATATTTAACGATAAGCTCTGTGATGAGCCGAACAATGCACTTACCGAAAAATCAAAACCATATTCTTTTTTATAGTAATCACAGCAATAATAATCTGTTTTAGCATTATAGGAGTAACGATTGAAATCATTAAAATGAGGCTGTAGATAATACTCGCCATTTAACCTGATGCTGGCATTCGCCTTGTTGAAATTAGCCACATAGTGTAAACGCAACTTCTCACCGTTTACCTTGCCCTGCTCTGCCGATGTTATACTGCTGTACTGATGATTAAAGGTAACATCACCGAATTGTTTGAGTCGTTGACCAATACCTAGTGAGTGGCTATAGTAATTTTGCGATACCAACGCGCCACCAAATAAAGAGCTTTGTGCAGTGAGGCCATATCCCGCACCACCCTGAAAGAAAATGGGGTTAGTCTCTTCCATGCGCTCACTACTCATAAACTTGCCGAATGAGACATCATATTTCCACATGTTCTCATCCAGGATATTGTCCAGTCGACTCCAGGGCACGTCATAATAAATGATGCTACCATCGCTTTCTCTCACCGTCATGGTAATAGAACCCGATTTGTCAAACAGTTTGATATTTCTCAGCACGAAATCCCCGGCTTGAACCATCGTGCGGTAAACCGGTTTGCCGTTCTGCCGGATCTCAACTTCAGCATCACTGGTGGCCACACCGTACACCCAAGGCAACACCGGCCCCTGTGACGAAGGAAACATATTATCGTCCGAGGACAATTTTATCCCGCGATAGGGAAAGGGATCCAGATAGAAAGTATTATTGTAGCCCTCACCAAAATGCAGGCGAGAGTTTATCACGGGGATATCTCTTTCAGCATAGAGATCGGAAAACCTTATCCGTTGCTGAGGCATATCCTCATTATCATGAAACTGCCATGATCTTAACCGCCAGTGTTGATAGTTGATGCCAGACTCTAACTCAACGACTAAGTTATCTTTTCTTTTTCTCCTGACATAACGTTCTCCCTGATATTTTTTATAGTTAACATCATAGTTTATCAGGATAGCTGGAATACCCTCATCTCTATACTCGATAGCCAGGCGAGGATCGGCCTTGACCTCCGTCGACTCCAAAAAGGTAAAAATGAGAAAATTCACCTTATCAATTAAGGTAACGGTAATATTTAATGGATAAAGATCTTTAACTTTGATACAGCCGGTTTCTGGTACCTCGCTGCTGTTTGCGGGTGAGAGGATTTGCCATTCTATAAGCTTTTGTCTATCAAAACACGGAAAACCGTCGTCCGCCACGTCCAATTCAATATGACCTATATCCCGCTCTCCTTCGGATATATAAAAATACTCCCCTGCATTGGCAAAACAGGCTGCCATTAATAGAATAGGGAAAACGAATAAATTTTTATTCATATTGCGCGGATGGAAATAATGGGATGTATAAAAATGCACCGGCAGTCATAATTAAATATGCCGGTGCATTATTATTTAATTAGAACAGGTTACTTACCTTCGACAGAAGGCAGGATCGCATCCAATTTATCAAGCTCACGCATCATAGCACGATAAACATAAAGTTTGGACTGAGCATGGCGCCCATCCAATTTGTTTGCTGCGGCAAGATCACGAAGCTTTTTAACCAATTTCAGGGTATTGGGTTGGTTGGCATCTGCCTTAGGAATGGCGCTATATTCTGCAAAGAGATCCTGCCACTCTGCTTCCCAAGCCTCTTGCTGGTTGTACCCTGGGGTGATTGCAGTTCTGGTTTTAGCGGCAACGGAACCGCAATATTTATGCGCACCACCGCGGGTGCCGTAAATAACCCACAGAGGTGATTTATCCCGAGGATCATTGCCATATGACTGGATATCACTGACGCACTTGGTGACTTCATTACGCATATTTTGCTCTTGGCTGCTGATACCAGCAAAAGCATTCGCAGAGAACGCCAGAGTCCCGAGCATCAAAAGCCCAATTTTGCTTTTATTCATCTATATAGATCCTTCTAGAATAATTAATTAAAAACATGAATACGCCGTTCTTAAAGGCAGAAGGACCTTAATTTATAGCATTTATTAAGACAATAAAATTCAGCTGAAATGTTTTACTTTCAGATCTTTCATGAGAAATTCTTTAATATAGCCAGTTAATTCTCAAATAAATACTAGAAATGATAATATTATCATGCTATTAATAACACCAAGACCGATCATTTTATAGCCAATTGTAATGTAAAACAGCGACCTGGCTTGCTTACAAGTGACATATATATATCATTAAGAAACAGCCTGAAATTAAGAACAAACCCAGAATAAAGGCGATCTGCACTGATTTAAGCCAGGCCGATTGACAGAGGAATTGTTTGAACTAGCACAGCTGGCATAACCTCAGAAAAAACCCTTCTCTCTCAGTGAGGTGGAGCAGGATGTATGCCCGAAATGGCAGTTTCATCCCAGTAACGGGTTCTGAACGCCAACAGCAGCTGCATAAAGCCAACCTGATTCAGCCCCAGCTTGCGCATAATATTCAGCTTATGAGTGCAGACGGTCTTATAACTGCGCCCGATAACCTGAGCGGCATGCTGCGCATTGGCTCCAGCAACCATCAATCCCAGAATACGCCATTCACAGCCGGATAATGGGCGCTGTTCCTGCAACAACAGTTGCCGCATCGCTGGGCTACGATAACTGGCAGTGGGATGGGCCGCCGAAATGGCTGCCAGCAAATAATTCACACTATCGCGCTTGGCCACTAGTGAGAGGTGTTTTTGCGTTGCAAGCAGCGACAAAATATCCGGGTTGATGATATCGGTGAAAACCACCAAGAATGCCTTTGGCCAAAGCGTACCGAAGGTCAACACGAATCGCACTACCTGATAAATGTCTTCGGTATGATGGTAGAGCTCCATAATAACCGTTTGCTGTTCATTATCATTGAGTGACGAGACAATATCCCTCAGTCTACTTAGACTGCTGATTTTTTTATTATTCGGGTCAATCAATGCCTGCAGGCCGATATTCACCAAAGGATGGGGTTCAAAGAGAATAAAAGTCTCGTTATATAAGGCATGCATAATTAATTATCCCATTGAAAATATTATATTTTTTAGTTTATAAAAACCACCTGAAACCAGCGTTCCTTGCCGAACGGTCAATAAAATAAAAACTAGCCGATTAAATACAACTTTTATCCACGTTGATAAACTTATCGCTATAAATAATAAATTTCTGACCTTGCAGTTTGATACCCGGATGCGACAGCGTATCCCCAGGGCGTAAATACTCGGTGATCCCCTCTTCGTCGGTGCTTTCACAGCCGGGTTTCAACAGAAACTTAAAAAAGGTATTACCGGTGTTTTTGAGCGTACCGCGCTGCTTGTCAAGCTGGTAGTCAAACTGGGTGACACGCGGTCTGACCACCAGAATGGTATCCATTACCACGATCGGCTCCAGGTTGGCACCGGCTTTGTTGCTCTGCCCGGTGGTCAGCAGGTTAGTCGGTACCTCGCGAAATGAGACACGATAATAACGTTCTTTATTATCCTTCGGCCCATGGTAATAGAACTTGTAATATTCCCCCTGCCCTGCCCGCAGCGTCAGTTGCTTGGGAGCAAACAGCAATTCACCCTCTGCCGGGCGGGTTCGCACCTCTTGCTCCCCTGGCCGATCGATGGCACGAATGGAAACCTGATAAAACCGGGCGCTGGCGTTATTGTTCAACACCCGCTTGGCGACAAAGGACTGATCCTGATCCATCGCAAACGTCATGGTACCCACGTTGATCGCCCCGGCGGTAAAGGGCAGGAATATTAGCCATAGCAGCAGAGTTTTCACATTACCCCCTTTAATTGATATTGCGCCAGGTTGCCTCAACGTGAATTTCACCGGCGGCATGCACATCGCCATACCAGGCGTTACCTTCCACCGTTTTCAGCGAGATCGGCGCGTTCATCGGGATCCTGAACTTGACCTTGGTCTTGTTCATCACCCCCACGTCACCGGAAATATCGTTCCATGGGGTACTGCTCCACAGAGCGTTGGTCATATCGTGCCACTGGCTGTCACAACCTGCATCAAACACCTGCTCCGTCCCCGTGCTGGTGGTGATACTAAGCTGGGCCGGGAATGGAACCTTCGTGGTATTGTCCGGCGAGGAGAAAATACAGTAGTTGATCCCTCCCAGTGACTGCGTTGGGCCGCTCGCCATTACCCTGACCTGATCGGCATTGGTCTTGGCGCTGGTGGTCACAATATAGCCAAACTCCAATGGTAGCTCTGAGGGGCCAACATAGCCTTCCCGGTGCGGGTTGTTATCGAAATCCTCGGAGATAATGCTGATGCTGAAATCACGAGGCTTGATGATCAGTTGGTTAGAGGTCGAGAACTCATACCAGCCCGATTCCGGCGAGGTGGTGTTCTGGAAACGGAAGTTAATCAGATCGTGCGTACCGCCGTCGGTGATCCCCAGCTTGACCATCTGTTTGAAGAAATTACTGGCAAAAAACACGTAAACGGCATTGCTGCTCTTCAACTCGTTAAACGTATAGTAGCTGCCGGTACCCGAGGTATTTTTCCAACTGTTGCCATTCAAACTGAATTGCAGATCGGCCGCATTAACCGCCGATGACAGTGCAGCATGGTTGATCGACGGAAAAATATGGATCGAGGTGTTGCTGACGCTGCCATCCGTTTGCAGATCGTAGCTGACCATCTTGCACATGATACCGCTGCGGGCACCGACGGTTTGGTTGCGGCAGTCCGCATTACCCTCACCGATGATCGGTATCCCATCACTGTTGACGAACACTTCCGATACCGCATTGGTATTGATAAAACGCAGGTGTGCCGCTTTGGCATGGGTGACGTTACGTCGATACCAGGTGCCTGAACTTTGATCCTTGCAGCGTTGGCCACTGCTGGCACTGTAGACCGCAGAAGTCTGACAGCCGTTGATTTGCATGCTGAATGACTCACCAGCCCCCATCTGCTTGAGATACTGATAAAAACTCGGTGACATCATGCCGTGCATCCATTTTTGATTCCCGGGAGTAACAACCGCCCCATAGAACCCTTTTTCATCGGTGGTCTCTGGCAGGATCAGACTGGTTTCCATATTGCAACCGCTATACCAGTTGATACAGCGCAGGCCAAGAAATGGATTTTTGATCGGCGCATTTTCCAGCCACATATCGTAACGCCAGTTGGCTATCAGACCATAGTTGAAACCATTATCGACGTAGCCCAGGCTCTGCTGGTAAATGGTGCCGGATCCGCCATATTTCAGGCCGGTCCATTTATTGGCACCGGTCATACGCGGATCTAGCCCCCCTGCCGGGGTCACAAAGAAGTTATCGTCCGCATTGTTCTCAACAAAGACAAACTTCATCGTGGCGGCATCTCCCAGATTGGTCGGATTCACCGCCTGCGCCGGGGCGATGCTCAGCAGGCCGCCGATCAACAACGCCAAACGTATGCTATTAGCCTTCATTGCTCATATCTCCTGGTTGGCCCACTTTGGCGTAGGACTTCAAGCCGCGGCAAACCACGTCGCCGACCCAGACCGCACCCTGTGCCTTACTCAGGTCCAGTGCCACCTCACAGCTTTGATTATGACGGTAGGTAAAATCGATTACCGGGAATTTCTTGTCCACATCCATCACGAACTCCCCTTTCTCATCCGTACGGGTACGCCCGATATGGTTGTTGATATTGGCGTTGGCCAGCAGCGTACCGTCCTCGGCCTTGATGCGGCCAAATACCGTGACCATCTGTTTGATTTGCGGTTCGATGACCGCCACGTTGCCCGGGTACAGCGTCAGGCTGTTCTTACGGTTGGTGACGATGTCGAAGCTTTCCGCCGAGTTTTTGTTGTTCATCAACTCCACGACATACTGGCCATAAGGGGACAGTGGCAGATAGTTCTTGTCTCCGGTCAGCTTGACGACGCGGCCATCCACGCGCGCGGTCAACATGCCTTCATTTTCCAGGCCGGTATTGATAATGATCCCTGAGTTACCTTCATTGCGCCCACTTGCCGCGATATGACGCCCCTGCCAACCGACGCTGCCGTTAGCGGTCAGGCTGGTATTCACATAGCCGTCTGCGGAGCTGCTAACGTTGACGGTGCCGGTAGAATACTTGGTGTCAAAACGAGCGTAGGCACCGCCGTTAAAGCTGTTATCACCGTTGGTGTCCCCGGAGATGGCACGCGACATATTGGCCCCCACGGTACGGATCGGCCCATCGGCAATCTCTTTACGCGCCGCAATATTGGCCGTGGTGTAGCCGTTCTGGTTAGAAACCCCAGCACTGAACCAGTTGCCCAGCGGCAAGGAGAAATCGAGCGCAATGTACTTACCGGTATTGCCGCCGGAGTGGCCATTATTGTATCGCTGTACCCCGGCACGTATGCCCAGCGTGCCGTAACGGCCAGTGAACAGATTCTGGTAGTAATCCACGTTGTAGTAATGGCTGCTATTTTTCTTGTCATCGTTATAACTGACGCTGAGCGTGCCGAGATGAGGCACAATCGCCCCCAAGTTCAGCGAGCCACCGATCGCCCGGTTATGGGCATCGTTTTGGCGCAGTTTATCGCCGATCACCGTTTTTTCTTCGTTGGCCCACAGCGTACTGAAACCGCCGGGCAGCGTGGCGCTCACGGTGTTGATCAGCGTCCAGGATCGGTCGGTGGCCACCATGCTCTGCGTGCTAACCTGCACTGAATCAATGATGGGTATGCTTAAACGGCCTTCCGCCACTGAGGTGCTGTCCAGAGAATAACCGGACAGCGCCCAGTTGAAGCGAGACAGATTGCCAGAGGCTGAAGCCCCCAACAGGTAGCTATCTTTAGCCTCAGCGAAACGATCGTTGTCGCCACGCCACTCATCCATACGCACCATGCCGCCCCAATACTGCCAGAACATCGGCGCACCCGCGGCGTGCAGCGGACTATAGAGTTTGTTAACCCGCTGCATACGGCGGTTAATCACCTGACCATTGACGATCACCTCAACCTGCACATCGTAAATACCAAAAGGCAGCGTGCCGGTATCCACTTCATGGTTACCCATGGCGAAATTCTGTACGCTGAGCAGGCGGCCATCACGCGACAGGTGAACCTCACCCGCCGAAGGGAAGAAGGCAACAATCGGCGTTAACGACTGGGTATTATCAAACACCGTCGAATTGGCCCGGCTACCATAGGACATGCCGTAGATTTTGCTCGAATTGATGGTGGTCACTGGGCCCAGCGATTGCAGGTTCCAACTGTCGAGCATGCCTGCGGCAAAGCGTCGGCCAGCGAAGTCACGCTCATACATCACCTTATACAGCGTCGAATCCTGGTTGCTGCTGCCAATCCCATAGACAGAACCGTTCACTTCCACATGATGCTCACGCAGAGAGGTGACGTTATTCAGTGATAGATAACTGGAGGTAAAACCTTCACTGGCTTTGGTGCGGTTGTCGTAAACGCCCAGGTTATAGGCCAGCGTGCTGCTTATCTGATCAACACTCGACGCACCAATATCGCTGGCGCGCTCACGCAATACCGTCCCCAGGGCCGATTGCTTCACCACCAATTGCAGGTTCAACTGGCGGAAATCCAGCGCCAGCCAGGCATCATCCGACAGCGTAATGCGTTGCTTATCGTCAAAGTTGGCGTCATTGAGTGCATTGAGCTGCTTGGTGATCGCGGCGGTCAGTTGTGCGCCACCCTCGTTATCTTCCAGGGTAATTTCGCTAATTTTTAGATGGTTATCATCAAGCACCAACAATGCGCGCCCAATGCGTTGATCGTCTTTCAGGGTGCTGTTTTGTTCAAAATGCAGCAATAACGGGATGCTCATCCCCTCACGCAATGCCATGCTGAAAGTCTGGGGGATCAACACGCCATCAATTTGGGTTAACCCGGCGGCAAGAGCCGACTGCCCAGGGATCATCACGGCCGGGATAACGCTCATCCCTACCGCTACTGATATCTTGAGTAATGCACTATCCAGTGCTAGTTTCACGTCTAACTCCTTGAACTATTATGCATCCCTTTACTGCAACATCCCGTGGCAGTCCAACTTGGTGTTATTTGACTTGAATAAATTGCTCTCCATACCAAAGCGCAACGTGGCTTTTCTTATCATTGATATCTACTTTGGACAGGCCACGATCTTTACCTGGCATAACAAAATAGTTTTCTTTGCAGTTGCTACCTTCTTTCTTATTCTTGCAGGGGCCGTAGGCCACCATTTTGAAAGTGGCATTGCCGGTATTGGTGACTTTGTTATTGGCAAACTGATGATTAAAATTAACCTGGCGTGGCGTAACCACTAAAATGGTGCCAATACGCGCCGAGGTGGTGGCCACGCCATTGCGTTTGGCGGTATTCTGCCCCGCATCCGTTAATGCCTGATCGAACCAGACAATCCGGTAATAGCGCTCTTGGTTATCTTCTGGGCCCTTATAATAAAAACGGATCACGTCCCTGGCGTTAGCTGGCATCATCAGGCTGGCCGGTGACAACAGCATTTCGTCCTTCTTCGCCATCGGGATCACCACGCCGGATTCCGTCGGGTCGGAAATCCTTTCTATTTTTATATTCACCAGGCGGCCGCTATCCGTCGTATTTTTAATTTCTTTACTTAGCGTCGCGCTATTACTGGGCATAAAGGAACTGACCGCGCCAACATCCAGCGCAAAGGCGCTATGGCATAGGGAAAGCAACAGGGGAATAGAAAAATAGAAACGATTCATAGCGGTATTCCAAACTCTTTAGCTGACAAAAACAGGGGGTTTCCCCCCTGTTAAGACGCATTACTCTGGGGAAACGATTATGCGGTAGTCCAGGTAGCGTTGAACTCTACGCTCACGTCGCCACTCCAGATACCTTCAGGCAGGGTGCTGAAATCAGTCACAGCAGTTGCGCCATCAGCCGTTGCGCCGATGATGCTGAAGGTGAACTGATCTTGTGCGCTGGTACGAACAGCTTTGTCGTAAGCGCCAGACAGTGCGCTCAGGTTGCCACCCATAATACCGGCATTAACGTCGATCATGGTGGTTTCAGCGGTTTTCTCTACTGCTGCGCCATTGTAGTTAACGCCCACTTCCAGGGTAGAACCAGAGGTATCGAGCTGAGTCAGAGTATTGGCCACCAGCTTGGAGGTCAGTTTAAAATCGGTGGCGGTTCCTTCGCCCTCGATAGTCACGTCGAACAGACCTTTCTGGCTGTTGAAGCCTTTGATGCCTTCAGCATATTGGAAAGACAGGCTGCCGATTGGCGTCACAACCAACTTGCTGGTGGTATCTTTCTTGGCAGTGGCTGACCAGGTAGCCAAGGCTTGTGCGGTAACGTCTGCTGCCTGAGCGGTGCCCACTACTGCGAATGCTGAAACGATTGCCAGAGCAAGTGTGATCTTTTTCATGGTAAAACTCCCTAAGTTATAGATTTCTATTGTCCGTTAAATGTGCCGATCTTTGTCATCTCCACTCACTCCGGTATTGCCAGTTGCTAGCGGGATAACGCCAAGTATTGATATGCAACGTGAGTGTGCCTCTCGTCCTACTTGGCGAGAAAAATCTTAACCCAAATTAATCTTAAGATAATCATTAACTAGTAAATGTGAAATGTTTAGATTTAAATCCTGTGTTTAATCTTTTTAATACTCAATTAAGGATAGAAATCCCACCCACGCAAGGTGGGTAGCAGAATTATCCTAGATTAATTCAATCAAACATTAACCACATTACAACTACCGTTATTCGGCGCCCTTTCTGGTGAAAAATTAGCCTATACATTTAATGCTTATCCGTTAAGGCAACCCATTTCCCCTCACCCCAACCCTCTCCCAAAGGGCGAGGGAGCAGGTACGGTGCCGTATTCAAGTACAGAAGTGAGCGGCGACAGGGGTGATGCAGAGGCGTAATGCCGTAATAAAATTGTGGCACGTGTGGTCCTCTCTCCTTTTGGACGAGGGAGTTGGTACTTTGCCGTGTTCAGGTGCAGAAGTGAGCGGCGACAGGGGTGATGCAGAGGCGGAGTGGCGTAATAAAATTGTGGCACGTTCGGTCCTCTCTCCTTTTGGACCAGGGAGCTGGAACATTGCCGTATTCAGGTGAAGAATTGAGCTGCAATAGGGTTGATACAGAGGCGGAGTGCCGTAATAAAATTGTGGCATGTTCGATCCCCTCTCCTTTTGGGAGAGGGCTAGGGTGAGGGGCATTACTATTTCGGGGTAGTACGCTGACGGAATAAGGGGGATAACGTTAATGAAGTGGTTTAATCTAAGGCAAAGATGCTCTGGCTGTCGGGTGTTTTTCCCGCCAGCCAATCAGCATCATTCAATTAAAGTGAGGATTCGCTTTCCAGACCAGAGCAAAGTTCAATCTTATGCTCTCGCAAAATCTTGCAGCGGAGAAAAAATAGCCGTGAGATGCCAGAAATATACGACTTCACCTGATTGCCACGCATCAGCAACAGGTATTCATCCGGCTGGCATTGGATTTTTTGCCTTACCACCTGCGCCAACACATCATCGCTGAATGCCGGATCTGCCTGAACCGTGGAGTTCGACATAAATACCGCGCAGTTACCCGATTTGCCCAAATAGCTCTCTTGCCGGATGCTTGGATTGAAAATATAGAACGCAATGCTGGCCAATACCACACACACAAAGCCCACTATCCCCCAACCATAGCGCAAGGAAGCACGGGAGAACACCCTGCCTACCACCACGGGTATGGTTTTAGCGGCTGATACCGGCGGTTCGGCAGCAAGGATCGGCGTATCCTTTTCATCCTCACAAGACACAATCTGGATTTCGCTGTGCAGCATAAAACCCACTTTGGGAACCGTGACGATCACCTCCTCATCAATTCCCAGCGCCTTGATCACTCTACGTAACTTGCTCACACACTGGTTAAGATTATTGTTACTGGAAATCATCCCATAATCATCCCACACCTTTTTGAAGATCACTTCACGGCTCACGGCATCGCCCTGGTGGACAATCAGTAACTGTAGCAAGCGCTTGGATGGGTTGGAGATGGTGACAGTATCGTCAAACAGATCGCTCAAACTCAGCGTTCCGCTATCGACATCGAAGATAATACGGTCATTAATCTTATATTTCATTATACTCACGACTTTCACTATAAAAACAGACAGCCCAGGCATTAATCGTTAATAAAATCATTTAATTGAAATTAAAAAAAGCCTTCGTGAACGTTTCTATCGCTAGTAAATAGTCCGCGGGTAATTGTCATTAACTGTGGCATTTTTCCTTCTCCCTGGAATAAGAATTTTCTCATGACCAAAACAAAGATTATCGAAACACGCTGATTATTGATATATTGATTCATTAAAATTCACAAGGTTAGATTTTTATGTTGATTTAAATTTATTTACAGCGAAAAACTTCACAAAATCACCTTGTAAAGCCTGTTTTAATGTAAAAATATCGCAGATTTAACCATCTCTAAGATCTTACATAACTGGGAAAGTAGGTGTTTTCGGCCAGCATTGATAACCTTTATCATTTAAATCAATGGTTTTAACCTGTCACACCGCCAGACAACCGCCTTAGCCTTAGCCTGATTCTGACTTTACATTGCGATATAACCTGGTGTTACCCATACATCATCAGGATCTATACCAGCACCACATTAAGGTGGATCCTTCAAAATAACTTATTATCTTTTTATAGGTAAATATTATGGGGTAGCAGGCTGACGGTGCCACCGGCAGGCACCTGGACGTGATGGAATTATTGCAGCTCAATGCCAGGTATTATCCGTTGTGGAGTCTGTGGCTACGATCTTGGGGCAGCGATAACCACCCCGATGTTTATCAGATTAGCGGGATTGAAAGTCACTGCGCAGCAGTAAGCAACGTAATATTTGCCTGCATAATCGCCTCACGCGCCGCTTCCGGCAGGTGATCGTCAGTGATGATCACCTCAAAGACCGAAATCGGCAGCGCCAGATAGGTGGCTACCTTGCCATATTTGGAAGTATCACTCAGCAAAATGCGGCGGCGGCTGGCCTCAACGATGGCGTTTTTCACCACCACTTTATCCTCGTTCGGGGTAGACAAACCACGCATACTCCATGAAGAAGCGGAGATAAATGCCAGATCGATAAACAGATTACGTAAAGCCTGAGCCGCTGCCGCCCCCACGCAGGAACGGTTTTCCCGGCATACCGTACCGCCGGTGTGGATCAGCTTGCATTGGCTATGTTCGAGCAGATAGGCGGCGATAACAAAATCGTTGGTCACCACGGTGATATCGTCACGCTCGCCGAGCTGGCGAGCGAGGGCCAACGTGGTGGTGCCTGCGTCCAGATAGATACAACTGTTAGCCGGGATCTGCCGCGCGGCCAGTTGCCCAATGGCGGCTTTCTGCTGGCTAAACATCCCTTCCTTATCCTGATGCGAAGGCTCAATCGCCACTCGTTCGGCCGACTGCACACCGCCGGAAACGGGCAGTACGCTGCCCTGCTCTTCCAGTTTTTGCAGATCGCGCCGAATGGTCATGTGTGAGACCCCCAGCCTTTCGGTCAGTTCAGCTATGCTGACTGCGCCGCGCTCGGACACCAGCGCCAAAATTTGTTGGTGGCGTTCAACAGGTATCACGGTTCCCCCTCTGTGACTACGATGATAATAATTGTGATTTTACGTCAATTTTCATGCGACGGTAGTAAAGCTTTTCAGGCTGTGAAGCCGGTCATAATCATAAAAAACATTTAAAAGCATTATGTTAGCAAGAGTAACCGTTTTTTAGACTGTTCGTTGCATTGTTAATTATTGTGAAGACGATCACCGATATCCACGCCAATAACGCTTACATTTAACACATCAAAACAAATAATCACTAAAATTAACAGAGGTGCATCATGGCACAACCAGGAAACTACGCAGTTTGTATCGTCGGTTTAGGTTCAATGGGCATGGGCGCGGCAACGTCCTGCATCAATGCCGGGCTGACTACCTATGGCGTCGATCTCAACCCACAGGCACTGGCGGCGCTACAGCAAGCTGGTGCCAAACAGGCCGCCACCAGCGCAGCAGACTTTGCAACCGAACTGGATGCGGTGCTGCTGTTGGTGGTTAACGCCAACCAGGTAAAACAGATCCTGTTCGGGGATAACGGCCTGGCGGCACAGTTGAAACCGAATACGCCGGTGATGGTGTCTTCCACCATTGCGGCTGCGGATGCCAAAGAGATCGAACAAAAACTGTTGGCCTACAACCTGCCAATGCTGGATGCCCCGGTTTCCGGTGGTGCAGCCAAGGCAGCGGCGGGTCAAATGACCGTGATGGCATCGGGCAGTGAGAGCACCTTTGCCCAATTGCAACCGGTGCTGGATGCCGTCGCCGGGAAAGTGTACCGCATTGGCGACGAAATCGGCCTGGGGGCAACGGTCAAGATCATCCATCAATTGTTGGCAGGCGTACACATCGCCGCCGGTGCCGAAGCGATGGCGCTGGCCGCTCGCGCCGGTATCCCGCTGGACGTGATGTACGATGTGGTCACCAACGCCGCAGGCAACTCCTGGATGTTTGAGAACCGTATGCGCCACGTGGTCGATGGCGACTACTCACCAAAATCTGCCGTAGATATCTTCGTCAAGGATCTTGGGCTGGTGGCCGATACCGCCAAAGCGCTGCACTTCCCGCTGCCATTGGCCTCCACGGCGTTCAACATGTTCACCTCCGCCAGCAACGCAGGTTTCGGTAAGGAAGATGACAGTGCAGTGATCAAGATCTTCGCCGGGATCGAACTGCCGAAGAATAAGGAGAACTCATAATGTTACTCGGAGTGATTGCAGACGACTTTACCGGCGCCACCGATATCGCCAGCTTCCTGGTGGAAAACGGTTTGCCTACGGTCCAGCTCAATGGCGTGCCGCAGGATGATACCCCTGTCGACTCGCAGGCGGTGGTGATCAGCCTGAAATCGCGCTCCTGCCCGGTCGACCAGGCAGTCGAGCAGTCGTTGCAGGCTTTAGCCTGGCTACAGCGCCAGGGTTGCCGCCAGTTCTACTTTAAATACTGTTCCACCTTCGACAGCACAGCCCAGGGCAATATCGGGCCGGTTACCGATGCCTTGCTCAATGCGCTTGGCGAACAGCAAACGGTGATTTCCCCTGCACTACCGGTAAATGGCCGCACGGTATATCAAGGCTATCTGTTCGTGATGGACCAGTTGCTGTCGGAATCCGGTATGCGCAACCATCCGGTGACGCCAATGACCGACAGTAATCTGATGCGGCTGATGGAGGCCCAGGCCAGCGGGCGTTGCGGGCTGGTCAACGCGGCAGAGATGGATCGTGGAGCCGGTGCGGTGCAGGAAAAGTTGCAACAGTTGGCACAGCTTGGCGTGCGCTACGTGGTATTGGATACCCTGAACGAACAGCATCTGCTGACACAGGGCGAAGCGCTGAAAACCATGAAGTTGGTCACCGGAGGTTCAGGGCTGGCGATCGGCATTGCCCGCCAATGGGCACAGCCGGGCGAGGAAAAAGCCCAATCTGCCGGAGCGCCACAGGGAAAGAAAGCCGTGGTACTTTCCGGCTCCTGCTCCACCATGACCAACAAGCAGGTAGCGCGCTACCGCCAACAGGCTCCGGCACAGAGTATTGATGTCTCGCGCTGCATCACAGCAGGAGATCGCAGCGTCTACGCCGCCGAGCTAAGCACCTGGGTTGAACAACAGGCCGCACAGCCACTGGCCCCATTGCTGTACGCCACCGCCGAGCCGGAGCAACTGCAACAGACCCAGCAGCAATACGGCACCGAAGCCGCCAGCCAGGCGGTTGAAGCCCTGTTTGCCGAAGTGGTTAAACGCCTGCAACAACAGGGTTTCAGCCGCTTTATCGTCGCCGGTGGTGAAACCTCTGGCGTGGTCACCCAGGCGTTGGGGATCCGCGGCTTCCATATCGGCCCTTGTATTTCTCCAGGTGTGCCTTGGGTACGCGCAATTGAACAACCGGTATCACTGGCCCTGAAATCGGGCAATTTCGGCGATGAAAACTTTTTCGCCAGAGCACAAACGGAGTTTTCAGTATGACGATGACCGCTGACACTGAACGGCTGGCAAGGGAAGAGATGGTGCGCCTGGGGGCTTCGTTCTTCCAGCGCGGCTACGCTACCGGTTCAGCAGGCAACCTTTCGCTGTTGTTGCCAGACGGTACCCTGCTGGCTACCCCCACTGGCTCTTGCCTGGGGGAGTTGCAGGCAGACAAACTGTCGAAAGTCAGCCTGAGTGGTGAATGGATTTCCGGCGACAAGCCCTCGAAAGAGATCAGCTTTCACCGCGCGCTGTACCAGAACAACCCGGCGTGCAAGGCGGTAGTGCATCTGCATTGCACCTATTTGACCGCGCTTTCCTGCCTGCAAGGGTTGGATACGGCAAACGCCATCAAGCCGTTCACCCCTTATGTGGTGATGCGCGTCGGCCAGGTGCCGGTGGTGCCTTACTACCGCCCCGGCGATCTGCGGCTGGCGGAAGATCTGGGCAAGCTGGCCCCAAGCTACAAGGCTTTCCTGTTGGCGAACCACGGCCCCGTGGTCACCGGCGAGAGCCTGCGGGAAGCCGCGAACAATACCGAAGAAATGGAAGATGCGGCCAAGCTGATTTTCACCCTCGGCAACCGCCCAATTCGCTATTTAACCGATGATGAAATTGCCGAGTTACGGAGCTGAAGCATGCCAAAATTTGCTGCCAATTTATCGATGATGTTTACCGAGCACTCGTTTCTGGATCGTTTTGATGCCGCTGCGGCGGCCGGATTTAAAGCGGTAGAGTTCCTGTTCCCTTATGATTACCCCGCCGATCTACTGGCGGAGAAACTGCAACAAAACGGTCTCCAGCAGGTGTTGTTCAATACCGCGCCGGGCGATGTGGGTGCAGGCGAATGGGGGCTGGCGGCGTTGCCCGGCCGCGAGCAGGATGCCCGTGCGGATATCGATCGCGCTCTGGAATATGCCATCGCCCTCAAGTGCCCTAGCGTTCACGTGATGGCTGGCGTAGTGCCGCCAGGGGAAGATATTGCCCGCTATCGGGAAACCTTTATCAGCAATATCCGTTACGCCGCCGACGCCTTTGCCCCTCACGGCATCAAGGTGTTGATCGAAGCGCTCAGCCCACCGATCAAGCCCAACTACCTGTTCTCCAGCCAGCATCAGGCGGCAGAGCTGGTGGCCGCCATCGATCGCCCGAACGTGTTTATTCAGTTCGACTTCTTCCACGCGCAACTGGTGGACGGCAATATCGGCAATCTGATCGCCTCACTGGCCGGGCGCTATGCCCATATCCAGATCGCCTCGGTGCCAGACCGAAATGAACCCGATGGCGGTGAACTGAATTATCCTTGGCTATTCGCCCAACTGGATAAGGTGGGTTACCAAGGCTGGATCGGTTGTGAATATAAACCCCGTGGAGAAACGACGGCGGGTCTGGGTTGGGTGAAACCTTACCTGTAATCAAGAACTCGTCGCGCCAACACCAGTTTCACTAACATAAAAAATAAACGCACCCGTATCGCCCTAGGGCGATCGCGGTGCCGGACTCTTACCTGAATTAAAGGCTATGCTATGTCTCCAACTATGCTACTGATCATTGCCGTACTGGGTGTCGTACTGCTGCTATTGATGGTCATCAAGGCGAAGGTTCAGCCGTTTGTCGCCCTGCTGGTCGTTAGTCTACTGGTCGCGCTTGCCAGCGGGATCCCAACCGGTGAAGTCATGAAAGTGATGACCGCCGGGATGGGCGGTGTACTCGGCTCGGTGACCATTATCATCGGCCTGGGTGCGATGCTGGGTAGAATGATCGAACATTCAGGCGGCGCAGAATCCCTGGCACAGCGTTTCAGCAAAGCGCTGGGGCCAAAGCGCACCATTGCCGCGCTTACCAGTGCCGCGTTCGTCCTGGGCATTCCGGTGTTTTTCGACGTCGGCTTTATCATCCTGGCCCCGATCATCTATGGCTTTGCCAAAGTGGCTAAAGTCTCACCGTTGAAGTTTGGCTTGCCGATGGCCGGTGTGATGCTGACGGTGCACGTAGCTCTGCCACCGCACCCAGGCCCGGTCGCGGCGGCGGGGCTGTTGAATGCCGATATCGGTTGGCTGACCATTCTCGGCCTGATCATCTGTATCCCGGTGGGCGTTATCGGTTACTTCGCGGCAAAATATCTCAACCGTAAAGCCTACCCACTCTCCATTGAGGTGTTGGAACAACTGCAACTGGCAGCCCCTGAACCTGCACCGGAAGGCAAAGCGCAACTCAGCGATCGGATCAATCCTCCTAGTGCCGGATTGATTACCGCGCTGATCGTTATTCCTATCGCCATCATTATGCTGGGCACCGTTTCTGCCACCCTGCTGCCAGCAGGTTCGCCGGTGCGTGATGCCTTGTCATTAATCGGCTCACCGGGCGTAGCGTTAATGATCGCCCTGGTGTTGGCGTTCTATCTGCTGGCAATCCGTCGTGGCTGGAGTCTGCAACACACCAGCGATGTGATGGGAGGGGCGTTACCGACTGCGGCAGTAGTCATTATGGTTACCGGTGCGGGCGGCGTGTTTGGCAAGGTACTGGTTGAGTCTGGCGTGGGTAAGGCGCTGGCAGATGTGCTGACCACCATTGGTCTGCCACTGATCCCGGCTGCATTTATCATCTCGCTGGCACTACGTGCCTCACAGGGGTCGGCTACCGTCGCCATTCTGACGACCGGCGGGTTGCTGTCCGAAGCGGTTATCGGGCTTAACCCGATGCAGTTGGTGTTGGTCACGCTCGCGACCTGCTTTGGCGGCCTGGGCTTATCGCACGTTAACGACTCCGGCTTCTGGATTGTCACCAAATACCTTGGCCTGTCGGTAGCTGATGGCCTGAAAACCTGGACGGTATTAACCACCCTGCTCGGTTTAAGTGGCTTCGCCTTTACCTGGCTGCTGTGGCTGGTAGTGTAACTTCCCGGTATTGCTAGAGCCAAAGCAGTTCGGCTACAGTGGTGAGTATCTTGAGGCGTTGCTCCGGCAACGCCTTTTCCCTTGTTCAGGAAGGAAGCCATGACCACTCACACCGTTGCCCCCACCTTGATCACCGAACGTCTGATCCTGGATGCCCACCGGCTGGAAGATTTTGACGATTTGGCCGCCATGTGGGCCGATCCTGCGGTGGTGCGCTATATCGGCAGCACGCCACGCGACAAGGAGGACAGCTGGGGACGCCTGTTGCGCTACATCGGCCACTGGAAATTGCTGGGATATGGCTACTGGGCGGTGCGGGAGAAAAACAGCGGCAGATATATTGGCGGGATTGGCTTCGCCGATTTTCACCGTAATATTCAACCTGCACTCGATGTCCCCGAAATGGGCTGGACGCTGATCACGGCTGCGCACGGTAAAGGCTATGCCACCGAAGCCTTGAATGCCGCGCTGGTCTGGGCCAAAGAGAATTTCTCACAGGACAAAGTCGTTTGTATCATCTCGCCAGATAACCGCCCTTCGCTTGGCCTGGCAAAAAAGGTCGGCTTTGTGGCAAGCCATCGCAGCGAATACCACCAGTTGCCAACGGTGGTGTTATACCGACCGCTCTGATTCCAAGATACCCTGGATAAAATTATCCCGTAGCGCATCAGGCCGCTGCGGGTTCCAAGCCAGCCCAACCTGCCACTGCGTCTGCTCGCCGCTTAACGGTAGAATATCGACCCCAGCAGGAGCAATAAACACAATGCTTTGCGGCAACAGCGCCACGCCTATCCCCGCCGCCACCAGCGCCAACAAGGTTTGGATGTCCTCTGCCTGCTGTACCACATTGGCCCGCAACCCCTGAGCGGCAATAAAACGCAGCGCCTGCTCACTCAACCCTCGGCCACGCGAAGGTTCCAACTGCAACAGAGGAAAACGGTGGAAATCCGCCAACAGGTTCTCCGCCTGCAACGCCATCGTTCGCGGCGCGGCCAGCACCAGCCGATCGTTCAGCAAAGGCAGTACCTGCAGAGGAGCAACAACGGGCAAGCGCACAAAGCCAGCCTGTAGATCGCCGCTTAGCAACAACTGACATTGCCGTTCCGAAGGAAGATCCTCCAGGCCCACCACCACCGCAGGAAAGCGCTGGCGAAATGCTGCCACCCGTTGCGGGGCCAGATGAAAGCTGGAAAGCCCAAAGCCTAAGGCCAGACGCCCGGTTTCCCCCTTCACTAGCTGCAACGCATAAAGATGAAACTGCTCGTGTTGGGCCAATAATTCCCGCGCTCTGGGGAGCAGTGCAGCACCGTTGGCCGTCAGTTGTGCACCTTGGCGACCCCGTTCAAACAGGCGGGTGCCTAGTTGTAGTTCGATGGCTTGAATTTGCTTGCTCAACGCGGGCTGGGTGATGCACAGCCGCTCGGCGGCCAGGTGATAGCGACCCAGTTCGGCCAACGCGACAAAGGCACGTAGTTGACGATTATCCATTCCATTAAGTTATCAAAAGAGGATTTTAATTGATTATACAGTAATCGATGCGGCTGCTGTAATTAGCGAACAAAAAACCCACAGGAGCTTGCTATGACCACCACCCTTCGCGCTGCGTCGGTACAATTTCAACACCGCGCCAACGACAAGAACTACAATCTCGGCGTTATGGAAGACTTTATCGTCCAGGCCGCCGCCGACAACGTGCAGGTCCTCGCCTTCCCGGAAATGTGCATTACCGGTTATTGGCACGTACGCCATCTGGCCGACAGCGAAATCACCGCTTTGGCTGAGCCTATCGCCACCAGCCCCTCGCTGGCGCGCATCCGCCCACTGGCAGAGCGGTATCGGATGGCCATCGGCGTTGGGCTGATTGAGCTGGGTGAAGACGGCCAGCTGTACAATGCTTATGCAGTTTGCCTGCCAGATGGCCAAACCCATGTGCACCGCAAGCTCCATCCTTTTGAACATCCGCTCATCGCTAAAGGCGATAGTTATACCGTGTTTGACACCCCTTGGGGCGTACGCATGGGGATCCTGATCTGCTGGGACAACAACCTGGTGGAGAACGCCCGTGCCACTACGCTGCTGGGTGCCGATATTCTATTCGCCCCTCACCAGACGGGGGGGACAAATTCACGCAGCCCGCACGGCATGAAGCCGATACCGCTGGCGCTATGGCAGCAACGTAAAGAAAATCCGGCGGCGATCGAAGAGGCTTTTCGCGGCGACACTGGCCGCGGTTGGCTTCTGCGCTGGTTGCCTTCTCGCGCCCATGATAATGGCCTGTTTATTTTGTTCAGCAACGGCGTGGGGCGAGACGATGATGAGGTGCGCACCGGCAATGCGATGCTGCTGGATCCTTATGGCCGCATCCTGTCAGAGACCTGGGCTGCGCAGGACGCCATGGTCACCGCCGATCTGGATCTGAGCCTAATCCCCATGAGCAGCGGGCGGCGTTGGATCCATGGCCGTCGGCCAGAGCTCTATGGGTTGCTTACCGAGCCACAGGGATATGAGCGCGATCCCCGTACGGCGCGTTTTTCAATGCAACCGACCACGGAATTGGGCAAGCCAAATAAATCGATGGATTAACACGTTTGTCTGCGGTTTCGATCTGTTACCGGCAAAAAAAAATCCGCCCCTAAAAGGCGGATTTTCATTGAGCATGACCAACAGGGTCACACGCACATGCCCGAAGGCATGGGGAAATCTTAGAAGCGGTAACCTACGCCCACGTTCCAGGTGCCAACGTCAACGCTGCGGATACGGCTCTGCTCGTAACCCACGTCCAGAGCAACCTGTTGCATTGGGTTGAACTGCAGACCAGCACCGTAGGTGAAGCCGTAGTCGCTGGTGTTGTTGTGGTCAGTACCGTTTTGAGCGTTGGAAGTGAACTTACCATAGCCCACACCGATCACACCGTAGATGCTCGCCCAATCGTTGAAACGATAAGCCGGGCCAGCAGTGATGGAGTTGTATTGTGCTTTGTTGTAGAAGCCGTCTTCAGAACCGTTCTTTTCCAGGTGGGTGAAAGAACCGATCACACCCAGTGGGCTGTTGTCGTACTCGTAACGGTACTTCAGGTTGAAACCGTCGGCCTTGTTGGCAACGCCTTGGAGATCGCCCTGGGCATAGCCAGCGGATACGGTGCTCTCACCAGCAAATGCGGTACCTGCTGTTACGGCCAATACACAAGCTGCTACTGCGGAAAGACATGCAATTTTTTTCATAACCACCTCAAACGCGTTTTATTATTAAAGTGCTTCAATTTCTCATACATTGAAAATATAGCAAAAATTAGCGTGAAACTCTGCCTTTAAATGAGTGTCTAAATCTTTGTATCGTGTAACAGAAGATTTCAAGAACACTATAGCATGCTAATTTTCCTGTATTTTTCCCGAATTATACTCCTTTTTGTGACGCTAATCACCTATCCGAGATCCAGAATACTCTTAAAAAAAGAGCACTTATTGGTTGCTTGAACCAAGTTGGCGCATATTTTTGACAGATTCAACTCGGCCCCCCGTTTTTCGCCAACACCTTGCTGTCAATTCCTTTACACTGTGCAACACCTGTACTCAATACCTTCCCAGACGCTGGGGAGTTCCATAAGGCCAGAAAGGATGTCTTCGTCTGTAACCACTAAAGCGTCTTCCACGCTGGTGCCCGTGTGTTTACTGATCATTGCAATGATCTCGATCCAGAGCGGGGCTTCATTAGCCAAAAGCCTGTTCCCGCTGGTGGGTGCCGAAGGCATCACCACCCTGCGCCTGAGCATCGGTACGCTGATCCTGTTTATCATTTTCCGTCCGTGGCGCATGCGTTTCGCCGCCGGTAGCCGGTTGCCATTGCTGATCTATGGTCTGTCACTGGGGGCGATGAACTACCTGTTTTATCTTTCATTACGCACGGTGCCACTGGGCATTGCGGTGGCGCTGGAGTTTACCGGTCCGCTGGCGGTGGCAATGTTCTCTTCCCGCCGCCCCATCGATTTTATCTGGGTGGCATTGGCGATTGCCGGTTTGTGGTTTCTGCTGCCGCTTGGCCACGATATGGGCAGTATCGATCCCGTGGGGGCAGCCTGTGCGTTGGGTGCCGGTGCCTGCTGGGCGATATACATTATTTTCGGCCAGAAGGCCGGGGGAGATCACGGGCCTGGCACCGTAGCCGTGGGGTCACTGATCGCCGCCATCGTGTTCTGCCCGATCGGTGCCTGGCAAACCGGCAGTGCACTGTTGAACGTGGATATTCTACCGGTGGCGTTGGCCGTCGCGGTGCTGTCTACCGCCTTGCCTTACTCGTTGGAAATTATCGCGTTACCCAAGATCCCTGCCCGTACCTTTGGCACCCTGATGAGTCTGGAACCGGCAATGGCAGCCCTTTCCGGCATGATCTTCCTCAACGAACATCTTAACCAAACACAATGGTTGGCATTGGCCGCCATCATTACCGCCTCCATGGGAGCCACGTTAACCATCAAACCCAAGCCACAGGTTGAAAGCCTCTCATGAGCCCGTTGGCGCCTGGCGGCAAGTCCCCGGCGCCACGCTCAAAAGGTTGCATGATTGCAAGCCAGTTAACTTTTTTCCTGAACAATAATAGACATACTCTCAGCAGGTCTTTTTTATTAGGGAGAATCAGGATGATCTATGGCAGTTTGTACAACCCCCGCTTCGGACGTGGTCTCTCACCCGCTTTAGCCAATATCCTCAATACCGTACGTCAGTATGATTTGCCTAGCCTGCCGTTGGGCCGGCACGAGATCGATGGCGATCGAGTGTTTATGAACGTGATGGAGCTGATGACAGAGCCAGCAGAAAGCAAACGCGCCGAGCTTCACCAGGAATATCTGGATATCCAGATCCTGATCGGCGGCGAAGAGCGGATCGATTTTGGCCTGCCAGACAGTTGGGAAAGCAACGATCTTTACGATGAAAGCAAAGATCTGCAATGGCTGGATATCAAACGCAGCCCGCAAACCCTGAACCTAATGCCGGGCATGTATGTAATCTTCTTCCCATTGGAGCCGCACAAACCCGGCTGCCAGATAACTGAGCCGAAAAACATCAAGAAAGTGGTGGTGAAAGTCCACTACGAACTGCTGCTTTGACGCCAAAGAGCCGGTCGCTTGACCGGCTCCCCCCTCACCAGACGCTATTCCACCGCAATTGGAGTATCGACCAGTTTAACGTCACGGTCACCTTGCAGCGTTTTTATCTTGTTTTGGTATTCTTTTACTTGTTCAGCATTGTTCAGCAAAGTGTAAGTCAGCTCGAAATCGGTACTCTTCCCTGGCTGTAACTGTTTGATTCGCCCCTGCTCACGTTCGATTTTTACCGGATACGCGTAGTTGGTCCCGGGCTCAATCCCGGTAACATAACCCTGACGTTCAGTATCCGTGTTTTTCCACAACGTCAAAACCGGCAACTGGTGGGTATCAAAACCAATTGCAACTCCCCGATCCCCTTTCCTGTTGTTCATCATCGCCAGAGTTTTACCCTGCGAATCACTGTAAGGCACGATGTTGAACACCATTTCATCGAAGCCTTTGGTAGGCCCCTGGTAAGTATGCCAATCTTTCAAACCGCCCTTGGCATAATCATTAAACGGCGAAATCTCCTTGATTGCCGCACTGAACACGGCGCCCTCTTCCAGCAGTGGCTTACCGAAGTTGCTGTGATAAATGATCTGATAGTCACGAGGATAGTCAGCACGATTGGTTAGACGATCGTGAACCGTAAACTGCTGCGTGCCGGGGACGTAACGCAGTTCAGTCCAGGTTTCCAGATTACTTTTCTTAAAGGTATTTTCTTTCAGCAGACCGCGGATACGGATTTCATAAGGCGCTTTTTCAGCAATATCTACTACCACTTTGGAAGCCGGGGTATTTCCTGCGCGGCCATGTAACGTATACAGCGTGCCGTTTTCTACGCCCGGGTGCCCGGTCCATTCGTAGCCGCAGCGCACCATCATTTCGTTAAAACCGTCAAGCCAACCCACCCCGTTACGACTCTCAAGGTTGATATAAGCCGGGTTGACCACCTCAGTCACCGGCGAATCCCATCCCAACCTTACGCCGGAGCCGTTGACATGCAGAATATCCATACCGCGCGTTGGGCTAAGGGTGATGGTCAACCCCTCACTGGCCAGGGTAAGGACTTTCGATCCCTCTTGCTTGCCACCATGCAAGACTTGCTGTTGCAGGCTGAAACGCGGAGCGGGGATTTTCAGCTGTGAGCTGTCAATCCGCCAATTGCCAAGTTCAATACCGTTCTCACTGTCGGTCAATACGATAGTTTGAGCACCGGCATACCCAGAAATCAAAGAGATAGCGAGCGAAAGCACAGTAAGCTTGTTCATTTATTATTCCTTCCTGATTAGCTGAATGGTTTTAGCAAAACCATCACAAACTAAGTTCTTAGCCCATTTTAAAATGCGATGAGGGTCACTTTTTCTACAATGAGGATGGGAAAAACAAAAATTCCGTGACTAACAGCGAGAAAAATAATGAGCATTGAAGCTTAGCTGACAAATTAATCAGATGAAGATCGTGTTTCAAGCTGAAGTAGATTCAGCCTGAAACAGAGGCTCATGCATGGCGAACATAAAAAGCTGAATCGAGTAAAGCCCGCTAACAGAGGCTAGCCAGAAAAGCCGCTGTTTCCGCCGGAGATCGCAGTTGGATAAAACGAATATGGCGATTGGCTGGGTCCTGCTGGTCTGCCAGATACTTTATACGATTCTTGCGGTAGGTTTTGATGGTCCACAGGATGATCGACTCACGGCTAAAGAAAGAGCAGCGAAAGCTCTCACAATTGCCGGTATCGGACCAGAGCTCAGTCTTGTACCAAGCCCGCACCGATGCGCGACGAACGGCCTGCCACAGCGTGCGACAAAATCCGTAGTCAACCCAGACAACCCAGTCAACATCCCGCCATTTCACGGCTTTGGTCCGGGTATAGTTGCCATCCAATACCCAGCCCGCAGGGGCTGATACCAGCGCCTGTTTGACCAGGTGCAAGAACTCGTCATCTGAGGCATTTTGCCAGTTTGGCCGCCAGTAAAGCTTATCCATCTCGATATAGGGTACGGTCAGCTTTTGCGCCAATTGGCGGGCAACGGTGCTTTTACCGCTGCCGCTGGTGCCCACCACATTTATTTTCATGCTTTCCGTCGATATCCATTTTAACTGACTGATAGACATCTTATATTACAATAGGTCTGCTGCATTTCACTCATGAGGGTTTAGAGAATTAACCTTAAATGTCAGTCTATGCTCAGATTCAATAAAACTTCTGACACCCTCCGCATCGGGTAATGCTGATAAAGCTCCTTTTTGTGTCGTCGCCAGCGCTCCACAGGCGCTGGCTTGCGTCAGGGCTAATTTCAATTGTTCAAAATCAAGCAAACCATTTCCAAGAGAGATATTTGCCAACAGCCCAGCGATAAAGGCATCTCCTGCCCCCGTCGTATCTAAACTGTTCACCTTGTACGAGTCTACGTGTATGACCAGGTCTTGCCATAAGGCGATAGCCCCTTGGATACCACGGGTGACAATTTTAAGGCTAGAAGGAAATCGCTTAACTCTTTCCAACGCTTTTTCATAATGAGTCGTACCGGTTATCCAGTATAATTCTTCCTCTGAGAGTTTTAAAATATCGGACTGATGAGCAAATTCAGTTACCGTTGCCAGCATCTCCTGTGGATTCCCCCACATTTTCTCCCGCAGATTGACATCAAAGCTCAAGATGCCACCGCGTTGCTTTATTAAACTTATCGCCTTGACCAAGGTCTCCCGGCTCTGCTTGGCAACCAGAGCCAACGAACAAAAGTGCAATATATCATCATCAAAATCGGGTAGATTTTTAGAGGATAAAAACTGGTCGGCAGAAGGATTTACCAGAAATGTAAAACTGCGATCGCCATCATTCCCCAGCGCTACCAGCACGGTACTGGTATGATATTGCTCATCAAATTGTATATGCTGCGTTTCGACTCCCTCTGAATAGAGTGTTTGCTGGAGAAAGTGGCCAAATGGGTCATCACCGACTCTGCCAATAAAACCACAATCACATCCCAAACGAGCTGCACCCACAGCAACATTTAACGGCGCACCACCAGCGCAAGCTTTATATTGCATATCTGGCTGAGGTAATAAATCGATTACCGCATCGCCAACTGTCCACAGTTTCATAGTGTTTCCTTAACCCCCCAATTTTAGAATAAATATTTGAAGCGCACCCTCATGCCATAGCGCATATCGGTGTCACCTGGATTTATCGTCGAAGCATCCAGCCAGGAAGCATAAGCCCCTAGGTAGGTATTAAAGTTTGGCATATCCATTATATTCGGCAGTTGCCAGGAAGTATGAATGGTGTGGATATCGTAGTTTCCTGGTGCCAGGATCGCGCAATCGCCGTCGCATTCAGCATTCACACTGTCCATATTGAAACGGTCGATTTTATTATGCGCGTAGATATAGCCCAGCTCAACGCGGTGCCATAGTGCATTGATACCTGCGCTGAAGTTCTTTTCATCCGTCGCATCAAGATATGCGGTGCTCAAGTTCACCACCGCCCCGTTCTGCGCATCGGTTTTCAGCGTGTTCCAGCTCATGGTCATACCGTAGCCGGTACGCCTGGACTGGTCGACCCAAAGGCCCTGCTGATTCTGATAGCCGTAAGCATTATTAACAAGGTTGCTCTCCAGCGCTGCAGCCACCGACCACTCTCCGGATTGCCACGCGGCTACAGGGCGCACGTAAACCACGTTTTTACGGCTATCCAGCGCGTTGCCGTGATAGTTCTGATCGACAAACAGCGAACTACCGTCCTCCACCAGCGTATTCACTTCAAAATACCAGTTATCAAGTGTTTTACTGAGCAGGAAGTTGCCTCCGCTGCTGCTGCGCCCACGCCCCTCTTTCATCATGTAAATGTAACCGTAGCCGTCGGAATACAGGTCGTTGGCCGTATTACCAGAATATTCAATAAAGGTATCCTGATTAAGCGGAAACATATCAAAGGCCTCAAAACGACCCATTTTAATCTTCCAGTCATCCTGCTGGCCGAAGAAAAATGCCGCGTCATCAAGATTCATTTTACCATTCATATCCGCAAGCGGCTGCACGCTGAAACCGGCATATTTCCCATTCGACCCTTTACGTAATCCATCAAAGCCAAGCAGGATACGCCCGTTAATATCCCAGCGCTCTTTATCGCCCGGCGCCCAGTTTTTATTAGCGCTGGTTTTCAACGAGGTCAGACTGCCGGTACGGCTAGCGCCATCCATATTAAACTCAACGTCACCATAGAATTTTAATTCACCATAGTCATTAAGCTGTAATGCCGGCTTGGTTGGCGTCGCGTTGGCCATCGTTACCGGTGTATCCTGCCGTTTCAGCGCACGAATCTCCATTTCCGCACGGACGGCCCGCTGCTCGGTCTCTTTCAGTCGCTGTTCCAGGTGCGCCAAACGCTCCTCAATAGATTGAGGTGCTTGGGCGTTCGCGCAAGCGCTTGCTAAAAACGTGAGCAAACATCCGACCCGGATTTTTTTTACATGTAAACCATCATTATTTTTCATCGTTAATCCATTATTATTTAATTTATATTTATGGGTGAAACTCGATGATGACGACAACAATTACCCCGTCACACCAAACGGGTTATTAAAATATTTAAATCCTATGACTTGAAGAATTCGGGATGCGGTACAAGTGTGCACAAAATTTGTTTTCCACATCCCTTACATATGAAAATAGATTATTCGAGCTGCCAGGCCCCCGCCTCGGATATGGAGGCCGAACCGCTCCAGGCAAATAGCATTAGCTCACGGCGCGCAGCGTCCGGGTAAATACGACTGCTGAGACACGCTTCACCATCATTGGCAAAAACTTCCACTGAAGAGCTATCAAAGAACAACCGCAGTTTCAGCGATGCTCCGGTTGTCAACGGTACGCTTCGTACCCCGCACAGGCCATGCTGCGGATAACGGCGCTCCAGAACCAGACGCTGCATCTGCGCGTCAACATACACGCGCAGACCGTCGCCGAAGCTGATGCCATACTGTTCTGCGCTGCTGTTAGCACAATCCCAGTTTAGGATCACCTCCATCGCCTCGCAGTTTTCCACCATCGTGGTCTGCTGATTTTTCAACGTACTCACTGGCCATGGGAACCACGCGCCACGCAGACCTTCTACCTCTTTGGCCGGACGCATTTGCAGACGGTTATCTACGCCGAGGCTCAGTTCTCGCGGAAGAGAAAGCATTCCCGCCCAGCCATCTTGCTGTTCGGGCAACGGTGATTCCCACATATCCAGCCAGCCGATAACGATACGGCGGCCATCGGGAGTCAGGAAGCTTTGCGGTGCATAAAAATCGTGACCGTGGTCGATTTCAATAAACTCGCTTTTGCGAACAAACGGCTGCCCCGGCTGCCATTCACCAATCAGATAGCCGCTCTGGAACAGATTACGGTTGTTGAAACCTTCAGCCGCCATCCCCTGAGGAGAAAACATCAGTATGCGTTTATCCTCGAGGGTGAAGAAGTCCGGGCACTCCCACATATAACCCATCTCTTTTTCCGCCTCATCAAGGACTCCGGCATCGTGCCACTGATGCAGGTCGGCGGAACGATACAGGCGCACCTGGCCGGTCTCGCCATCGCGAGCGCCGACGATCATGTACCAGCTATCCCCTTCACGCCACACCTTCGGATCGCGGAAATGGTGCAGGCCCGGCGGAGTATCCACCACGATCCCCTGACGCTCGAAGCAGACTCCGTCGCGGCTAGTCGCAAGACACTGCACCTGATAAAGGTTAGCCTCATCGCTGGCGTCGCCATGGAATTTATGCCCGGTATAAATCAACGCCAGGGTGTCGCCATCAACAACCGCCGAGCCTGAGAAACAGCCGTCTTTATCCTCCGGGCCTTCCGGGGCCAGCGCGACCGGCAGGTGCTCCCAATGAACCAGATCTTTACTGCGCGCATGGCCCCAGTGCATCGGCCCCCACTGCGTGGAATACGGATGATGCTGGTAAAAAGCGTGATACCAACCGTTAAACCACACCAGACCGTTAGGATCGTTAATCCAGCCCGCGCGCGCGGCAAGATGGTAGCGCGGATACCAACGCAAGTTCAGCGTTTCACGTTTAGCCTGCAGTTCCTGTTCAGCCTTGGATATTGAATACGTCATATTCTTTACTCTTTTCAATCATATAGCAGAAGGTTGCGACATCAGAGGATCTGAAGATAACTTACTGGAGCGCAACAGGAAGATGGAGATAAAGGTGGTGCAGAACACCAGTAGTCCCATAATCAGATAAGACTGGGCAAAGCCGTATTTTTCGTAGCTATAGCCTGCCAGCGGCGACAGTACCGAAGCGATAACCGAGCTGGTACAGGCGAACCCCACCAGATAGAGGGTGGCAGACAGGCGTTTGTCGAAATTCAAGCTGTTGTATTTAAAGATAGCGACCAGCAGGATCGGCAGCTCTACCGCGTGCAACAGTTTAGTGATGGAAATCAGCAGCGGCCCTTCCACCAGCCCGGAGGCCACCATACGTAACGCCATCACCATCCCGGCGAAAATCAGGCCATTTTTTGCGCCGATGCGGTTCACTAACCACGGGGCGCAAAACATCCCGGCGGCTTCGAGGAACACCTGGAATGAGTTGAGATAACCGTACATGGCGTTGCCTTCCTGCAACGTGGCGAATTGTGAAGAGAAGTAAACCGGGAACTGCTGATCGTAAACGCCGTAAATACAGGTACCGATGACGAAAAACACCAGCGCCCAGAAGCGCGGTAACGTCAGCAGACGCAGCACGTCATCCAGCTTCACTTTGCCACCGGACACCGCCTCCTGCATCGCGTGCGGTGCAGAAGACACCCGCAACCGCGCCAGCAGGATAAAGAACACCAGCCCGGCACAGCTGGAGACCGCGAAGTTGAGCTTCGGGTTGATGTTAAACAGGAGCCCTGCGAAGAACGTCGCCACTGCCCAACCCAGCGATCCCCACATCCGCGCCTTGCCGAATTCGAACTGGCTCTGGCGCGCCACGCGTTCGGTATACGATTCCAGTACGCCGATACCGCCGTTGAAGGTTATACCGATATAGATCCCACCGAAGAGGCTTCCGAGCAATATATTGATTTGTAACAGATAACTAAACAGCAAATAGGCAGGCCCGGAAAGGATTAACAGCCCGGTAAGGGTCCAGAGCAGGTTTTTACGCAGGCCGAGTTTATCCTGGATAAAGCCGTAGAAGATTTGCGCCAGTAGCGCGGAGACGGACAACACCGCGTAGATAATACCGGTATCTCCGGCTTTAAGCCCCACTTCCTGGTGCAACCAGATAGAGAGTAAAGAGCCAGTAGAGGACCAGGACACGAAAAAGAAGAACAGTAATGCACTGAGTAGTGGGTAGCTATGAGAGTGATGCGCTTTCATTATGGCATTCTCGTATTGGAGTAATGCCAGCATGGTAACGTTAACAAATAAAAAAGCGCTTGTCGTTTTGCTGAGATTCATGATGTTAATCACAAAAGTTAACGTTAACATTAAAAAAGTGAGATCGAGATCAAAAATTACTCACTACGGTTCTTTCGCTTTCTACGACAGAATAGCCGCTGAACCTTTTACATCAGTAACTTCGTCGTATAGCCTGTTACCTGAAAGTAATGACGGGAGTAATAGATATGGCATCTCTGAAGGATGTGGCGAAACTGGCCAATGTGTCGCTCATGACGGTCTCCCGCGCGCTCAATAGCCCGGAAAGGCTAAAGCCTGAGACCCTGGCACGCGTGCAGATCGCCATCAATGAGACCAATTACGTTCCCGATTTGTCAGCGAAAAAAATGCGCGGTGCTCATGCTACGCCGAATACTATCGGGGTGCTGGCTCTCGATACTGTTACCACACCATTCTCGGTGGAAATCACTCTGTCGATCGAAGAGACCGCCCGGGCGTATGGCTGGAACAGTTTCGTGGTAAATATGTTCTCTGACGATAACCCAGATACCATTGTCGACCTTCTGCTTTCACACCGGCCAGACGGCATCATCTACACCACCATGGGGCTACGTCAGGTGCCACTGCCGCCCAAACTGCTCACCCTCCCGTGCGTGCTGGCCAACTGTGAAAGTTTGCACGATCCGGTGGCCAGCTACATTCCAGACGACGAACAAGGTCAGTTCGAGGCGGTGCAGGCTCTGCTCGCGGCAGGTAATCGTCAACCACTCTGCCTGCATCTGCCAAAACACCATCTTGCCACCTTGCGCCGCCGTCAGGGATTGGAGCGCGCCTGCCGGCAAGCAGGTATCAACCCTGACGCCCTCATGCATGTCTATATGGAGCATGGCGATGAGCACTACCGTGATATCCCAGCCATTGTGCTGGCGCATATCAAGCAGGGTAATCCGATGTTCGACTCGGTCATTTGCGGCAACGATCGTATCGCCTTTATGGTCTATCAGACGCTACTGGCGCAGGGCCTGCGCATCCCGCAAGATGTGGCGGTCGTGGGTTACGACAATATGGTTGGCATTGGTGAACTATTCTTACCGCCGCTCTCGACGGTACAACTGCCGCATTACGAAATAGGTCGCCATGCTGCGCTGCATATTATCCAGGGCAAGACGCAGACCGATACGGTCAAAATACTCGCGCCCTTACTCAACAGAGACTCGATCCATATCAAGCTGTGATTGTACAAAAAGAGTTACGGCGCGCACCCTGGGGATAATTGGCTATCAATATGAATTAATGGAAAAAACAAGCTCTATTTCAACACTCAGAAACACCCTGCAATAATTACGCATTGAAATATCCCTTCAATCGGTGTCTATTATTAGTGGGGGATCTCAACCCTTATCCTCTAAAAGCTTAAAAAATGTTTCTTATCAACACCTCACGAATCATAAAATATGCCATACGCCTTTCTGATAAAAATATCCAGCGGTTATTACCTATTTATTTAATCGCCCTTTTCGCCCTGCAAAATAAATTTAAGCTGCTATAATTTCTCCCGTAACAAAATAGGATTACACCCATCAAGAAGAGGATATCTATATGAGTACCGCTAAACTGGTGAAAACGAAATCTTCTGACCTGTTGTACACCCGTAATGACGTGGATGAGCAAACCAAGCAGGCCGCCATCAAGGCGCTGAACCGTCAGGTTGTGCAGTTCATCGATCTGTCGTTGATCACCAAGCAGGCGCATTGGAACATGCGTGGTGCCAATTTTATTGCCGTGCATGAAATGCTCGACGGCTTCCGCACCGCCATCACCGACCATCAAGATACTTTTGCAGAACGTGTCGTACAGCTCGGTGGCATTGCGCTGGGTACGGTACAGGTGGTGAATGACAAAACCCCGCTGAAAAGCTATCCGACCAATATTCACAGCGTGCAAGATCACCTGAAAGCGCTGGCCGATCGTTATGCAGCCGTCGCCAACGACATCCGCCAAGCCATTACAGAAGTTCCGGATGAAGACACCGCAGACATGTTCACCGCCGCATCGCGCGATCTGGACAAGTTCCTGTGGTTTATCGAATCCAACATCGAATAAGGCAGGCGTCTTTACGTGAAACAACAGGTTGTGGGCCTTGCCCCAACCTGTTTTTTTATCTGCAAGCCGAGTTGTATAAAAAATAGGCTGGATTACACTGATTATAATCCAATCAGGATTGCAAGCATTCACAGGTTCAATAGTGAGGTGGGCATGGCAGGCGGATGGACTGCGGACGGCGCGGTGCAGGATCAAATCGACTCAACGGTAGATGATGCCGTGCAACGTGCTCGTCAGGCGCTCGGCCACGGCGAAAGCGAACACTATTGCCAGGAATGTGGCACAGAGATCCCCGAAGCCCGACGTCTGGCGCTGCAAGGGGTGCGTTATTGTGTTAACTGCCAGGCTGAAATGGATAAAAAACAGGCTGCCAGCAGCCTATTCAATCGCCGGGGCAGCAAAGACAGCCAGCTGCGTTAACACTAACTTCCCTCCAAAACACGCCTGTTTGCACCAAATGAAATCGGACTATGACTATAAAGTTAGAGTTAGTTATCATTATTGATCGATAATTGTTAATTATCGGTTGTTTCCCGGCTATTGTTTAGTTGATGATAGCTCAGATGCACCACCACGGTCTTATTGCACCATTTTGGTGCCCACCAGTGGTGCATAAAAATTATAATTGGCGATCCAAACTCAACATCACAACGCAACCCCTTGTTTTTATAATGATTGCAAACTTGGCACGATTCTTCCATAGCACAAAATGCAACATAAAAAATGGGTAATCCGCAACCTGTACAGGAATTCCTCTCATGAAGTCTATTTTTAAAGTTTCCCTGGCCGCACTTTCCCTGGCCTTCGCCGTTAGCTCTCACGCAGCAGATAAGCTGGTTGTCGCCACGGACACCGCTTTCGTGCCGTTTGAATTCAAACAAGGTGACCAATACGTCGGTTTCGATATCGACTTGTGGGCGGCGATTGCCAAAGAGCTGAAGCTGGATTACACCCTGAAGCCAATGGACTTTAGCGGCATCATTCCTGCGCTGCAAACCAAGAACGTCGATCTGGCGCTGGCCGGTATCACCATTACCGACGAACGCAAAAAAGCGATCGACTTCTCCGATGGCTACTACAAAAGCGGCCTGCTGGTGATGGTCAACGCTAACAACGACAGCGTGAAAGGCATCCAGGATCTGGACGGCAAAGTTGTGGCAGTGAAGAGCGGCACCGGCTCGGTAGATTACGCCAAGCAGCACATCAAAACCAAAGATCTGCGCCAGTTCCCGAACATCGACAACGCCTATATGGAACTGGGCACCAAGCGTGCTGACGCCGTGCTGCACGATACGCCAAACATCCTGTACTTCATCAAAACTGCAGGCGCTGGCAAGTTCAAAACCGTAGGCGATTCCCTTGAAGCCCAGCAGTATGGCATCGCCTTCCCGAAAGGCAGCGACGAGCTGCGTGAAAAGGTCAACGCCGCACTGAAAACGCTGCGCGACAACGGGACTTACAACGAAATCTACAAAAAATGGTTTGGTACCGAACCTAAGTAATTGATGAAGTTAATAAGCCAATAAGTTATTAGTTAAGCACAGGGGAGGTGTACCCGCCCCCTGTGCTTTGTTGTTTATTGATCCCCTTGCTTGGATCACCGGGAGATAACACTATGCAATTCGACTGGAGCGCCATTTGGCCCGCCATCCCAATTTTGTTAGAAGGCGCCAAGATGACCCTGTGGATTTCGGTCCTCGGTCTGATTGGCGGCCTGATCATCGGCCTGGTTGCCGGTTTCGCCCGCACCTATGGCGGCTGGATCGCCAACCATGTGGCACTGGTATTTATTGAAGTGATCCGCGGTACGCCGATTGTGGTACAGGTGATGTTTATCTACTTCGCCCTGCCCATGGCCTTTAGCGATTTCCGCATCGATCCTTTCACCGCCGCCGTGGTCACCATCATGATCAACTCGGGCGCCTACATTGCGGAAATTACCCGTGGCGCAGTGTTGTCGATCCACAGCGGTTTCCGTGAGGCCGGGCTGGCGCTGGGTCTATCACGCCGCGAGACCATCCGCTATGTGATTATGCCGTTGGCACTGCGCCGTATGCTGCCGCCGTTGGGTAACCAATGGATCATCAGCATCAAGGATACTTCGCTGTTCATCGTGATAGGGGTAGCGGAACTGACCCGACAAGGGCAGGAAATTATTGCCGGTAACTTCCGCGCGCTGGAAATCTGGAGCGCCGTTGCGGTGGTGTACCTGATTATTACCCTGATGCTTAGCTTCGTGCTGCGTCGTCTGGAAAGAAGGATGAAAATCCTGTGATTGAATTTAAAAACGTCTCCAAGCACTTCGGCCAGACCCAGGTGCTGCACAATATCGACCTGAACATCAAACAGGGTGAAGTGGTGGTGATCATCGGGCCTTCTGGCTCCGGTAAGTCAACCCTGCTGCGCTGCATCAATAAGCTGGAAGAGATCACCAGCGGTGAACTGGTGGTCGACGGCCTGAGGGTGAACGATCCGAAGGTAGATGACCGCCTGATCCGTCAGGAAGCCGGTATGGTGTTCCAACAGTTCTACCTGTTCCCACACCTAACGGCGCTGGAAAACGTGGCCTTCGGCCCGATCCGCGTTCGGGGTATGAAGAAGGCAGAAGCCGAGAAGTATGCGCGCGTGCTGTTAGCCAAGGTGGGCCTGGCCGAACGTGCTCACCACTACCCTTCCGAGCTTTCGGGTGGGCAGCAACAGCGTGTAGCTATCGCCCGGGCATTGGCGGTGAAGCCTAAAATGATGCTGTTCGATGAGCCAACCTCGGCGCTCGATCCGGAATTGCGTCACGAGGTGCTGAAGGTCATGCAGGATTTGGCCGAAGAAGGCATGACGATGGTGATCGTGACTCACGAAGTCGGCTTTGCCGAAAAAGTGGCCTCACGCCTGATCTTTATCGACAAAGGCCGGATCGCCGAAGATGGCAACCCTCATGACCTGATCAACAACCCGCCAAGCCCACGCCTGCGCGAGTTCTTACAGCACGTTTCCTGAAGCGATAATAAAAAGCCCCGAAAGGGGCTTTTTATTGATGACAATGTTGCTCAATGACGTGTTCGACCTAAGAGGCGCTGGATGCTGCGTCCGTTTAACCGCCTCAGATACAGAACCTCAGTGGATCACATCACCCTGTTTGACCGAGGTAAACGCCTGCATCAGCTTGACCACGTCCTGCATGCCCACATTGACCTGATTGATCACCTCCCCGGCATCCTTGGCTAGCGCCACGCCGCCGCCCGCCTGTTCCACGCAGGTCACCATCTTGTTGATTGCAGCCGTTACCCCTTGCTGAATGGTTTTGGTGACTTGCTCAATCTCGCTGGCCGCCTTACGGGACTGTTCGGCCAAGGTACGCACCTCATTAGCCACTACCGAGAAACCGCGCCCATGCTCCCCCGCATGCGCCGCTTCGATCGAGGCGTTAATCGCCAGTAGATTGGTCTGGGCGGCAATTTTGCGGATCGCCTCAACCATATTGCCAATCTGTTGCGAACAGCGCCCCAAGTCGCTGACCACGTCCGAGGTCTGCCGCGCGGCCACCTCTACCTGCTGCATGCCCTGCACCGCCTGCTGAACAATGATCGCCCCTTGTGCCGCGGTTTTATCGGTCCCCATGGAGAGATGGTGAACATTTCGCACCATTTCCTCTTCATGCTGCTGTTGGAAAGTCTGGCGGGTGATGTCCTGGGCAATTTTCACCACCTTTAATACCCGCCCTTCATTGTCGATGATTGGGTTATAGCTGGCCTCCAGCCATACCCGCTCCCCACGCCGGTTGAGGCGTTCGAAACGCCCGGTCAAAAACTCCCCCTGGGCCAGCCGTTGCCAGTGCTGATGATATTCGTCAGAGTCGGCGAACTCCGGCGGACAAAGTATGCTGTGCGCCTGGCCGCGTGCCTCTTCCAGCCGATAGCCCATCAGATCGAGCATATTGTCGTTGGCATCCAGAATAATGCCGGTTGGCGAGAAGGTGATCATCGCCATTGAGCGATTCAGCGCCGTTAACAGGCTCTGATGCTCTTGGGCCTGAATGATACGGCTGGTCACCTCGCTGGCGATCTTGATGATCTCCACCACCTCACCGTGCTTATTTAACACCGGGGTATAAGTTCCCTGCAGCCAGACCACTTCACCGCCCTTGCGAATACGCCTGATATTATCGGTAATGGCCTCGCCGCTATTTAACCTTTGCCAATGCCGCTGATAGGCCGGGCTGGCGACATAGCTTTGATCGCAGAAAATACGATGATGCTGACCAATGACTTCCTGGCGCTCAAACCCCATAGTTTGCAAGAACAGATCGTTGGCACGTAATACGATGCCGTCGGGTTTAAATACGATCATCGCTACCGCATCTTCAATGGCGTCCAATTCGGCACGCCACGGGCTGCTTGACTGACGGAGGTTTAAAAACATCGGGTAAATCCTTCTGGCAGATGGAGTTAACGGCAAGCACTCTCTATTTTTTCTGCATCTATTGCTCGCCAGTAAGCGCGCTATCGCCCTGAACATTGCGCACGATAATGCTCCAGATTAACTGGATAAAAACGGTTATTAAGCTAGGTAATTATTGTTTTTTTAACTAATGAGCAGCGTGGGAATTTATTAACAATATTGAGGATAACGCAAGCCAGACAGAATGAAAGGAACGACAGAATAAATAATCGTTGCCGGCACGATCTCGCCGGCAACGGTCGGGCAATTACTGCCAGCGTTCTGCCGCCCAGGCGGCTTGCTGCTCGGCATCAAGGAAGGTCCAGGCCACAAAGCGGCTAATCTTCTGCCCCTGTGCCATTTCGATGGTGCGCACCTCAGCGGCCCCAGCCTGCTTGAGCGCATAATAAATGGCAGGCAGCGTGGTGTTTTTAGAGATCAGCGAGGTGAACCACAGGCAGTTCTTGGCTTTGCCGACGCTCTCTTCAACCATCTTGCGAACAAAGGCCTCTTCGCCTCCTTCGCACCACAGTTCGTTGTTCTTGCCACCGAAGTTCTGCACCGGCTTTTCTGCCACCGCCCCTTTGCCCAACTTATGCAACTTGAGGCGGGTGCTGGCGCGCGCTTCCTGCTCGGAACCGTGGAACGGCGGGTTACACAAGGTGGCATCAAAGCGCTCGGCAACGCCGATAATGCCGTTGAAGATACACTCCAGCTGTTTCTGCTGGCGCAGGCGCACGGTATTTTTTAACGTCGGGTTCATGGCCACAATCATCTTGGCAGCCCCCAGCGAGACCGGATCGGTTTCCGAGCCGGTAAAGCGCCAGCCATATTCGCGCTGGCCGATGATCGGGTAAATACAGTTGGCCCCCACGCCGATATCCAGGATCGCCACGCCTTTACCACGCGGGATCTCGCCGCCGTTGCTGGTCGCCAGCAGATCGGCCAGGTGATGCAGATAGTCAGCACGCCCTGGGATCGGTGGGCAAAGATAATCAGCCGGGATATCCCAATGTTCGATGCCGTAAAAGTGCATCAACAAGGCACGGTTGAGCATTTTCACCGCGGCAGGATCGGCGAAATCCACCGAGATATCGCCCCAGGCGTTGGGCTTCACAAAGGGTTCCAATCCCGGACAGGTGGCGATCAAGGTAGGGAAATCATAGCGTGAGCGATGGCGATTGCGCGGATGCAGGCCGCTTTTCTGCTGCGGGAAACTTTTCTTTTTTTCCACCGTGACGGGCTCTCTGAAAGGGTTTTCTGGCGCGTAAGATAGCATAAAGCCCGGCGAGGCGCTTGCCGCTGAGGTGAAATGCGCCAAAATGGTAGGATGACGGGAGCGGTGCAACTCCCCTCACCCTAACCCTCTCCCCACGAGTTGGCTTGAAGTTAGAGTGACTCACCTTAGATGAGGGGGGAGATCGAGTTTGCTGAGACTACTTCTTTACTTCCAAACGAGCAGGGGCTATCAGCTCCCTCTCCCTGCGGAAGAGGGTTAGGGTGAGGGGACAAGCTGGCTGCGCTGTGCCCAGTAGGCCAGCAGGTGCAGGCTGGCAGAGTAGTAATCCTCATCGGGTGCCAGGCGATCTTTCAGCGGCCCCCGATCTCCCACCGTCAGATCCCTGACCGCCCTCATTCCCGGGCTTTGATTATACTCGGCGCGCTGGCCGCTAAGCACATCCAGCCAGGCCGGTGTCGCCCGGCGATCAAAGCCGCGCCAAAAGCTGGCAAACGGACTCAGTGACAGGCTGTCGGCCTTGTCCCAATAGAGATAGAGCGGAACCCGCACCGCATCAAAACCAAAGCGCGGTGGCCAATCGCTAGCCGGAGCCATTTGCCCATTGGCCCGTAGCGTGACCCAGTCGCTGGGCAGATGCTGTTTGCCAAAGCGCATTCGGCTGACCATGGTCATGCTATCGTCGATGAGCTTTTTCCACGCTGTCAAATGGCTTTCTTGGTAAAATGCGTGCCAGGCGGGAAAGACAAAATAGGAAGGATTAACGATCACTGAACCGTTTTGCCTGAAACCGTTAGCACCGGGTAACATCACCCGATATCCGGCATAGTCGATGACGGTATGTTTGAGCAGGGCTTGCTGTATCTGCGCCGAGGAAGCGAGATAGGCAGGCACATTCCAGCGTTTCCCCGCCTTCAACAAGGCCCAGGCAATTAGGATATCGCCATCGGTGGCATTGTTTTTATCGGCTATCGGCACCGCCTTCCCCGGTTCATAGCGCCAGGAAAACAGGCCGATATCCTGGCGATACAAAGTCTTGCGGGTCCATTGCCAGAGATTGTCAAACGCAGGACGGTCGTCATTGTAGACCGCCAACAGCATGGCAAACCCTTGCCCTTCGGTATGGCTGACGTTGTTATTGCCGCTATCGACAATCCGTCCGTCAGCTAATAGAAAACGCTGTTTGTATTGCGCCCAACCGCTGTCGGCAGCCTGGGCACCAAGGGACAACACCAACCCCAGCCAAAGCAGGAGTACGCGGAGCCTACCAAACCTGCTTTTCGCCATCATGTTTACCTGCGTTGCTCGTTTCTGTAGCAAAAGACCAGGGTGTTATCCTTGGCCGGGCTGCGCCAGCGTAGGGAAACATGCGCCTCACCGCCCTGAGCCAGCAGCCAGGCGTCATAGGCCCCCTCAAGCACCGTGGCAAAAGAGAGTGCCCAGACGTCTTCGTTGGCCGGATCGGCACTGTGCGGGTAGGCATAATGGGTCAGGATCATCTGTTCGCCATTGGCCTCAATCTGCACCCTGCCCCAGTCAAACTGGCGTAGTAAAGCATTGAGAGCATCTTCCAACTCTCCCACCGTTTCCGCCTCCGGCAATGGCAGCTTCTTCGCCAGGTTACTCCCCATCAAACGCAGAAAATCGCGGCTGTCCGCATCATCAGCAGAAGCCAGAATGCCGGAAAAAACCACTTCGATCAGATCCTGCCAACCCGCCTTAAACTGACGCTGGCGATAATAATCAAGCTCATACCCGGTAGTGTTAATATCTTGCATGGTTATTTTCCATCTAACAGATATTTAAAATAGAGCAAAGCCGTGCTCTCGGAATAGCTGCCGAAAGTGTCATAACCCAACTGCCCCCCAACCAACACGCTTGGCGTGACCTTATAGGTCCCCCCCGCCTTCAGGCTGTAGCCAATGCCACTCTTGTCCTCGCTGGCATATCTGGCCTCTTTGCCGTAACCCTGGCTGACCAGGCTTTCCAACTGAGACTGAAGATCCGGATCGTTCGGATAATACAGGCTTTCCTGATTGTTATAGGTCTGATAACCAACGTTGCCGCTCAGAATATAGGTGAAGTTATCCTGCTTTTTGGTGTACTCCACCGGCAGCGAGATGCTGAGATAGTCCTGCGGGCTGAAATAACCCCCTTGGCCATAGCTGAAGTAGCTGAGGTTTTTGTCAAAATCCATGTAGTTGACGTTAACGCCCACCTTCAGCTCGCTATCATCATCCTTATAAGGGCGGATGTAAGCTCCCAGGATGCCGGTCACACTATGGTTATCCGCCACGTTATCACCCACGTAGCTGTAATAACCCGCGCCACCGTAAGCTCCGAGCACGCCATCATCGTATCCAAGATTTACGCCACCGCCGTTCTTGGTCACCGCCCCCCATTTCTTGCCGGTAATGGTATCTTCGGTCCCGACATAGGAGAGCAGGCTATCTTTTACCGCGCGGCGTTCAAGTGTCATATCCAGCGTTGAGTGCTCGGTCAGCTTGGGTGACCATTTCACGCCTCCCACCACCGAACTGATACCGCTGCCCATAGGCGTACTGCCCACGTCCAGCTTATAGCTGTCACCGCTTAGTGCTAACGCCAGCTCTACCCCGGTATCTTGCTGCTGACCCGGTGAATCGGCATAGATATCGTTAGGGCCAAAGGTCTTCGGCTGTGTCACCAGGCCAGCCAGCGTCTGCCTTTCGTTAAAGGCCTGATCCTGCGCCACCGTGGCGGCAGCACACTCTGGCGAGGTGGCGTCAATAGAACACAGGCTATCGCGGGTAGCATGCAGTTGCTGATAACGCAGATCGGCGGCCTGTGCGGCAGCAATTGAGGTCTGTGAGGCAATCACTGAGGCCTGAGTTGCGGCCTCGATAGCCCTGGCCTGTTGCAGCGCCCCGGTACCAAAACGGCTGTTGGCGCTGTCGGATGGCGTACCGGATTTCAGCATCACCGGCGTCACATCAACACTGAGCCTGCCATTATCGAACGGCATGCCTGACAGGGTGATCGGACTTCTCACTTCCGTGATATTACTCAGGCCGCTTTCACCACTGCTGTTATCACGCAGAGAAATATTCCCCTGTACCCAGGTGGCAGTCTTGCCCTGCACCTCGTCCATCAACTTATCAATCTGCTGCAAGGTAGGATTTTTCACCACCGCTGTTGGAGCGCGGGCATAACCCGGGGCTGCAACCTGCCAAGGCAGCACCTCACCGTAAGCCGAGGAAGAGGTATTCACGCTCGACGATGCCGTGCTCTGCGCGGCAAACGGATTATCCGCCAGCCGCAAACCGCCAATCACTGCAGGCCCCCCGCCTGGCGCACCGCTTACGCCATTGACTCGGTTTTTCGCCTCGCGCAGGAACACCATCGCCTGTGGATAGTTACCGTCCGCTTGAGCCACGCGCGCCGCCAGCAGCAACTGATCCGGCGTTTTAAGCGCAGGCAAGCCGCGCAGCAACTGTTTGGCCCGATCGACATCGCCATCGGACAATGCGACCCCAACGGCGCCTTCGCGCGCGCCCTGGTTCAGGCTGTCACGGCTGAGCAGGTAGTTGTAAACCTGCCCGGCCTCTTTGTTCATATTGCCAGACTGATAGAGACGCCCCATCGCCAGCATGATATCGGTATTTTGCGGATCGTTTTGCAGCGCGCCGATCAGCTTGTCATACGCGGCGCTGTACTGCCCCTGTAAACGCAGTTTATCCGCCTCATTGATCACGCTGCCGTTGCGCAGTTGGCCAATCTCGCGGGTTGAACTGCGCGCCCGCAACGCCGGGTTATTCAGCCAAGCATCGGCCTCCTGGCTTAACCCGGCCTGATTGAGCACCGCGATCTGGGCCGCGTAATCACCCGCATTGCCTTTAACCCCCAGGCGCATGTTGTCACGCACCAGTTGGACCGCCGTTGAGGTATCCCCCACCGTCATCAAATCTTTTGCCAGCTCCCCAAGGGCCGCGGGTTCAGTCGGCGGCTTTTGCGCCAACTGCCGCAAGATGACCGCCGCGCTGGCCGTGTTGCCCTGGCGAAGATAACTTTCTGCACTGGCCCGCTGCTGGTTGGCCGACGCAGTGGCCACCAGAGCCCGCATGCTGCTGTTCTGCCTGCCTTGCGGGATACGCGCCATCAGGGTGGAAACGTTCAGCCAGTCGTTACGTTCCGAGGCAAACAGCGCTGCCGCGTACAGGCTGTCTGGAGAAGCGCCAACCTGCATTAGCGGGGAGATCAGGGTTTGCGCCTGCAACTCTTGCCCCTGTTTGTTCAGGATGCGTGCCATATCCAGCCGCACCCAAACGTTCGATGGCTGCTTTTCCAGCGCCTGTTGCAGGATCATCATCGCTCGCTGCGGATCGCCATTCTGCATGGCGGCCTCGGCCTGCCTGCGCTGGGGATCGACATTCACCCCCACCACCGCCTGCGGGACTTTAGGTCGTTGCTCGGCTGGAATCGTTTGCAGTATCTGGGCAGCTTCCGGGCCTTTGTCACGCTGTTGCTGCAACAAATAATACAGCCCCAGCCTGGCATCATTATTCTGCGGATTTTGCGTCAGCAAGCCGCGATACATCTGCTCAGACGCCATGAAATCCCCTTTCTTACGAGCCAGATCGGCCCGGAACAGCGTCGCCGCGTTGCCTTTATCCCCTGTGGCACGGCTCAGGGGCGCACTGATCGCCAGGGCTTCATCCAATTGCCCTGCGTTGGCAGCCTGCTTGGCTTTGTCCAATGTCGCGTAAAACGCCGCTTCCTGAGCCAAAGCTCCCCACTGTGCACTCTGTGGGCCGCCCTGTTTTGCCGCCTGGGTGAGATAATTTTCTGCCTGCGCGAAGTCTCCGCTGCGCATCGCCGTAAATCCCATCCCGGCCAGAGCATCCCCATCATTCGGGTTGCTGGCCAGGATAGCGGCAAACTGGTCCTTGGCGCTGCCCAGATCCCCTTTATTCAGTTCGGAGAACCCAACGCCTTTGGCCGAGCCGGCAATAGTCTGCTGATAATAGGCCGCCACGGCCTTGTCTGCCGGGTGCCGTTGCTGATAGGCATCATACAGCGGCTTGTCAGCCGGTTGCGGTGCCAGCCACAGCAGCGCCTGTTTCAACGCCTGATCCGCCTCATTATTGCCAGGGGCCATCGCCGCCAACATATCGATCCCCTCACGGCGGGTCGATTCCTGATAGGTCAGCACCTTGCCCAGCACCACACGGGTTTGTGTGTCATTGGGCTGAATAGCCAGCCGCTGTTTGAGGCCGTCAATCGCCTCCTGCCTGCCTGCCGGTGACCCCGCCAAGGTGAGGTAATACTCATTGGCAAGGTTATCGATCGGTGTCTTGCCGTTGAACACCGTCTGATAGGCCGCAGCCGCCTGGGCAAACTCCCCCTTGGCCGCCAACTGCCGAGCCTGTGCTAACAGATTCTTGGAGACCGACGGAGCGGTTTCGGTGTTACTCAACGCCTGGAGACGAGGATCGTTAGGCGCGACGGCGCTCAGTTTTTTGCGCCAGATTTCGGCCTTGGCCTTATCCCCGCCCTGCATGGCATACAGGGATAGCAGATACATTGCCTCGGCGTTGTTCTCGTCGATCAACAGGACTTTCTGCAACGCCCCCTGGGCCAGCTCGTCATGCGATTTGTCATGCCAGTAAGCCGCCTGTTGAAACAGGGCTTTCAGCGCCGGGTTATTGTCATCCGCCAACGCCGACACCGAAAAAATCGTCAGCCCGGCCAGAGAGACCCAATACAGTTTCTTTTTCAGCAATAGGTTCATTGGCGGCTCCTGTCTAGCTTCTGGTCGAGACGTGTTTTAACTTTCATCTTCTGCATCTCTCCCCAGGCGTTTGGCGGCATGCTTGCGGAGCAAAATATACAGCCCTAGCCCCAACACCACGGAAATCCCCAACACGGTCAGCGATAAAAGCACCACATGTTTACTGGCATACCAGATAAAGATCAGATACCAGGGTAGCTCCCCGCTCGGGAACTGTTCGCCAACCTGGAAACTGCGTACGCCGTTCTGATCGGTGATCACCGCCAGATCGCCACGCACCCCGGCGTTGAGCCGGGCCAATTTCAGATCGCCATAGATCTTGTTCAGGCCATCGTCGGAAGAGGCGCTGGCGACCACCACTACCCGTTGCGGATCCCAACCGGAACGGAAACTGAAAAATCCACGCCAGTCCGTCACTGAGGAGAGATAACGATCGGCGTCGATGCCCTGGGTCCGCCAGTTACCTTTCAGGTAGGACTGCAGTTTTTCCAGCGTAGACTGCGCCTTCACCACCAGCCCGCCGCTATCGTTTAGCGCAAAAGGCACCTGTTGCAACAGCCGCTGATAGAAGGCGCGCTGAGCCAGTGAGGCGACCACCAGCACATCCTTGCCCTTGAAGTCGTCCAACTCGTTCTCGTTGCCCCGCAGGCCAAAGCGGATATCCACATTGCCAATCGAGCTGCCGGTAGCCGCGCCTGAGCGAGCGGTTAGGTTCAACAGCGCGCGTACTTCGTTGGCCGTGGGTTTTTCCGCCATTAACAGCACGGTTTGCGAGAAGTCCGCAAGCTTGGAGAACGGGAAGGAGGCCCCGACGTAATAAGAGAGATTGGGCAACTCGGTGAAATGGTAGGTATCGCTCAGATCAATATACGAGTTGGGCCCGATATGGCTCTTGAGGGTATTGCTATCCGCCGGATCGCAGGAGGCGCCGTTTTTCGGCACGATAGAGAAATAAAGCTCCAGCATGTTGTCGCCGTAAATCAGATACGGTGGCAGGGCCAAGGTGTATTGTTCCTGGCGAATATCGCCGCCAAACTGGTGCCACAGCAACTCCAGCAGTCCGCGTTTGTTCACCGAAAGGTTACGCAGGAAAGTGCCATTCAGCGTGGCACTGAGCTGGGATTTATTCTCATCGATCCAGTTGTCGGTGGGGAAACGGTAGTTGATTTGCAGCGGGACGTTTCTGCCATCCCACATAAACAGGTCCGGGGCGGCACGGAAAGCAACGCGCACCGCGTCATGATAAACGCCGGTGACGGTCAGTTCCTCATTACTGGCCACTAGCTTATCAAAGCTGACCGGCTTGCTGGTATCGATCCAGCGCGGGGCGTCGTAGGGCTGGCGCAGCGGAATAGTCACCGGCTTCACCGCCAGCAACGCGGTTTTCTCCGGCAAAGGCTGGCTAACCAGACGATAGGCTGCCTGGCGCATCTCTGTGGCGTTACGCCCCATCACCAATAGCAGCTTGTAAACCGGGTTCAGCGGGTTATCAATCACCTGCAGGGTCGGTCCCTCGGCCTGTGGCAGCGTCAGTTGGCCAATTTGCTCTCCAGGGCGCGCAAAGATAATACCATTCTGCTCGGGCAAGCTATCCTGCAACACCTGAAAGTCCAGGTTATTATGGCGCGTGACTTTCCCCAGATAAGAACTGACGATAGCGGCGGCGGCAACCTCCTCCGGCCGTTTTTCCTGGCTGAAGATCACGTCCACCAGGGTGGGTTGCATGGCCTGAGGATCGAAGAACGGATTGGGGAAACGGCCGAGGTTCGGGCTGATATTCAGCACCTGGTTTTCCAGATGTAACTGGCTGGTTGGCAGCACCTTGAGCCAATATTTATTGGCCGCCCCCTTTTCGCACAACATGGCCGCATTGCTGCCATTGCCAATGCTGAAACTCAGGTTGTTGCGCGCTACGATCATGGCGGCCGGGATCGGTACCTGCAAACTGACCTTGCCTTCATGCAATTGGTTCAGCTTCTGGGTGCTCAAGGGTTGCCCATTGAGCATCAGTTGCAGCTCGGTATCGGTTCCTATCAGGGCCGGGGAAATGTCGAGATCCAGCACCAGATTGCCGTCCGTTACCACCCAGTCCGAGGGTAAAGTAAAGGTGAAGCCGGACTGCTGTTGCCAGTTGCTCAACGTCAATCCTGTGGTTTGCCCCATCTCGCCCACGCTGAGCGTGGAAGCGAGCGACTGATTGAAGACGGTAACCGGTGGCGTAGCGATATCAAGCGGAGCAGTTTGTTCAGCACTGCTCGGCACTGCCCCCGCTGGTGGAGCATCTGTTGGACGCGGCAAGGTAGGAAAACCTGGCATCTCGACAGCATCGCTGGCATGGGACGGCGCAGGCTGCGGATCGGCCGCAAGGGCGAGACCAGAAAGCCCCATTCCCAACATCAGGCCGCTGACCAGGGCAATGAGCGTAGATCTGCCTGTCGACAACTTGGTTTTCACCCGGCTCATAGGGCTTGTTCCTTATCCCGCTTTAGCTCAGGCCTTTTCTGCTGCTTTTTGGCCCGACGATCGCGCCAGGAAAAATAGAAAAACTCGAAAATACAGCGCAGGACGCCCAACAACGAACGCAGTGGCCGATCCTGTGGGAAAGGTTTGGTCTCGATCCAGGCATCTGCCCGCGCCAATACCACCCGTACCAATTCCCGCCGTTTTTCAATCGGCATCTCTTTGAACATTAAGCGGGTCACCGACTTGTCGGCATCGATCAGCTCAACCGGGAAACTGACGGCGCCGGACTTGAGCGATATTTCCACCTCTTCGATCGGATCGTTGAGGAAGCGCTCATCCGGCGTTTTCAATTTGACCCCACCCATCGAAAGATCCAGGGTTTCGGTACGCATCGCCGCGCCGCTGGCAAAATACAGCACAGCAGGCAACGTAGCATCGATACGGATGGTTTTTCGGACCTGGCGAGTCTCCCGCGCTACGGCAATGGCGGCCAGCAGGATAATCATGCTGAAGCTGGCCCAGGCAATATTTAACCAAATAACCTGCGGGTTAGCGCCATAGTGATCCGGCATCACCAGGCGGATCACGCCCCAGGCGCTACCGATTAACAGCAAGGACACGGCGATAATATGCGGCCGGACAATATGGGCGTCGAAATAGTTAACGTCCAGCAACGCGCCTTTATCCGTCACGTTAAACTTGCCGTGCTTTGGCGAGATCATCGTCAACAGGGTCGGTATCACCAGGTGGAAACACATCACTGTTTCATAGATTTCCCCCCAGAACGAATAGCGATAGCGTCCGTTGGCTCTGGAGTTGATATAGATCGACATCACCAGATGCGGTAACACATAGGCGAAAATCAACCCGGCGGAAGAGGCGATGATATTGAGGTTGAACAGCAGATAAACCAGCGGTGCCACGCAGAATATCACCCTGGGTAAGCCGTACTGGAAATGCAGCATGGCGTTCAGATAGCATAAACGCTGCTGCCAGGTCAGGCCGCGCCCCAACAAGGGATTATCCACCCGGAAGATCTGCGTCATACCACGCGCCCAGCGGGTACGTTGGATCACGTGCAGCCCCAAGCGTTCGGTGGCCAGCCCGGCAGCCAATGGCAATGCCAGGAATGCCGTGTTCCAGCCCCGGCGCTGCATCTTCAAGGCGGTGTGAGCATCTTCGGTCACGGTTTCTACCGCAAAACCGCCCACCTCCTCCAGCGCCGAACGGCGGATCACGGCACAGGAGCCACAGAAGAACGTGGCGTTCCAGTTATCATTACCCTGCTGCACAGGCCCGTAGAACAGTGCGCCTTCGTTAGGGACTTTGCTCGCCTCTGACAGGTTGCGTTCAAACGGATCCGGGGAATAGAAGTAGTGCGGGGTCTGGATCAATGCCAGGCGCTCATCCACCAGGAAGCTGCCGACCGTCGCCTGCAAGAAGGCGCGGGTTGCCACGTGATCGCAGTCAAACACGGTGATCAATTCACCCTGAGTCACTTTCATCGCGTTATTCAGATTGCCCGCTTTGGCATGGTGGTTATTGTTGCGGGTAATATAGCCTACGCCCGCATCGGCACAGAATACGGCAAACTCATTACGTTTGCCGTCATCCAGCACGTAGATTTTCATCTTGTCTTTCGGGTAGTCAATGCACTGCGCCGCCAGGATAGTGTCGCGCACCACGTCCATACTTTCGTTGTAAGTAGGAATATAGACATCTACCGTTGGCCATAGCGACGTGTCGTCGGGCAGCGGTTCAATAGTACGTTTTAATGACCAGGTAGTCTGAATATAACCAAACAGCAATATCACCAAGGCATACAGTTCGGTGATAAACAGGGCAATACCCAGCACGGCCTCCAGGGTACTGTTGAAATGCAGGGTTTCTGTCGCGCGCCAGTAGATGTAACGTAATGACATCAGGGTCGACATCACAATCATTACCAGGGTAACTTTTTTGCTTTTACTCACCCCTAAAATAAACACTATCGCAATGCAGATCAGGCCAAAGATATACTGATTATCACTGCTCATGGGGGCAATGATAATCAGCAGGATAAACGGTAAGGCCAACAGCAGTAAGAAATAAAAGAGTATTTTATTCATAACTAACCAGACAATCCTTACGAAGAGCCATAAATAGACGTAGTATGATGATACGTACCATCTCCAACACTAAGCCCTAAAATTACTGCGACCTTTTTACTGATCTGCTCAATATCAAATGCGGCAGCCGACACTGGGCTAATATCCATGATCGCCCGTTGCGATGCGTTGGCCTCTGGGACACACTCATCGCGGTGAATGGTTCCTAGCAATTTGTCTTGCAACCGATGTTCGAAGAATTGCGTCACGTCCCTGCTCAACGTACGCCGCATGTCACTCTGGTTTACCACATAATACTCGCCGACTTCCTTACTGGCGGGCGCGCTCATAAACTTATGCTGCTCAATAGTGGGCAATAAACTGAGCGATGCAGTATCGGCCAGCAATACCATAATGCGCATGTCCGCCGCTGCCTGCATGGCCTGCACTGCCGCGTTGCGCCCCGGCGGCATATCGGCGATCACTACCATGCCGGGGATCTTCAGCACCGCACTCAGGCCACGTTGAATGAACATTGGCTCATTGAGCAGATTGTCATCGAACTGAAGGCGCTGATCATCAGTGACATCACCGTAAGGTAAAACGAACAGGTTCGGCCCAACTTTGAGAATAAACTGGCTCCAATCGGATAAACTTGCCGACTGGGCAACAAAACCTCGGTTATCGGAAATAGGCACGCCAAAATGCAGCCTTAACGCATTCTGCGTGTCGAAATCGACAACCAACACCTTACTGCCGCTACGGGCCAATGCATAAGCCAGATTAGCAGTAACCGTGGTTTTCCCTACCCCTCCTTTCGGAGAACAAACACAGACTAACGGCATGAGGCAATAGACTCTAAAAGTGGTTTGAGTAATGTATTACGACCAGCGTCCATCACTTCACCGGCAGAGGACGTTTTCTTGCTGAACATCTGCTTAAAACGTTGGTTCTCTGGTTGCGGAGCGGACGGCGGAACGCTTGCAGGGGAAATAAAAGGGTTACCCTGAGCAAGAACGTCACGCGGGCTTTCCGGCTGGGCGATTTTAGTGAGTTTAGGCTCCACCGGCGGAGCAAAACGATCAAAATTATGAGGAATATGGCCGGGCAAGGCGGTATTTTCTGTTATCACCGCCTTGGGCTGTGCAGGAGGCTCGAACCCTAAAGGCGCACTGGAAGAGAGATCCGTACTATTGATCGGCGTTGGCTGCGAGCTGTTGGCAGGGATGCCACCATTACCTGCCACCTGATCTACTATAGACCAGCGGTGCGGGGCCGATGCCACATCGTCGTGAGGAAATTCTTTATAATCAATCTCTTTGAGATTTGTCTTGTCTTTAAATCCTTGGACATCATCATATTTACTCATAATCCAGACCTATAAGATTACACTTGGCACTGTATGAATACATACAAATCACGAATGTAAAATAACGTGATCTATAACCCAAATACATAATGGAAAACCGTCTATGTATTTTAAGCGCTTCTCTTCTTATGGTTTAGATAGAGTAGCTTACAAGTCCTTTTTTACAACCAAAACGGAGCAAACCTCCGCAATCGATGGAAAATCATGCAAGACCCCAAAGCTGATGAGCTGAGTGTAATCTACTTCTTTAAAGTTATACACTGAGTTTTAAACGTTTTTATCCCGTCTTATCACATAACCCACCAGCTTATGCCATAAATTAAGTGGTTAGTAATATATAGTCTGGTATTTGAGATTTTTTTACTAAAAATAACCAGCACAGCAGTGATAAATACTCGGGGCAAAGGTATTCGCCCCTGGTAATAGAAGGTAATAAGGCAGATTATCGCAGCCTGACCAGCCCCTGATCCAATGTCTCCACTTGGCCGGTAGCGACCAGGCAACAGGCAACCTGCCGAGCGATAGGCTCGGGAATGGCAACCTCGCCAGCCAGACAACGTTCAGTCCAACGCGCCGTAGTTGCGGCATCCTTGGCGGCAGGCACCTCAGCTAACGCATCCTGTTCTGGCCGTTCCAGCAAAATCTGCTGCTCACCACCGACGATATAGTGGATTTTTGGACAGCGTTGCGGATTGGCGTAAGCCTCCCCTTCGGTGCCATGCATCAGTAATCCCCGTGCACCGATCTGGCAGAAAAATGAGGCAACGCGCTCGACGTATTCCGGATGAGAAACGCTGGCAATGCGCAACACGTCCTGCTCACCAAATGGCGTCGCCAATTTTGCCAACGTGTGGGCGCTGTTACGCACGCCCATCTTCCAGCGCAAGCCAAGCTGGTTTTCCAACGCTGGCGCAAGTGCCGACACCGGGATAAACACCGCATCTCCGCCGTCCAAACGCCGTTGGGCAGTCTGGGGATCTTCAGACCATGGCACCCCAAGCTCACGGAAAATCTCTGCGCTGGTGACGCGCGTGCTGTCATTCACTACGCCGTGAACCACGACCGGCAGCCCGACTTTGGCCAACAACAATGACAGTAACGGCGTCAGGTTGGCTTGTTTACGAGCGCCGTTATAACTGGGGAGCACCACCGGCATCGGGCGACCCTGTGGGGGTTGCAACCGCATCACCTGCTGTTGCATCGCCTGATAGAAGCCAAGCATTTCCTCCTCGGCTTCCCCCTTGATACGCATGGCGATCAGGATGGCTCCCAACTCCAGAGGTGGCACGGCATCGGCCAGCATCGCCTGATAGAGATCAAAAGCCGTTTGCCGATCCAGATCGCGCGCATGGTTCTTGCCACGACCTATTTCTTTGATAATTTTGCTGTAATCCATCGTTCGCTCTGCAGAAAACATTTGCACTAAGCATACCTTATCCGCGACGGCGCTCAACCTCATCGGCGAGTTGCTGTTGGCAATCGTCACCGGCTCGCAGGCCGTCAATCACCCCGGCTATATCGGCAGCGCTGCGGTTCTGGCTCATTTTCCATTTCCCTTCACGCCGGGTGACGGCGATTTCGATGCCGACAATACCTTTGATATTGGCGGCAATATACTCCGCTGGCGCATCGTCAAGACGCCAAGGTTGCGGTTGATTGCCTTCATGCACCGCCGTCAGTTCCGTTAGCAGTTGGCGCAGCCAGACGCTATCTTGCGTGACCGTTGGCGTCCCCCACATGTGTACGGCGGCATAATTCCAGGTCGGCACCACTTTGCCAGTGTGCCGCTTGGTTTCATACCATCCCGGCGAGATATAGCCCTCAGCCCCCTGAAACACCACCAGGCATTCTTGCCCAGCTTGCAGTAACGACCAATGTGGGTTGCCTCGCGACAGATGCGCCCTAAGCGTCACCTGCCCTTGCTCATCGGTATCAATAAGAAAGGGGATCGGATCTGCTACCAAACCCTGTGGCCCCTGGCTAACGATCAGCCCCAGAGGATTGGCGCGCACCAAGGCTATCTGGGCGTCTAAATCGTCTTCACGGAATGACTCTAGTTGATACATGGCTTAGGTTTTCCTTGTGGATTGGGGCTTGCTGGACATAGCGAGATTTACCCACCCTAGCGGTATAAGATAGTATCCATAAACATACAATGGAATGATGTATTCCCCATCAAACATGGAATGAAAAATGGAAATCTATCTCACTCTGGCCGCGATCGCCGTGGTGCTGATCTGGGCCGTGATGACTTATAACCGCTTTATCTCCCTGCGCCGTTTCAAAGACGAAGCCTGGAGCGGTATAGCGGTGCAGCTCAAACGCCGCCACGATCTGGCCCCCAACCTGTTGACTCTGGTGAAGCGCTACGCTCTGCATGAGAAAGAACTGTTTGAAACCCTCTCACGCCAGCGCAGCGACCTGGTTGGCAACACCCCTCAGGTTGCCGAGAGTGAAAAAGAGTTTTCTGGTGCTTTGAGCCGCATTTTTGCGCTGGCAGAAGCCTACCCGGAACTGAAAGCCAACCAAAACTTCCTCTCCCTGCAACAATCTCTGGCAGAGATCGAAGAACAATTGCAAATGGCACGCCGCTATTTCAACGGTACGGTGCGCGATTTCAATATTCTGGTGGAGTCGTTCCCCAGTTTAATCCTGGCCCGGCTGTTTAATTTTAAAGCGGATGCGTTCTTCGAACTCGAAGATCCCGAGGAAGCTAAAGTTCCACGGATGGACTAGCACGATGGCCGCAATATCAGGTTGGGTCGTGCGCGTTTTATGGGTGTTATCGCTATTGATGACAGGAGCCGCGCCGGCTACGGCTGATGATATCGCCGTTGGGGCAGCCCCCGTTGCCGAGGCTTCCGACAGAGAGGCTGCGCCAGCAAGTGCTCCCCGTTGGGTACGTGCCTATGAGCATATTCTCTCATTTGATACCTATGCGCACTTTAACCCGGACGGCAGCATGGAAATGCGGGAAAACATCAAGGTGCTGTCTTTAGGGCAAGAGATACGCCGTGGGATTTTCCGCACCCTACCGCTCACCTGGAACCGCCAGGACGGCAAGATTTTCAGCGTCGATTATCAGATTAAAGAAGTGTTGCGCGACGGCGTTGCCGAACCCTATAGCCTGGATAAAACATCAAAGACGCTGACAGTGCGTATTGGTAGTGCCGAGCACATCCTGCAACCGGCGATTTATAACTACCAGATCCGCTATCAGGTCAGTAACCACTTCAGCCGTTTCCCCGAGTGGGACGAACTCTACTGGAACGTCACGGGGAACGATTGGGCCTATCCAATCACCAAGGCCAGCTTCCAACTGGAACTGCCGGACGCCAGTAATTATCTGGATAACGAAGGTAGAGACTCCCGGCTGCGTTCCATCGATGTCTATACCGGAACGCTGGGCGCAAAAGAGCACAACGCCAGTATACTTCCCGACGGCGGAGTGCAAACCACGCAACCGCTGGACCAAGGCGAAGGACTAACCGTTGTCTACACCTGGCCACGCGATATTCTGGCCGGTGCCGCTGCCCCGCAAGCATCTTCACCGTTGGTGCACCTGCTGTTACCTACGCTGGCAACCAGTGCGATCTGGATACCAGTGCTGCTGCTCACGGTCTATTGTTTGTGGTGGTGGCGTAAGAACGTGACCGCAATTGGCTTGAAGATGCCGCCGGTTGTGCCGCTATATGCGATGCCTACCACCCTGTCGCCAGGCTATCTGCGGTTTATTACCCAGCGTAAGTACGACGACGTGGCTTTCAGCAGCGATTTGCTGGAGCTGGTCGCCAAACGTGGCGCAGCGATCACGCTTAAAGCGAGCAAATCCACAGGCCCGTGGTTTTCCAGGTTTCAATCGGCGGATGAACAATGGTTATCGTACCAACCAGATGACAATAACAAGCGCTTGACCACCAGCGATAAACAGTTACTCGGCCTGCTGTTTAGCGGCAGTCGCAAAAATATCAACCTCGGCCTGGCCTATCAGCGGCCAATGCAAAATGCCCGTAAATGGTTGGAAAAACGCAGTGAAGACCAGCGTGAGAAATTATTCAACAAATGGGGTAAACCGGTGCGCCGCGCGGTCTATATCATGCTGCTGATCCCGGTGATCTGCGGGGCGTTGTTTAATCTCGGCGCGGCAGTAATCACCATTCCTGCCCTGATTTTCCTGCTGTTCGGGATCTTGCTGCTCTCTTTACCGTTGAGATTTTTATTTAGCCCGAGAAAAACCTGGAATACTTTTGGGTTCATCCCCTTGGTTATTGCTCTTCTATTTGGCCCGTTGACCACCTTTGGCGGTGGCGCTTTCTTATTTGGCATGTTGCCCCTGACGCAGTTTCCAGCCGGGTATATTGGCGCGCTGCTGGCCGCCATTCTGCTATGCATAGCTTTTGGCTGGATGATCCCGCGATACACCCAACGGGGGCTGAATGATTTGGCCACTGCGCAAGGGCTGAAACTGTATCTGGGTACGGCCGAGAGAAATCGTTATCAGGCACTTTACCCACCCGATCAATTGGTTGCCCATTTTGAAAGCCTGTTACCGGCGGCGCTAGCGCTCGGCGTGGGCAAGACCTGGGCCAATACCTTTGCCGAATATCTCAGTAAATCCGGGGCTATGTCGGAAGCCTTTGTCGACGCAGACTGGCAGCGCGTGAATCGCTTTAGTCGTTCCTGTACCGCATCGTCTATGGCGACACCCAGCAGCAGTTCAAGCTCCGGTTCAAGTTCATCAGGCTCCAGCTCTCGGGGTTCTGGATCGTCCGGTGGTGGCTCATCGGGTGGGGGTTCCGGCGGCGGTGGGGGTTGGTAATTAGCATTATTGCGCCGGGCAAACCGGCGCAATAATGCGTTAACCGCCCCTGCCTAACTGCCGGTGGGTAAAGAGCAGCAGGATCAAAGCAACCAGCATCGCCAGCAGGTTGTAGCCCATAGCACCAGCAAAGGCTCTGGCATAGTGCTGTGGCTCTGCACCCCCGGCCAGCAGCGGAACAAAGAACATGCCGCTGGCCGCTATCCCCAGAGCACCGCCTACCTGCTGCACCGTAGACACCAAGCCTGCTGCCATACCCGCCTGTTGCTCCTTCGCCAGGCCAAGCACCCAATTAAGCAATGGCGTCATGCTCAATGCCTGACCAAAGCCCAAAATCATCAGGCCGGGTAACAGTTGTAACGGATGGCTGAACGCGCGTCCCCATAGCACCTGCACCACCAGCAATACCATACCACTGGCGTAGACCACCACCCCGCCAGCCAACACAATATTCCCCCAGCGTTGCACCCAGCCCGGAGCCAAAAAGGAGGCCAGCATAAAGGCGGCGCTGGCCGGAGCGAACAGGCAACCCGCCTGGAACGGCGTCAGCCCTATTCCGGCCTGTAACAGTAGGGCAAAACAGAGGAAGAATGAGGATGCGGTGGAGTAAATCGCCAGCACAATTACCGTGCCGCGGGCAAAGTGACCTTGGCGAAATAGCGCCAGATCGAGCACCGCATCACCGGAGTGACGGGCAAGTTGCCGTTCCCAACGCACAAACCAAGCTAACAGCCCCACTGCCAACACCATCATCGGCGCAATCCACCAAGGCCAGTGACGCGATGGGCCTTCCAGTAACGGGAACAGTAACAGCAGCAAACCGCCAGCGGCCAGCAGCAGACCTTTAGCATCGAGCCGCTGGGCCTGCGCCAGTCTGGACTCAGGAATGCGTCGCGCCGCCAACGCCGCCAGCACGCCAATCGGCAGGTTGATCAGAAAAATCATGCGCCAACTGCTGCCCAGAATATTGGCCTCGATAATAAAACCGCCCAACACCTGGCCACAAATCGCCGCCAACCCTAGGGTCATCCCCAAACGAGCAAAGGCTCGCCGCCGCTGCTCTTCGCCATCCATATAGCACACGCAATAACGCATAAATTTGCGGAAACAGTAGCGCTGCCGCTGCACCTTGCAAAAAGCGGGCAACAATCAGGACCCACAGCGAACCCGCCAGACCGCAAAGCATCGAGGTCAACGCAAAAGCCAACATACCGTAGCTAAACATACGCCGCCGACCGAAACGATCCCCCAATCGCCCACCAGCAATCAGTAAAATACCAAAAGCCAGTTCATAACCCGCGATAATCAACCCAACCCCGGCAAAGCTGGCGTTGAACTGCTGCTGGATCACCGGCACCGCCACGTTAACCACAAACAAATCGAACATGGTGACGAACCCACCGAGTAGCAACACCGGTAGCCCAGGTAATCCGGCCTTTCTGTCAGACAAGGTATGCTCCATAACGCCTCCTGATAACATGATGGCGGCAGTATGGAACATGCTTTAAACTGTTACTATATAGCCAGTTATACTATTACTGAAAGTAACAGGACCCGCCGATGCCACCACGTACCCTAAATAGAACCCGCCAAGAGTTGGCAGACTTTCTGCGTATGAAGCGTGAAAAACTCTCTCCCCAGGCCGTTGGCCTGCCGAGCGGTACGCGGCGGCGTACGCCTGGGCTAAGACGCGAAGAGGTTGCTGCATTAGCTGGCGTGGGCCTGACCTGGTACACCTGGCTGGAACAGGGGCGGGAAATCAACGCTTCGGTGGAGTTTTTGGAGGATCTGGCACGGGTTCTGAAGCTGGATGCCACCGAACGCTATCATCTGTTTTTACTGGCGCATCAGCGGCCACCGGTGGTAGCAGGCCATCAATGGTGCCAGGTTACCCCCTTGGTACGCCGCTTGCTGGACGATCTCACCCTACGCCCGGCCTATGTAATGAACCTGAGTTGGGATATTATCGCCTGGAACCCGGCGGCGGACCGCCTGTTTACCCTCGCTGAACGTCAGCCAGAACAGCGCAATATGCTGTGGATGCTGTTTGCCGATCCCGAACTCAATCAGCGGTTGATAGGATGGCTGGAGCAGGCCCCACAAATTCTGGCCAGCTTTCGCCGTGATTACGCCCGCGCCCCGCAAGATGCCACCATGTTGCAACGCGTTCAGGCTCTGAGCGATGTGTCCCCCCAATTTCGCCAGCTGTGGCAACAGCACGATATTCATGGCCGCTGCCAGGGACAACGCACTTTCCTGGTTGCAGGGGTAGGCGAAGTGACGTTTGAACACGCCTCGTTTATTGTCGATGAAGACAACCACCTGCGGTTGGTCATGTACAGCGCACAGCCTGATTGCCCAGCCAGTGCTGCCTTTGAGGCAATGCTGTAATCAGCGGGTACGGCGGCGAGCAAACGGATTCTTGCGCTTTTTCTCTTTCTTGGTGGCCTCTGCTGCAGATTTTAACGCCGCCTTATGGGCTTTGTCCGCTTCCGGAACCTCGCGCTGTTCGATCGGGAACACTGGCAACGCTGCCAACAGGCGTGAACCGTAACTCTTGGTCAACAGGCGGCGGTCATAAATCACGATCTCACCATGGCACTCGTTGCTGCGGATCAGACGACCCACCTGTTGGATCAGGTTAAACGACGCGCTTGGCAAACTCTGCACCTCAAACGGGTAACGATTGAGAGATTTAAGCCATTCACCCTCGGTGAGGATCACCGGGCTGTCGATCGGCGGGAAGGCAATCTTGTGGATATGCACCTGGGTCAGCAGTTCACCTTTCAGATCCAAGCCTTCGGCAAATGACTGTAGCCCGACCAACACGCTGGCAGTGCCCTTCTCTACCCGCTTACGGTGTTCTTCCACCAGCCGGTAGCGTGGCTGATCGCCCTGCACCAGCAACATCAGACGCAGATCGGTGACATAGCTGAGGAAGGTCTGCATCGCACGGTGGCTGCTAAACAGGATCAGCATCCCTTTATGCTGACCGCTAGCCTGCTCGCCACGGAAAAAGCGCGCCATCTCTTCCAGATGCTCGGCCTCGTTGGCCATCGCCGGTTCAAAACGCATCTTGGGAATGACGATTTTACCCTGTTCGACGTGATTAAACGGCGAAGACAGCGTTTCGAAGCGATCGCCCGCCTTTTCGCTCAGCCCGCTCATCTCTTGCAGCCGTGAAAAGCTATTCAATGAACGTAACGTTGCCGAGGTGATCACCACATGCGGCACCTTGCGCCACAGCAGTTTTTCCAACTGTTCGCTGACGCGGATGCCCACGCAATGCAGGTAAAGATGGGTAACGTTATCGCGTAGTTCACGCGCAATCCATTTGGAGATCGGCGCATTGGAGGATTTATCCATTGCCGCCAACCGCCACAGTTTGCTCATCGCCTCCAGATAGCCCAGCGTGCGGCTCATCTGGATGATGGAACGATGCAGTCGCACAATGTCGTGCTTGCCGGTCTGCTCTGTGAGGTCGTTAAGAATAAACTCAGCCAGGCCGCGCAGGCCGTCCGTCAGTTTGAACAGACGCGCGCAGATCTCGACCATCTCCGCAGGCAGTTCGCCCATTTCGAAGCGATATTCGGCGTTGCCGCTGTCTGGCGGCAGATAGGCGTTGGCCTGGTGCTCAAAAATCTGGATCAACTCACGCAATTCTTCGCAGTGGTTTTTTAGCCGTTCGCTATTGGCCAACCCCGGTGGGTTCTTTGGCCGGTACTGCATCATGCACTGTTCTACCTGGCGCACGATCATATCGAGCTGGAGGTTTGTTGACAGCGCGGTGATCTCACCGTCAATCTCCAGCGCATCCCGCGCCACCTCCGGTAGATGATGGCCTTCGTCCAGCACCAGCAGCAGCTCTTTCGGGTTCGGCAATACCGACTCGGTTTCCAGCGCCGCCATCACCAACGCATGGTTGGCTACCACCACATCGGCGGTTTCAATTTCTTTGCGGGCGATATAGAACGGACATTCACGAATATAGTGGCAGTTGCGCCCCAGGCAGTTGGCCTTGTCGGTACTCAGCTTGCCCCATAGGGGGTCATCAATCGATAGCTGGTAGTGATCGCGCAGGCCATCCCATTCATGGCGCGCCAGGGCTTTCGCCAGCTTTTGGCACAGCGCCTGCTCTTCACCATTGGATGGCGCCAGTTCGTCTTCGTCCAGATACAGCATCAGATCGCCCTGCTCGACCACGTCGGTGCTCATCGCCGCCAGATTGCGCGGGCAAACATAGCGCCCACGGCCAAACGCACCGGTGAATTTCAGATCGGGAATGATCTTTTTCAACAGCGGTAAATCTTTGCTGTAGATCTGATCCTGCAGCGCCACGTTGGCGGTACTGACCACCAGCGGTTTGCTTTCGGCACGGCCAACGGCAATACCCGGTATCAGGTACGAGAGCGTTTTACCCACGCCGGTGGGCGCTTCGATCGCCAGATGGCGCGGGTAATCCCCGGCCAGGGTCTTCGCCACTTCGGCAATCATCTGCCGCTGAGGGGCACGCGAAATAAAATCCGGTATTTGCTGCTGCAGGGCTTTGTACCACTGGCCGATCTGATCTTTAACTGCGGGGGAAAGCGCCATTCAACTCTTATCTAAACGAAATGATGGCGCTATTGTCCCACAGACCGCCCGCGGCGTCAGCCCGAGTTACGGTTGGTTTGCCAACATTGCGAAACACGCTTTAAGGAAGTCCCTTCTCCCACTGTGGGACATTGAATTTTTTGCGCACAACCTCGCATGTTTGCACAACAGACCCCCGCCTATCTGCAACAAAAAACGCACCTCTTGGGTTATTTTTCACCATTCGATATCCATTCACCTGATCTGTCATAAATACATCACACAACTGCGGTAAAAAATCTGCGCTGCGCTAACTCTGGCAGCAAAGTAAAACAACGAGACAACTGATGATAAGCGTCTTTCAATCGTATACCCGTCATCTTTCAAACTGCCGCGTTGTTACCGGCACTATCTCACCCCGGTCACTTACTATAAGTAAGCTCCTGAGGATGAGATAGTTTGGCGCCTAGCCGCAGTTTGAAATCTATAGGGTATATTAAATAAGGGAACACCATGAAACCTAATCTTCTTGCCGTTATTGCGGCACTTTTCATTGCCCAGACCGCACAGGCAGCAGAGATCTACAATAAAGATGGCAATAAGCTTGATTTTTATGGTCGGGTAAAAGCACTGCACTATTTCTCTGACGACACCAGCAATGATGGTGATAAAACCTACGTGCGTATCGGCTTTAAAGGGGCAACCCAGATTAACGATATGCTCACCGGCTATGGCCAGTGGGAATATCAGATCGCCGCCAACCATAGCGAATCGGATGGCACTAAAGACACTAAAACCCGTCTTGGTTTTGCTGGCCTGAAAGTGAAAAACTTTGGTTCATTCGACTATGGCCGTAACTACGGTATTATTTACGACGTTGCAGCCTGGACGGATATGCTGCCGGAATTCGGCGATGACACTTATATCAAAACCGACAACTTTATGACCGGCCGCGCCAACGGTGTGGCCACCTATCGTAACAACGACTTCTTCGGCCTGGTCGACGGCCTGAAGTTTGCGTTGCAGTACCAGGGCAAGAACGAAAACGATGCCCGCGCCAACAGCAAAGCTAACGGCGACGGCTTCGGTCTGTCTTCCAGCTACGAAATCATCGATGGCGTCAGCGTTACGGCCGCCTATGCCTCTTCTAACCGGACTACCGGCCAGAAACAGAGCAGCTATGGCAAAGGTGATAAAGCCGACGTGTGGGCAACCGGCCTGAAATACGACGCCAACAGCGTGTATCTGGCCGCTACCTATGCCGAAACCCATAACCTGACGCCAATTTCCGGCACCGCGACCATTAATAATGCCCCAGCCTCCGTAAGCGGATTTGCCAATAAAACCCAGAACGTGGAAGTGGTTGCACAATATCAGTTCGACTTTGGCCTACGCCCGTCACTGGCTTATGTCCAGTCTAAGGCCAAAGACATTGAAAATATCGGTGACACCGACCTGGTGAAATATATTGACGTGGGCACCTACTATTACTTCAACAAAAACATGTCCACCTATGTGGATTATAAAATCAACCAGCTTGATGACAACAATAAGCTGGGTCTGAAAACCGACAACGTGATTGCCGTGGCTCTGACCTACCAGTTCTGATTTACGCTTAACACATAACCACTACTGCAATTTATAGCTACGGCTATTTTTGAAGTGACTTTGCCGGGCGAATTCGCCCGGCTTTTTCATCACGATTGTTGCTCACAAATCCGGCACAAACAGCTTAATACTTGCCTGATTGGCCGATCGCAGCTAGATATAGTGGTCTCATCGCTGCCTTTGGAACCGCCATGCCTATCGATAGCCAGTTCGAGTTTCACACCGCCTTGCCCTACAGCAGTATGCAGTTGGCGCAAATACTCAGCCACTGTTTTGAGAACTACATTGTTCCCTTTGTGATCGACGGCGAAACCTTTAGCAGCCGCTTTGCCGCCGAAGACCTCAGCCTGAATCACAGTATCATCGTCACCCACCAGCAGCACCCGGTGGCGCTGGCCCTGATCGCGCGCCGGGGCCAACATAGCCGTGTAGCGGCCTTATCTATCCGCCCGGAAATGCGTGGCAGAGGGTTAGGTAGGACGTTGATGCAACGGATTATCGCGGATGCCCATACGCGAGGCGATCGCCGGCTTTCGCTGGAGGTGATCGCCGGTAATCAAGCAGCACTGGCGCTGTATCAACAGGCTGGCTTGGCCATCACCCGCACGCTATTGGGATTTCACGCCCCGTTGGCAAGCCCGGAATCTTCGGCAGCTTTGCAACAGATCGACCCATTGGCACTTGCCCAGCAGATGACCGCCGACGGCCAATATGGCTTGCCGTGGTTGATCGCTCCAGAATCGCTGTACAAGCTGCCCGGCACCCCGTGCGCCTTCACTCTGGACCAGCAGGCTTTTGCTTTGGTGATGCCGGGAGCACAGCAGTGCCATCTGCGCATGATTTATGTGCCGCCAGCGCTTCGCGGCCAGGGCCAGGCGCGCCGTCTGTTGCAAGCGCTGCAAGCACAGTTTGCCCCACTGGCGCTGTCGGCCAACGTGTTTGTTCCGGACGACGTCGCGCCCTTCTTCCAGCACCTTGGCTGGCGTGAAGATCCGTTGCGTCAGTTTGAAATGACAATGGCAATGTGATGCTCTCCCCCTGAATGATTCAGGGGGAATATCGTGGGGCGTGGGTTACAGCAGTGTACGTAGCAGAATAAACATCAGCATACTCAACACCACGACCGCCAGCGTATTGCGCAGGAAAACGGCCAGAACAATAGCGAACACGGCTCCCCATAGATAAGGGTTTTCGGGCAGTGCGCGCCACTCATCCCCGTTGAAAGCGATGATTGGCCCACAGATGGCAGTCAGTACCGCAGGTACCGAGAAGCTCAACAGGGTCCTCATCCGTTGCGATAAGCGCACCGGCAGTCCAGGTGCCAGGAAACAGTAGCGGTTGAAGAAGACGATCACGCCCATCAACACAATGGTCAGCCAGATCATTCTTTCCCCCTGCTGCACAGCAGCCCAACCAACATCGCCACCACGGTGGTAATAATCAAAGCGCCCGGCACCTGATAATGGTGCAAACCAATCGACAGCACTAATGATGTCAACACGCATGCCAGCACCGGCAGGTTGCGTACCAACGGCACAATGATGGCGATAAAGGTCGCGGCGATCGAGAAATCAAGCCCGTAGCTATCCAGATCAATGCTGCTGGCTGCTACTACGCCGAGCAAAGTGGCAAAGAACCAGCTCAAATAAAACGCCAGACCAGCCCCCAGAGCATACCAACGGTTAAAGCGCGCCGGGCCATGATCGCCGGTCAGAGCAAACAGCTCATCGGTCAGCAAAAACGCCAGTGCGACACGCCACCTCAGCGGTAGCGGAGCAATACATTCCCGCAGGCGCAGGCCGTAGAGGAAGTGCTGGGCGGTGACAAAAAAGGTGGAGATCAGGGTCGCCAGCATACCGGCACCGGTCTTGATCATCCCCATCGCCACCAGTTGGGAGGCCCCGGCAAACACAATCGCCGACATCCCCAGCCCCTCTGCCGCCGTCAGGCCACTCTGGATCGCCATTGACCCAGCCAGGATCCCCCAGGGCAATACCGCCAGGCACAGCGGCAGGATCGCCACCGCACCCTGCAAGGCCGGGCGTAGGCGCAACGTTGGCGGCTCCGTGAGTGTTGATTGGTAAGTCATTCTTTTCTCCTTAGAACGAAGGAGTAGAATAGCGCAGGAAAGAGGGCGAGTATTGTATTCGCTTGCGTATTTATCTCAGCGTTTTGACATAGTCACCGGGCGTCACGCCGACGGACTTGCGAAAATGACGGTGGAAATGGCTCTGATCGTGAAAACCGCAGGCCAGTGCCGTTTCCAGCACGCTATTGCCCGCCTTTAACAGCTGGCGCCCTTTACGTAAACGCGCCTGGATCTGATAGGCATGGGGCGGCAAACCGGTCGCCTGTTGAAACTGACGCAGCAAATAATAAGGACTCAGCCCGGCTTTCTCTGCCAATTCCAGCAGGGAGATATTGGCCTCGGGGAAATCATCCAGGAAGGCTTTGATCCGCGCTATCTGGCTTTGTGCCTTACTTTGCGTGGCAGGCTCTATGCGGCTTTGGCCGTGGCGAAGCATTAACCAGGTCAGCGCCGAAAACACCAATGTCTCTTTCACCAGGCGGTTTTCGTTACTGCGCATCATGCCGAAGGCTAACCGCAATTGCCCGGCTAGCCCGGCATCCTGGACCACCGGATTTGGGAAATAGGGCGTGGCCCCGGCGACGGTTTTCAGGTCGCGCGATAAGAACGCCAACAGCTCCGGTTTGGGGTACATGGCCTGATAGGACCAGCCGTCTTCGCTGGCGGAACTGCCGGTATGGATATCATCGGCATTGACCAGGATCACACTGCCCAACGGCGCGACATGCTCGCCGCCAGTACGGTAAAAACGCTGGGCCCCCTCATCAATCACGCCAACGCAGAACCCCTCGTGACTGTGGCGGGAGAAGGTCTGGCGGCGATAGGTGGCCTGCAACACTTCCAGCCCGCCGAGATCGTCGACGTGCATGAAATTAGCCTGTTCCTGACGCCCTTTCCTGCTCACGCTCTCAGCCATACCTACCTTCCACGCGGATCGAAACTCATTCTAGCACTCGGTGAGATCGGGCGTTTGTACAAAATTGCCCATATCCCCCTCAGCTAAATAGCTTTACATAATGGTGCGACAGATAGGAAGCATGTAGAACACCGACACGCCGTGGAACCGTTCATAAAGACTCGAATTGCGCATCCCTGCGCTCAACGGTCCTCTAACCTGCCCACTCCCCACCTGTTTCACACTTGAATGAGAATTAAACGGCTAAATGATATAATTAAAATATTTATTTTAGGCCATTCAGTTAAACTTATGATTAATATTAACAACCTTATCGGTAGCCTAATAAGCTCTTAGATTACCCACGGGAATTAAAAGCATATTACATATTAAACTTACGACAACCATTAAAAATAAAAATATCACGTTCACTTCTTCAAAAAACCATTGATATACCATTACGGATGAGTTAATAATAACTTGCATTTAGAAAAACACACTCAAAAAACACCTCATCAAAAGGAGTTTCCTATGGAAGTTATTGACTTATCGTTATTAGGCTATGTAGCTGGCGGACGAGGTAATAATGGTGGCGATCGTTCGGATAACGGCGGAGGAAAGCGCAACAACCGTGGCAATAATAGTGCCGGAAATAGCTCCGGTGGTTTCTATAGCAAGTATGGCAATACCGATTGTATCGAAGGTATGCTGGCAAACATGGCTAAAGGCACTGTTGGTGGTCCGGGAGGTATGGCTGCTGGCCTGGCTTATGGCGCTGCAACCGGCGGCTGTTTCAAAGATGGTGGCCGAGGAGGTGGTAATGTCGGCACTGGCCCTGGCGGAAATAAAAGCTCAGGCAGCTGCAGTGGTAAAAATGGCAGCGGCGGTTGTAGCTGGTAAGAAAAAAACATGAATAAACTCTATTGGATCGTCTCTGTCGTCATCGGGCTGATTTTATCCTCAATTTTTTTGTCCGGTGCCGGAATTGAGGCTAATCATTTCTACTCGGCCCCAGAGAGAATATCCAAACTTGTCGTCTCAATGGTTTTTTCAATTTACTTTATCATGGTACTCCATAAAGTTATTTGTGCCATCTTTAAAAAAACCAAATCCTAAAACCCTCCATCCATCGGCAACCGTATGGATGGAGGTTAAACTAAATAACGGTGATGAATACTGTACCACTTAAGCCAGAGGTCGTTGCCAAGGAAAACATGAAAAAACCTATTGGGCCCTTTCCGTCATCATCGGCTTGGTTTTGTCTTCATTTTTTACGGCCGGTGCCGGGCTCTCTCTACTCTGCACCCGCGGGAATATCCAAACTTATCGTCTCGGTATTTTTTTCAATTGCCGTGATCATCGTTATACATAAGTTTCTTTGCGCCATCTTGAAAAAACCGCCATCCAGGGATGGCGGCTGATTTATTTAGTTCGCTCACCGTTTCGTTATCAGGAAGTCGATGTGCTCGGAGAATGGCCAGACTCCTCGGCTGGCTGGCCAATGGCCGCACTGCGCCAGGCACTGTAGATCGCCAACAGCGGGGCCAAGGCGAACAGCAGGAACAGCCAATGGGCAGCGGAGGCCGCGCCCTCGATGCCACCCGGCGTGGTAAATCCGGCCAGGTTGGTGACCATCCCCGCCAACGCCGCGCCAAACGCCGTGGCGAACAGCTGCACCGTGGTAATGGAAGCCCCGGCGATATCTTTATCGGCCTGAGGAGCCACCTGCAAAATGCGTGTCAGCAAGTGCGGCCAACCAAAACCGATCCCGAAACCGACCAACGTCAAAGCCAGCACGATCGGCCACAGCGCCTGCCAGTGGCCATTAGAGGGAATAGGCATCAGTACCGCCAGCCCCAGCAAACCAAGCAGCACCAAAATCGGCCCGCTGATGATCGCCAAACGGATCCCCACGCCGCGCCAACCGGAGCTAAGGATTTCTGACAGAGTCCAACCCGCCGCCATAGTGGCCGCAATATAGCCGGAAATCAGCGGTGACTGACCATGCAAGGTTTGCAAGAAATAAGGCACAAAGATCTCGCTGGTCATGCCGATCACCAACAGAGTTACCGTAGCGTACAGCGAAGCCAGCGCCGAACCACGACGCAGTGCCTGAAGTGGCAGCAGGCGAGCACGGGAATATCCCTCACGCCGGATTAACCCAATCAACAACAGCAACGCCAGCACGATGCCGCCCACATTTAGCCAACCGCTATCTGCCAGGCTGCCAGCCGACACCACCAATACCGCGCCAGCCAGCAGCAGCAACTGTATCAGCGGTAACGGCGTTGGCCGCTGCTGTGGTTTACCTTTGGGCAGGATACGGAACGTAAAGGCGGCGTACAGCACCATGATCGGCAACAGAATACCGAACGCCCAGCGCCAGGCGTTCAACTCGGCAAAAATCCCGCCGACGGCAGGCCCCACCAACGTAGCAATCCCCCACATTGCTGAGATCAACGCCATGGCGCGTGGCCAGAGTTTCTGTTCAAACACCAGGTTAATCATCGCGTAGGACAGTGCAAAGATCAGGCCACCACCAAACCCCTGTACCGTGCGGCCAATCAACATCACCGGCATGGAAGGGGCCAGCGCACACAGCATCGCGCCCACAATAAAGAACAGCGACGCCACCAGATAAGCGCTACGCGCCCCGTAACCACTCAGCAAACGTGCCGACAGCGCCGAGCCTAATATCGAGGCCACCACAAACAGAGTGGTGTTCCAGGCATAGAGATCCAACCCACCGATGTCCTGTACCACCGAAGGTAGAATGGTGGTTGCCACCAGAATATTGATCGCATGCAAAGCGACGCCGAGTGACAGTGCGATGGCACTGGCGGCATTTTTGCCGGAAAAGAGATCGCTCCAACGGCTGTTCTCATCGGTTATCACGGTTATCGTCCTGTTTTCAGAGGAATGGCATTGAGTTGATCTTGCTATTAGGCTAAATTTAACAAGCAATATCTTGGAATAATTAAGGGCGAGGCGCTGTAATATGTCAAGAATTAACTTGGAAAATGGCGAATGCACCGCACATTCGGTCAGTGATCGCTTGCTGAAGCTGTTGAAAACCCACGGTCCGCAGCAAGCCTCAGAAGCAGGAAAAGTACTCGGCACCACCGGTGAAGCGGCTCGTCAGCAATTCGTCAAGCTGGCAAAAGAAGGTCTGGTGGAAGCCAAGGCCGAAACCCGTGGCGTTGGCCGCCCGGTACAGCTCTGGCAGTTGACCGCCGCAGGTAACGCCCACTTTCCCGACGCCCATGCCGAATTGACCGCCCAACTGTTGCGCACGGTGCGTGACAAACTGGGTGAACAGGCGATGGAGCTGCTGATCGACAGCCGAGAGCAGGAGACCCGAATTAATTATAAACAGGCGATGATCGGTGCAGCCGATTTACGTGAACGTGTTGCTCGTCTGGCAGCCATCCGTTGCCGTGAAGGTTATATGGCCGAGTGGAGTGAAGAGAAAGACGGCGAGTTTCTGCTAGTGGAAAATCACTGCCCCATCTGCAGCGCCGCGACGGTTTGCCAAGGATTTTGCCGCGCCGAGCTGAACGTATTTACCGAGGTGCTGCAAGCCAAGGTTGAGCGCAGCGAACATATTCTTACCGGTGCCCGCCGCTGCGCCTACCAGATCTCCCAATCATAATCCCTTGATTTAGGCCAGGGACTGGCGGCCTCCCCCGGTACCACGACAGCACTCAACGGGCAAAAAAGCATTGCTTATCGGCCATGCCTTAAGGTTTACTGAGTGTCCTAACGATTTTTCACCCTACCGAATAATAACCCATGCTGAGCCAACAAAATCGTCATCTCCTGCCGTTAATCGGGGCGCTGTTTACGTTATATATTGTCTGGGGATCGACCTACTTCGCTATCCGAGTGGGAGTGGCAAGCTGGCCTCCCTTGATGATGGCGGGCATTCGTTTTCTGATTGCCGGTATCATCCTGTTCGTTTTCCTGTTACTGCGGGGCCATGCCCTGCCCACCCTGAAACAGTGGGTCGCCGCTGGCACCATTGGCATTCTGTTGCTGGCCGTGGGTAACGGCCTGGTCACGGTAGCCGAGCATCAGGATGTGCCTTCCGGCATTGCCGCGGTGATGGTCGCTACGGTTCCGCTGTTCACCCTATGCTTCAGCATGTTTTGGGGCATCCGCAATACCAAACTGGAGTGGACTGGCATCGCCCTTGGCCTGGTGGGCATTGTGTTGCTCAATACCGGCAATAACCTGGTGGGTAACCCGACCGGCGCGCTGTTGATCCTGTTGGCTTCCGCTAGTTGGGCTTTTGGTTCGGTACTCGGCTCACGTATTTCGCTCCCTGCCGGGCCGATGGCCGGTGCCGCAGAAATGCTGGTGGCCGGCGTGGTGCTGACCATCGCCAGCCAACTGAGCGGTGAGCATTTGGATAAAATGCCCACCTTCAGCGGCTTTATGGCGCTCGGTTATCTGATTGTTTTCGGCTCGATGCTGGCGATCAGCGCCTATATGTTCCTGCTGAAAAACGTACGCCCGGCGGTAGCGACCAGCTATGCCTACGTCAATCCGGTGGTGGCGGTACTGCTCGGCGTCGGTTTTGCTGGCGAATCCCTGGGCCCGCGCGAGTGGCTGGCGTTGGTGATTATCGTCTCAGCGGTGGTGTTGGTGACGCTGGGTAAATATCTGTTTGCCCGCCCGGCCAAGGTGCAACCGGCCGTGAAGTAAGGCATTTGTACCACACAAGGAAAGGGAAGCAGGCATTCTTCCCTTAGCCTGTCTGCTGGGGAATAAAAAACTGGTGTCACTATGTCACCAGCCCGGCCGTCAATGTGAGTGGTGGATTTGTGCCAAATCGTTTTCCGAAAGACCGGTCAACTTCATCACCATGGCACGTTCAAAGCCTTCAGCCAGCATAGAACTCGCTATTTCCAACACGGTTTCCCGCCCTTTTTCCATGCCTTGCTTTATGCCTTGCTTTATCCCTTTCTCGAAACCTTTTTGCTCAAGATATTCTGCAATAGTCATCAATTCCTCCTCATGCCGCGGCGCGCGTCTGGCCAACTCACGGAGCAACGTCTCCGGTTCGGTTGCCTTCCCCACCAACAGCATATAGTTCACCAATGATATGAGTTGCTCTTTGGTAGTGTATCCGGCCAACAACAATGTGACCAGTTGTTCTAACAGCTCAACCAGGTCACGCTGGCGTACATGCTTTTGCAACAACTCAAGAATGGCCATGCGGCGGTGCTGCATGATTTCATCGTCCGGAATGACGGTAACGTCAACCAACGGAAAATGCCCCGCATAGAGCTGCCTGGCTAGTTCAGGCTCACTGAATTCCTCTAACCAACTCATTGAGTAGGGATAAGGCGCCACCTGGCCGTGATAAAAGAGCACAGGAATAACCAGAGGAAGCTGGTCGTGTCCTGCCTCAAGGTGGCGTTGCATTGCCGCAATGGCATAGCGTATTAAACGAAATGCCATATGTTTGTCGGGCGAGCTTTGATGTTCGATCAAAACGTACACATAACCATCCCCTCTCTCGGTTCGCAACGAGTAAAGTACGTCAGAGTAATGGGCACGCAGGTCGCTCTCGATAAAACTACCGGGTTCCAGCTTTAGCGTGTTCAGATCGCAATACTGCAGTAAGGCAGGCGGCACATGTAATTCCAGGAAATCACGGGCCGTGTCTGGATGGGTGAGGAACTGCTTAAATACCGCATCATGCGGGGTGGAGGTGGCTTTTTTCATGTCGGTCATCCTTGGACTTAACATAAAAAAACCTACCATAGGCTGTCATCGGCGCACATTATGAACGAATGGGTTCTGAATCCGCCTCGCAAAACCTTTGAACATCAGTTGCGAACCCGATCCCGGCCAAAAAGACGAGAGGATTGGTGCAGTCCGCATACCCCCAATTAAACGAGTGTTGTTTCACCCGGTGAAGGGGCTATAATTCCCGCTGTTCTGGACAACCTGCGAAATCATCATTATGCGGAAAAAAGCGTTCCTCATCGTCATCGCCTTATGCGCCTTCGGCTCTCTGAGCGGCGTCTTTCTGGCCGGGCTGAATATGTACACCCGTTCCACCACGCCACAAGAAGAGACCACAACCACCAACGATGCCGCAGCCGATAGCGCCCCAACGGCCACTATCCAAGCGAAATAACCTGCTTTATAACGCCGTTACGCCAGCGTTGGCCGCCAGCCTTTCAAGCTCGGCCACCCGCTGATAAGCGGCACGCGGCACCAGACTAAAATCGCCGATCAGCAGGCTTTCACTGGCCGTATGGTTGACCATTGCACTGGCCGCAGTGCGCAGGATTGCCAATTGTGAGTCTGGGGTTCCGGCCGCCGTGATCAACGGCAAGCCCGGTACCGCAGCGGTACGGCCAATAATCTTCAGCCCAGCAACGGCCTGTGGCCGTGCCCGTTTCAATAGGGCAAAGCTGATACAGTCGATGGCCGCAATATCCGCCTGCCCCTCCAGGATCATCTCCAGTGATTGATAGTGGCTGCCAGAGGCGATCGCCTGGCGGAAAAAACGCCCTTCTCGCGCCAACGGGGCAATCAAGGCTCGCAGGCTGTTATACCCCGACTGCGAATCCCGGCTGTTATACGCCACCACGCGATCGCGAAAATCTTCCAGACGCTCAGCCGGTTCATCCTCACGCACTACCAGCCAACTGCTGTAGTTCGCTCCGCTGCAACCTTCCACGCGGTAATGGTAAGTGCCCACCAGCTGTACCTGTGGTAGCACCGTCACCAATGGATAACCGCAGGTCTGGCTAAGTAGCAGATCCGGCCGCTGCCAGTGTTGCGGCAAATCCTGCGGCCAACTCAGCGTCTGGGGAACCTCCGCCATACCCAGTTGCCGCAGCTTATCGCGTAGCGCCTGCCAGAACGGTTCCACCTGTTGGTGGCTAACGCCGTACATCGGTAAAGAGACTATCGCCATGGAAGTTACCCCGCAGAAGATGAGACAGTCAGCCGTTGCTGACGCCAGGCGGTGAGGTAGCATACCCAGCGTTCGAACAGCATGTCGGTAATGATCGCCAACAACGCCACTACCACCGCTCCCTGGATCACATACGCCGTATTGAAGCCACTCAGGCCAATAATGATCGGCGTTCCCAACGTTTTGGTGCCCACCGTCGAGGCTATCGCCGCCGTGCCGATATTGATAATCACCGAAGTACGGATCCCCGCGACGATCACCGGGGCCGCCAGCGGCAACTCAACGCGCCACAAAACTTGCCAGCGGTTCATCCCCACCCCTTGAGCCACTTCACGCGTCCCCGCCGGAACCGACTCTATCCCGGTCAAGGTGCCTTGCAGGATCGGTAATAACCCATACAGCACCAGCGCAATAATCGCTGGCTGCTCACTAAAGCCCATTACCGGTACCGCCACCGCCAATACCGCGACCGGTGGAAAAGTCTGCCCAACGGCAACCACGGTTTCCACCAATGAGCGAAACTCCCGCCCGGCACCGCGCGTCACCGCAATGCCAGCGGTTACGCCAATCATTACCGCAATCAGGCTCGATACGGCTACTAGCGATAAATGCGCAACAACCAGCGAGAAGAAGCTGTCCTGCTGATACACCGGCCTATCCAACTGTGGGAACCAAGCGGCAAACAGGCCGTGCAGATGGTTCATGCCAAAGACCAACGCCACTAGCAGAGTAAATGTCCACGGCAGCGGATCGCGCCACCAGCGCGTGATATTCATGATAGCGCCTTGTGTGTAATCAAATCGCTGAAATGCAAAACGCCAAGCGCTTGCCCCTGTTCGTCAACCACCGGTAAACGTTCGCTGCCTCGGGCAACAAACACCGACAGCGCCTCACGCAGGCTCATCATGGCCTGGATGGGGTCCCCATCCGCCTCGCCCGGCCGCACCCTTTCGGCTACCGTGCCCAACGCCAACAGCTTGATCCCCCGATCGCTGCGGCCAAAGAAGTCACGCACAAAATCATTCACCGGGTTGGTTAACAGCTCCAACGGAGTGCCTTGCTGCACCACTCGCCCCTGATCGAGCAGCACGATCCGATCGGCCAGCCCCAGCGCCTCATCGATATCGTGCGTCACCAGTACGATGGTGCGGCCAGAAAGTTGATGAATGCGGGCAATCTCAGCCTGCAATGAGGCCCGGGTCACCGGATCGAGCGCACCAAAGGGTTCGTCCATCAGCAACACCTCAGGATCGGCGGCCAGCGCCCGTGCCACCCCAACCCGCTGTTGCTGTCCACCGGAAAGCTGATGTGGATAGCGGCGGCGGAACTGTTCCGGCTCCAGTTGCAGCAGCTCCATCAGCTCAGTCACCCGATCGCGGATCCGTGTCCGTGGCCACTTCAGCAACTGCGGCACCGTGGCGATATTCTCTTCTACCGTCCAATGGGGGAACAGGCCGATCGACTGGATGGCGTAGCCCATTCGGCGGCGCAAATCCTGCGGCTTGAACTTATGGATCTCCTCACCGGCAAACCTGATCTTGCCTTTATCATGCTCGATCAGGCGGTTGATCATCTTCAAAGTGGTGGATTTGCCAGAGCCGGAAGTGCCGATCAGCACGGTAAACTCCCCTTCCGCCATGCTCAACGAGAGATCGTCCACCGCCGGTTTCCCCTGAAAAATCTTGCTTACCCGGTCAAAGTTAATCATCTGGCAGTCACTTCCAACATTGAAATTATGAATTTAAACAGCGAATCGACGATCACCGCCATGGCAATCACCGGGATCACCCCGAGCAGCACCAGATCCAGCGCGCTGCTGAGTAATCCTTGAAACACGATCGCACCAAAACCCCCGGCACCGATCAGCGCGGCCACCACCGCCATTCCCACGGTTTGAACCGCCAGGATCCGCACGCCGGTCAGGAACAGTGGCAATGCCAGTGGCAGCTGTACGCCAAAGAAAATCTGCCCACGCGTCATTCCCATGCCGCTGGCGGACTCAATCACGCTGGCGGACACGCTTTGCAAACCAGCGACCACGCTGCGCACCAGCGGCAACAGGGCATAGAGCACCAATGCCACAATCGCCGGGGCCATGCCGATACCGCTGATACCCAAGTTAGCCAGCCAAGGTAGCGCCGCCGCCAGCCCGGCCAACGGGGCGATTAACAGGCCAAACAGCGCAATGGAAGGGATGGTCTGGATGATATTCAGCGTAGAGAAGATGGGACCCTGCCAGCGGGTTGAACGAAAACACAACACACCCAACGGCACGCCAATCAGCAGAGCCGGTACCAAGGTAGCCAGCAAAATGGTCAAATGCTGTAGTAACGCGGCATCAAATACCTCTTGCCGGTTGTAATACTCCTTCAGCAGGGAAAGCTGGTCCAACTGATGGGTAAACAGCAACAGCGCAGCAGGTAGCAGCACCAGGGCGTTACCCAGAATGCGCCACAGGTGCGAGGGGGTGATCCGCGTCATGGCATCTGCAGCGATCAGGCCGCTCAATGCTGCCATTAGCGCACAGCCGCTGCTCCAGGAAGTGCGTGCCAACGGCGAGCCCTGCAATGCCAGTTGCTGAGCGGTATAGCCGCTCAACCAAAAGATCATCGCCAATAGAACAGCGGCAACGCAGGCGGTCAGCCGCGCCCGATTGCGCGTGGGGGTCAACAGGCTGAGTACGGCTAACGCCAGTAATGGCAGCAGCAACCACAGCGCCGGGCCATGCAACAGTGAAATCAGAGAGATACTCTTGCCAGACAGCAGGCGATTAGGGGCATAACTGAGGAACGGCAGGCCAAAGGCCGCAAGCAGCAGCAAAATAAACAAGGTCAGTAATACGCGGTTTTTCAAGACAATAATCAAAATCACTCCCAGGGTCTAATCAGCCAGTTAAGCGCAGAATGCATAGCTACGCGTAAGCTGACGTCCCCTCACCCTAACCCTCTCCCACAGGGAGAGGGGACTGAACGTGCCACAAATAGGCTCCTGCACCTAACCCCAATGCCGCATCCGTTCCATCTCCTGCGGGGAGGGGATTAAACGTTCTAAAGATTGAATCCTGCTCCGTATCAGTTCCCAAAGGAAGAGAGGATTACTCATGCCACAGATTGAATCCTGCCCTTAATGGCTGCTCCGTACCAGCTCCCTCTCCCTGTGGGAGAGGGTTGGGGTGAGGGGCAATATCAGATTCAGTCGTCAAATCAAGGTTACTTAATCAACCCTTTCTGTTTCAGATAATTGACCGCAACCTGTTTGGCATCCTGGCCTTCTACGGCGATCTGCGCGTTCAACTGCTGCAAGGTTGGGCCGTCGAGCGTAGCGAATACCGGTTTGAGCAATTCGGCGATATTGGCGTGTTGCTGCAGCGTTGCTTCACGAATAATCGGAGCCGGGGCATAAATTGGCTGTACGCCCTGTGGGTCTTCCAAGGTTTGCAGGCCCAGCGCGGCCACCGGGCCATCGGTCCCATACGCCATCGCCGCATTCACCCCAGAGGTTTGTTCCGCCGCTGCCTTGATGGTCACCGCCGTATCGCCGCCAGCCAGTGACAGCAACTGATCCTGATTAAGCTTGAAGCCATAAGCGTTCTGGAAGGCCGGTAGCGCGTCCGGGCGTTCGATAAACTCTGCCGATGCTGCCAGTTTGAACTTACCGCCGTCGTTGATCCACTTGGCGAGATCTGCCAGGGTTTTCAGATGGTTGGCCTGCGCCACGTCCTGGCGAACGGCGATCGTCCAGGTGTTGTTTGCCGGGGCGGCATCCAGCCAGACGATTTTGTTCTGGTCATAGTCGAGCTTTTTCACCTTCTCGAACCCGGCCTGAGCGTTTTTCCACGCCGGATCTTTTTCATCGGAGAAGAAGAAGGCACCGTTACCGGTGTATTCCGGGTAGATATCAATCTCGCCGGAGGTGATCGCACCACGCAGTACCTTGGTGGTGCCTAGCTGCAGTTTGTTGGTGGTTTTGATGCCGTTGGCTTCCAGCACCTGCACAATGATGTTGCCAAGCAACGAACCTTCGGTATCAATTTTAGAACCCACGCGTACCGTATCGGCCGCCTGTGCAACACCGCTGGCTCCCGCCAGAACGGTCAAAGCCAATGCCAAAAAACGTGCGCGTAATGGGGTAATAGCCATGCTTTATCCTCTTTGATGATGCCTTCCGGCTATTTCGCCAGATCGATTGGAAAATCCTGCGCGGTATGGGTCCAGCGTATCACATGCTGTTTCCCGACACTCTCCTGTTCAAACGGGTGTACTTCAACAGCAATTGGCGTTACGGCATGGTCGACAAACCAGTTGCCATAGCCCTGCACCACAAATCCCTGGCTGCGTTGCCGGTAGGCCTGTTGCTCTGCCAGATAAATTTTTCGCAGGCCATACCAAGGCAAACCGGGTAAATCATGATGCACTAAATGATAGTTCAAATTGAGAAACAGCAGCCGCCACGGCCAAGAGGCCTCATTAATAATAGAACGTGCCTGCGGAGCGTCCACCGCGCGATGCTCATAGAACGAGCGAATTTTGGTCAACCCCAGCGCCGGGTAGCTCACCGCCAGCAGATAAAAGGCGGCAGAAATGCCCTGAGTTTGCAGCCAGGCGAGCAGAGCCACCAACAGAGCAGCGTGTACCAGCCACATCGCCAAGGTACGCAGCCCCCCTGCCAATATGGCTTTCAGGGCATTCGCCAGCGTGGCGGCAATATCCCATGCTGGGCCAAGCGTGACTCGCCCAATCAGGGTGTTACGCACCTTGGCCAACAGAGGCAGCAAAACAGGAAACCGTTGCCACTGCGCCCGGCTGAAATAGTAACTTTCCGGATCTTCGGCAGGTTGGGTCAGATGATCGTCACGGTGATGCTGAATATGGCTGTCGCGGTACAGCCCGTAGGGATACCACACCGCCAGGGGAAGCAGGCCGAACAGTTGGTTGAGCCGTGGCCACCGGGTAGGATGGCCGTGGATCAGCTCATGCTGCAACGAGAGATACCAGGTAGTCGCCAGCGTCAGCAGCGGTGCGCCCAGCCAGGGGCCAAGCTGCTGCCAGTAATGCACCACACCGAACCAACTGCCGTAAACCAGCAGCATAATGCCCCAGGTCGGCAGCTCCAGCCGCCAGACCCATTGCCGGTTAAGCTGTTGGATCCAGGCACGTTGTTCGTCGTGCAGATAGTGGCTATGGGGTTTGGCTGAGGGCATTTTCCGGCTCGCTGAGGCTATTTTTCTCAGTATCAGCGAAGCGGATCGGCGCTCAAAATAACAAAAGTGGTAAAGCAAAGTTAAAAATCAGCATCATGACGTTTCGTTCATGGATGCCGCCCCTGGAAGACAAGAACAGACCACGTGTTAGCCTGCTCTGCTAACCTGACAGAATCATTCCCCCATCACGGCATAAGCTTGCAATCGCTCACGCCACCAGAGGCTGGCCAAGCCGGTAGCACTTTCTCGCCAGCCGAAGTAGGCAGTGTCGCTATCACGCTCTGCTTCCACGCTTTTCGCCACCAACTGGCCGGTTTTCAGATGAGGTTCTGCCAGATAATGAGGCAGATAGCCGCAGCCCAACCCGGCCAACTGCGCCTGCAATTTGGCCTCAAAACTGAATACCGTCAGTTGATCCTGCTCATCCAGCACGTGCAGACTTTGCGGTGAATTCACCCGCGATGAGTCATGAACCACCACTGCCCGATGCTGGCGGATGGTGCTTTTCTGCAACGGTTCCGGCTGGGCGGCCAACGGATGGTGCGGGGCTACCGCAAACACATACTCCAACTGCCCTAGCGGGCTAAAAGCATAGCCAGCGCGCGAAGGTGGCTCACAAATCGCACCGATAATAATATCGGCACAGCCGTGTATCAGCGCCTCCCAGGAGCCAGCCAGCACTTCATGACTGAAACGCAGCCGGGTGTGGTGGTGATTACGGTAAAACTCATCAATCAGCGGTAACAGCCGGGCAAAAGGGAACGATGCATCCACCGCCAGGGTGAGATCGCTCTCCCAGCCACTTTCTACATAGCGCGCCTGCTGCTCCAGATCTTGCGCAGCACGCAGCAATATCCGCCCCTTTTCCAGCATCAGCTTGCCGGTAGCGGTGAATTTTGCCCGGTGGCCGGAGCGATCGAGCAGCGTGATCGCCAGATCGCTCTCCAGTTTCTGCACCATGTAGCTCAGGGCTGAAGGCGTTTTAAACAGCGCGGCGGCCGCGGCGGCAAATGATCCATGACGATCCAGCGCGTCCAGGATCAATAGCGCTTCCAGGTTTAGTCTCACCCCTTTCTCCCATAGATAAAAAAACTTAACAAGAAGGTAAAAATTCTACGCTATCTTTGAAAACGGCACCTACCTACCATTCATTCCATTGATACAGCGCATCCGTCTTATTCACGGTAATACAATTGGAAGGTACATTATGTCGAAGTTTGAACTGCTTGATCCAAAAAATTCCGCACTCATCTTTATCGATCATCAACCGCAAATGGCTTTTGGCGTGGCCAATATCGATCGCCAACAGCTGAAAAACAACGTGGTAGCGCTGGCAAAAGCCGGCAGCATCTTTAATGTCCCCACTATTTTTACCTCGGTCGAAAGCGAAAGTTTCAGCGGCTATATCTGGCCGGAACTGCTGGCGGTGCATCCAGAACTCACCCCGATTGAACGTACCTCGATGAATTCCTGGGAAGATGCGGCATTCGTTAAAGCCGTGGAGGCCACTGGCCGTAAAAAACTGGTGATCTCCGCCCTGTGGACCGAGGTCTGCCTGACCTTTCCGGCATTGATGGCACTGGAAGCCGGGTATGAGGTTTATGTGGTCACAGACACCTCTGGCGGCACCTCGGTGGATGCCCATGAGCGCGCTATCGATCGCATGGTGCAGGCTGGGGCCATTCCGGTCACCTGGCAACAGGTGCTGCTCGAGTACCAACGCGATTGGGCACGTAAAGAAACCTACGATGCGGTGATGGATCTGGTACGTGAACACAGCGGTGCCTACGGGATGGGCGTTGACTATGCTTACACTCTGGTGCATCACGCCCCGGCTCGCAGCGGCAAGTAAAACCGCGCAGGGCTCACCTTGACTGACCGCATTACCCTCCCGGCCGCGCGCCGGGGTTTTTCAGGAGCTGGATCCATGTCCCATCAGCAACACGTTACGCTGGTGATCACTCACCATCTGGCTCCAGGCCAGGAACCAGCCTATGAAGCCTGGTTAAAACGCATCATGCCCGATGCCGCCCAGTTTGACGGCCATCTAGGCGTTAACGTCATCCGCCCCTCCGGTAATCAGCAGGCTTATACAGTGCTGGTACGCTTCGATAATCTGGACAATTTATACCGCTGGATCCACTCGCCACAGCGACTGAAATATATCGAAGAAGTTACACCACTGCTGCAGGGGAGCGATCATATTGAGATCCGCCCCGGAGCCGAGTTCTGGTTCACACCTGCCAGCGCCAACGTGCGGCCACCGGCCAAGTGGAAACAGTTTTTAATCACACTGCTGGTGATTTTCCCTTCGACCAATCTGGTGCCTTGGTTTTGGGGCAAGCTGCTGCCGGAACTGAGCGGCACGCTGGCTGGGCATTTACTCAATGATGCCAGCGTTGTCGCCCTGGTGGTATTCCTGTGGATGCCGTTGGTTACCCGTCTGTTTCATCAATGGCTCACCCGCCATTAAAGGAAAACGTTATGAGTCACACCGCTTCATTGATCATCAGCAACGGTAAATTCCATACCGTCGATCGCGAAAATCCCACCGCTCAGGCCGTGGCGATCAAGGACGGTAAGTTTCTGGCCGTCGGTAGTGAGAGCGACGTCATGCAACACGCCGGGCCGGAAACCCAGATCATCGACCTGCAAGGCCATACGGCGGTGCCCGGCCTGAATGATTCACACCTGCACCTGATCCGGGGTGGTTTGAATTACAACCTGGAACTACGCTGGGAAGGCGTGCCTTCGCTGGCCGATGCTTTACGTATGCTCAAGGAACAGGCACTGCGTACTCCCAGCCCACAGTGGGTCAGAGTGGTCGGTGGTTGGACCGAGTTCCAGTTCGCCGAGCGCCGTATGCCTACGTTGGATGAAATCAACGCCGCCGCCCCAGACACGCCGGTATTTATTTTGCATCTGTACGATCGCGCCCTGCTTAACCGCGCTGCGCTGAAAGTGGTGGGCTACACCAAGGACACACCAAACCCGCCGGGGGGCGAAATCCAGCGCGACGGCAACGGCAACCCAACCGGAATGTTGATCGCCAAGCCCAATGCCATGATCCTCTACGCCACCTTAGCCAAGGGGCCGAAGCTGCCGCTGGAACAACAGGTGAACTCCACCCGCCAGTTTATGCGCGAACTCAACCGCCTGGGCCTGACCAGCGCGATTGACGCAGGCGGCGGTTTCCAGAACTATCCCGAGGACTATCAGGTCATCGCGGAACTGCACGAAAAACAACAGCTGACACTGCGTATCGCCTACAACCTGTTTACCCAACGGCCAAAGCAGGAGTTGGAAGACTTCCAGCTGTGGACCGATATGCTCAAACCCGGCCAGGGAACGGACTTTTACCGCCATAACGGCGCGGGTGAAATGCTGGTGTTCTCGGCGGCCGACTTCGAAGACTTTCTGCAACCTCGCCCGGATTTGCCTGAAGGCACCGAGGATGAGCTGGAACGCGTGGTACGCCATCTGGTGGAACACCGCTGGCCGTTCCGTTTGCATGCCACTTACGATGAATCTATCAGCCGAATGCTGAACGTGTTTGAGAAGGTCAACCGCGAAATCCCCTTTGCTGGTCTGCATTGGATTTTTGACCATGCGGAAACCATTTCTGAGCGTAATATCGAGCGAGTGAAAGCCCTCGGGGGCGGTATCGCCGTACAGCACCGCATGGCGTTTCAAGGGGAATACTTTGCCGAACGCTATGGCATCGAAGCCACCAAACAGACTCCACCGGTCGCCAAAATGTTGGCGGCAGAACTGCCGGTTGGACTAGGCACCGACGCCACCCGCGTCGCCAGTTACAACCCTTGGACAGCGCTGTACTGGCTGGTTTCTGGCCGTACGGTCGGCGGTATGGCAATGTATGACGATCAGGCTCGTTTGGATCGTGAAACGGCATTAATGCTTTGGACACAGGGCAGTGCCTGGTTCTCTACCGAACAAGGGAAAAAGGGCCAGATCAAGGTGGGACAACTGGCGGATATGGCCGTGCTGTCACAGGATTACTTCAGCGTACCGGAAGAGCAGATCAAGGGAATTGAGTCGGTCATGACCGTGGTGGATGGCAAAGTTGTCTATGCTGCGGGCAGTTTCTCTCCGTTCTCTCCGCCGCCGTTACCGGTACTGCCTGAATGGTCACCGGTGGTCAATGTACCGGGACATTATCGCTCAGCACCGCCCGCAACCACCAGCAAGGTAGGTACATTAAGCCAGGCACACCAGTGTTGCGGTCCTTGTGGCGTTCATGCTCACCAGCATGATATTGCCCGCCGCTCCAGCATTCCCATCTCTAACGAGAATGCCTTCTGGGGCGCATTCGGCTGTTCTTGCTTTGCGTTTTAACCATCCAAGTGCCTTGCATGCTGCCAAATGGGCGCTGCATGCAAGGCACTACGGGATAGCATCGTTAGCCGCCTCCACAAGTCACCAGAGTCAATCGCGGTTGATATCCAGCCAGCGGCGCTGTTCGGCAGAGGCGGCAATCGCATCCAGTACACAGGATACCTTCCAGCCTTCCTCGAAATCCGGCCACATCCGATCGCCCGCGGCAATGCCATTGACCAGATCGCGGATCTCCACCGTTTTCTGATCGTTAAAGCCAATGCCATGCCCGGCGCTGATGCAAAACGCGGCGTAATCCGGGTGCTTTGGCCCTACCATGATGGTTTTGAAGCCCTGCCGCTCTGCCAGTTCATCATGGCGATACAGCTTCAGTTCGGCCATGCGTTCCTGAGTGAAACTCAAGGTGCCCTTGGTGCCGGTCACCACATAAGTCAGGCCCATTTTGCGCCCGCAGGCAATGCGTGAGGTTTCGAGGGTGCCCATCGCGCCATTGGCAAAGCGCACCAGCGCGCTGGCCTGATCTTCGTTTTCGACTTGGCACATCTTGGCCGGGTTGTTCGGATCGGGCCGCTGTTTGATCAGGATTTGCATATCGCCCGACACCGCGACGATATCCCCCACCAGATAATGCGCCATGTTCACGATGTGTGCCGCCAGATCGCCCAACGCCCCAAGCCCGGCGCTGGCTTTACGGCAGTGCCAGTCGATCGGCGTACGCGGGTCGGCCAGATAATCCTCATTATGCGTACCGTAAAAATGCACCACCTCGCCAATTTCACCGTTGGCAATGATTTCCCGCGCCAACTGGCTGGTCGGGTTTTTCATATAGTTGAACCCCACCAGGGTTTTGACCCCTTTGGCCCGCGCGGCCTGCACCATCTCGGCGGCGTCTTGCGCATTCAGCGCCAGCGGCTTCTCGGAATAAACATGCTTGCCCTGTGCAATAGCCGCCAGGGCCATCTCTTTATGCAGGAAGTTCGGGGCACAGATATCCACCACGTCTATGGCGGGATCGGCCACCAGTTCGCGCCAGTCACCAGTTGAACGTACGAAGCCAAACTCCGCCGCACGCTGGGCTGCCAGCTCGGGTGTGACTTCCGCCAGCATCTCCAACACCAGCTCCCCTTTCAGCGGGAACACCGTGCCTACCTGTGCATAGGCGATAGCATGACAGCGGCCAATATAGCCAGTACCGATTAATCCAACGCGCACCTGTTTCATCGTTTTCTCCCTTGCCTATTTTTGGAAAATAAAAATCATTATTTATTTATATGAAATTTAAATTTCGTTAACAAGCCGATAATCAACTTTGCCACGGATCCGTGACTGCCCTCATAAAACGCGGTGGATAAAGAACACAGGGTTAGCAAAATAGTGGGGAGGTACGGCTGGTATTAAGCTAAACCGCGCTGCTATTATAAAGCCGCGCGTGTGGGCCTTGATGCCACACTTTCGCCCCCTCAACAGAAGACACCTCATGCCGCCGAAAATCTTGCTCAGTGCCTGCCTGGCCGGTTTCAACGTACGTTATAACGCCTCCAGCAAAACCATTATCGATTCCACCTTACAGCAGTGGCAAAAAGAGGGTCGATTGGTGGTGTGCTGCCCCGAATTGGCCGCCGGTTTCTCCACGCCGCGCCCACCGGCAGAGATTGCTGCCGCTTCCGATGGCGCTGAAGTGATAGCCAACCGGGCCAGAGTGATCGACGTGCAAGGGAACGACGTCACCGACCAGTATCTGTTGGGTGCCCATCTGGCGCTGGATACCGCTCGCCTGCATGGCTGCCGCTTTGCCCTGCTGAGCGATCGCAGCCCTTCCTGCGGGAGCCAGACCATTTACAACGGCGCATTCAACGGTCAAACCCAACCCGGCAGTGGTGTCACCGCTGAACTACTACGCCAACATGGCATCGAAGTATTTTCCGAGCACCAGCTCGAGGCGTTGATCGAGCGTGTCCGGCTAGCCGAGATGGGCCAGGCGATCCGCTAGCCGCTGACGCAGATGGGCAATGCCCTGCGGGTGCCGCACAAATTCATCCGCAGGCATCATTTGCCAGCACTGCCCTTCATTACCGAAACGGATCGCCGCAATCTGTGCCAAGGTGATTTCCCCCACCATAAACCAGGTGTGCGGCGAGCCAGGCGTGATCCCGGCGTAACGCTGCTGCCAGACAATTTGCCGTGCAGGCAATAGAATACCGAACTCCTCCTCGGTTTCCCGTTGCACACATTGCACCGGAGTTTCGTCCCCTTCACGTCCGCCGCCGGGCAAGTCCCAGCAACCGGGCCAGGGGATCGCCGGGTTGTCATCACGCAGGTAAACCAGCACCTGGCCGCCGTACAGCAAGGCGATTTTCGCCCCGCCAAAGTCTTCGTCAATCATCTGTCCCGCTCCCTTTCAAACCGCAGCATACCAATATGCGAGATCGTTGAGGTATAGTGAAAACCTTCTTTGTCCTGACAGGCGAACAATAACCATGAACTCTGCTTTTTTAGTGACCGCGCAATGGCTTGAGCAACATATCAACGATGAAAATCTGACGCTGGTTGACGTGCGTATGGCGCCTGTCGGTCAGGTGCCGAAGCAAGACATGTTGGCCGAATTTGAACGGGGCCATATACCCGGTGCGGTGTATTTCGATATTGATGATGTCGCGGATAAAAATACGACGCTGCCGCATATGCTACCCACGGCAGAAGCCTTTGCCGCCGCCGCAGGTAAACTGGGCATCAATGACCAACAGACCATTGTTTTCTATGATGGAGGCAATCAGTTCTCTGCCCCACGCGGTTGGTGGACGTTCCGTAATTTTGGCGCACAGCACGTATTCGTGCTCGATGAAGGTTTGCAGGGTTGGACATCGCGCGGTAACGCCTTGGAAATCGGCCCTGCAAACCCTACCCCCGCGACCTTCCGCGCGCACTTTAATGCCGAAGCGGTGGTGGATATGCAGCAGGTTGAACAGGCGATGAACGACCAGCGGCAGATCCTCGACGCCCGTGCCGCACCACGATTCTATGCCCAAGCCCCGGAACCGCGCCCAGGCCTGCACCGTGGCCATATTCCTGGCAGCATCAATATTCCGTATGGCGATCTGCTGGAGAACGGACGTTTCAAATCACTTGAGGCGCTGAAAAAAACCTTCGAAGAAAAAGGGGTCGATATCGACGCGCCCACCATCGTCAGCTGTGGTTCTGGCGTCACCGCCGCCGTGCTGGCCTTTGGCCTGCAATCACTGGGTGCCAAGCAGGTGAAACTCTATGACGGTGCCTGGAGCGAATGGGGTGCCCTGAGCGGCAAGCAGCCGATCGCCCAAGATGAGTCAACTAACCACTAACAAAGAGGCTATCGTGTTCACGATCCGTCAAGCGTTGCCCGCTGATTTAGCGACCGTGCGGGAAATCGGGATTGCCAGCTACCTCGCTCACTTTGCTGAACTTTGGCAAAACCAGCAGGAGTTGCAGGCGTTTCTGACCAAGGATTTTGCCGAACAAGCGTTGGAGCCTTCATTGCGAGACCGCGATACTTGCTGGCTGCTTGCCTATGAGGGGGAGACGCCGGTAGGCTTTGCCAAGCTTAATTTCGACAGCCTGCAGGCAGCGACCGCAACCCTCGGGGCCGAGCTGCAGAAGATTTATTTTCTGCCACAATTTGCCGGGCGCGGCTATGGTGAACGGCTATATGCCGAAGTACAGCGACGTGCCATCGAGAGACAGCAACCAATCCTGTGGCTGGACGTGCTGAAAAGTAACGTGGCTGGCCAACGCTTTTATCAGCGCCAAGGTATGGCGATCGTGGGCGAGGAGAGCTATACCAGCGTCAGCCAATCCGTGGCCATGTGGGTGATGGCGAAAAACCTATAGCCACTTGGCATTATGGGTAAAGGAGATGGTCAGCCAACGGTGCGGGCTATCTTCACCAATGGCGTCGGCTATCTGGTCACGGATTTTATCCAGCTTGTGAACGCCGCTGTGTTCCATCTCTGGCGGGATCACGATGTGGATCTCAATAAACAGCCCACGGCCAACGCGGGTGGCGTAATTGGAATAATCCAGGAAGCCATACTCCAGCGTCAGCTGCGCCATAATGGCTTCCACCTTGGCATCCAGGCTGTCCGGCGTCATCTGCAGCACCTCCTGAATGGCAGATTTTACCGTTTTGATCGGCACCGGGATCAAGACCAGCGTCAACAGTGCCAGCGCGACAGGGTCGGCATAGACGTTGAGTTGCTCATAACGGGTTCCTTCCATTAGCCAGGAAAGAATAAAAGCCACCAATAGCGCCGAACTGATGCAGGCCGACATCAGCCAGCTTTTGTTATCCAGCGCGATCAGTTCCGATTTAACCTGCTTATTCAGCCGGGTTTGCTTAACATAGAGGGTAAAGCAGAAAAGGCTGACGGTAACGGCATAGACAATCGCCCAGCCCAGCTCAAGCTCGCGCCCTCCGTCGGCAATGCCTTTGACGGCGTTCACAAAGGCATACAGACACAGCAACGTCAGTAAACTGCCGTTAAATGCCAGCACCAGCGGTTCGACATGCCAGAACCCATACTGAAAACGGCGGCTATGGGGTTGCCCCAGCAGGCGGGATACCAGCAGGGATAATGAACACATGCCTGCATCCAACGCCGAGAACATGCCGTCAAACACGATCGACATGGAACCGCAGACAATCCCAAACACGATCCCGGCACTGGCAATAAACAGCGTGCAGAAGATCGACCTGCGCAGGATTTTTTGTTCTATTGCCGTGCTGGTTAACACCGGCGGCAACGTGGTGGGTGCTGTCGTCATAATTCCCTTATTTCAGTCGGAAAGTTCGGACATGTTCTACCGTCAGGCGGCATCGTACTGAGTATGATCGACAAATGCAGGGTGCACAAAAAAAAAGCGCCCTCGATGAGGACGCCTGATGTCGTGATACGCAGGATTAGGCGCCGCGTATGCGCTGGGTCAGCCCTTTCAGGAAGTAGCGCAGCATCTGATCGCCACATGGGCGATAGTTTTTGGTGCCCTCTTTGCGGAACAGCGCGCTCAGCTCAGGCTTGGAGATACGGAATTCCACCGCGGTAAAAATCTGGTGCAGATCGACATCTTTCAGTTCAAACGCCACACGCAGCTTTTTCAGCACCAGGTTGTTGGTGATCGGCAGCTCTACCGCCGGTGCCGGGAATTTATCGTCTTTGCCACGCTTGAAGAACACCAGACCATTGAGGAAATGGGCCATCACTTCGTCGGGGCAGTTGGCAAAACCCGGCTCGCCTTCCTTGATCATGTAGGTCCCCATGGCTGCGACATCGACGTCAAAACCGTCCAGCTTGACGATCTCTACCATCTTCGCGTCATTAATAGCCAGCATGTAGCGCACGCTGCGCAGCACATCATTGTTAATCATGGAATAGCCTTTCGCTTGTCAATCAGGAGAGGCGTGCAGCGCTGCACACCTTGCATGGCGGCAGTATAGGGATCCGGCGGGGGTTTCTCAATGGAATTTCCACGGGCAAACCAGGGTTTACCCGCAGAGGTTACTGATTTTTCGGGTAAAGCGGAATTTCTTCGCCAACGATATATTTGTTACGCAGGATGGCGGAGATCTTGTCCATCAGCATCACGACCACCACCAGGATCAGAGTGATAAACATCACCACGTCCCAGTTCCACAGCCGCATGTTCTCGGCATAGACCAGGCCGATCCCTCCTGCCCCGACAAAGCCGAGCACCGCCGCCGAACGGGTGTTGGACTCAATCTGGTACAGGCTCAGCGCCAGGAAAGTCGGGAAGGATTGGGTGAAAATGCCATAGCGGTGTTTTTGCAGCCCATTGGCCCCCACTGCCGTCAGCCCACGGCTGGGGGATTTATCCACCGCTTCGTGGCCTTCGGCATACAGTTTGCCAAGCAGGCCGATATCCTGCATCACGATGGCCAACACCCCGGCCAGCGGCCCCATGCCCACGGCACGCACGAAAATCAGGCCCCAGATAGCCATATCAATCCCCCGCAGAATATCCAGCAGGCGGCGTACCAGCGTCGCAATTGGCCGTAGCACAGGCGAGGACATCACGTTGCGCGCGGCAAGAAACGACAGCGGTAAAGCGAGCAGCGTTGCCGTGATGGTGCCGGCAAACACGATCGCCAGAGTGATAAAGATCTGTTGGAAATAATAGCCAAACGGCCAGTTGGCAAAGTCATGCCAGACAAACATCCGCATAAAGTAGCGGCTAATCTGTTGGCAACCGTTGGCAAACTGCGGCCAGGAAATGCCAAACACCAGGAAGAAGAAGACGTAATACAACACAATCGCCACGGTAATCATGCCGAGGGTACGCAGATAGCGCCCTTGGCGTGAGAAGATTTCCGGGTTCTGCTGCTTGAGTTGCTGCAGATTGGTGGCAGAGATCGGCTGAACGGACATTAGGCTTTCCCCTCGACAACGCGTTTACGTAATTCACCGGAGGCGTAATCCAGCAGCGAAACCACCACGATAATCAGCAACAACGTCATGCTGACCTGATCGTAACGGTCGAGTTTGATATTGGTCATCAGTTCCTGACCAATTCCGCCTGCACCTACCAGGCCGAGGATGGTCGACTGGCGGAAGTTGATTTCCAGCCGCATAAAGCTGTAGGACAGGAAGATCGGTTTGACCTGCGGCCACAGGCCGAAACGCATGCGCTGTAACGGCGTGGCCCCACAGGCGGCCAGCCCGCGCACCGGCTTGTTGGAGGCGGTTTCGATCGATTCATAGAACAGCTTGGTCAGACTGCCGATGGTGTGTAGCGCCAACGCCATAAAACCGGGAATGGCGCCGATGCCAAACGCCATCACAAACATCACCGCCCAGGCCAGCTCCGGCATGGTGCGCAAGAACGCCACCAGCGTGCGGATGGCAAAGCGCAGCGTCGCCGGGCTGTGGGTGTTATTGGCCGCCAAAAAGGCCAGCCCGCCTGCCACCAGCACGGAAAGGATGGTCGCCGCCAGCGCCAGCTGTAAGGTTTCCCAAATCAGCGGTAATTGGATATGCAGCCGGTAGCCCCAATAGGCGAAGGAGCCTTCGGTATGGCCGTCGGCGAACAGCAGCGGCCAGTGCAGTACCGGGATGGTTTCTGCCAGATAGTCAAAGAAATGGGGGATCGACACCCAGACGGTATGCAGGTTGAACTCGGCAATATTGCCTGCGCCAAGATAAAGCGCTACCAGCCCGAGCGACCAGAGCAGGGTTTCACGCTTCTGCTTACTGCGGATCCGTTGGTAGTAGTGTGCAAAGTCGGTATTCAAAATCGCTTTCCATCTTCTTGTAGTGGAGAGTATTGTCCCCTCACCCCTACCCTCTCCCACAGGGAGAGGGAGCTAGATCGGTGTTATGGGCAAGGACATGAAGCCAATCTGTAGCACGTCCAAGGTACAGGTTGAATACAGTCATTAATTTGTGACTCGGTCAGTCCCCTCTCCCTGTGGGAGAGGGTTAGGGTGAGGGGCCGAGAACGTAGTCAGCCTTAGCGATCGCCCTTGGTCAGCTCACGCTTCATATCGATAATGGTCTGGTATTCCGCCAGCTTGACGTCGCCAATGTGCTGCTTGCCGCCCATCGCCTTGATAAAGCACTGATGGTTGTCGGTATCCAGCTTCTTGATGGCGGTAACCACCTTGGCTTTGAACTCCGCAGGCAGGGAGTTGCTCACCAGGATCGGGCCATTCGGGATCAGCGGCGACTGCCAGATAATGCGGATCTGCTTCATCAAATCCGGATGATCCATACGGATCATGCGGTTGAAGGCTCCGCTGGTATAGCCGGTGTTGTAATCGCCAATCATCGAGGCCCAGGTGACCGCACCTTCAAACTGGCCGTTCAACACGCCGAGTACGTCCTGCTCATGGCCACCAGAGAAGGTGACGCTGGAGAAGAAGTTGTTGTATTTGTTATCCGGCGTGCCGCCAAATTGCTTCTTGAACACTTGGTTTGGCACCAGGAAACCGGAGGTCGAATCCGGATCCGCAAAGCCGAAGGATTTGCCTTTCAGGTCTTCCAGCTTTTTGTAGGGGCTGTCGGCTTTCACCACCACTACCGAGTGATAACCGCGTGACTGATCGGTATCATCCACTGCGATCCCCACCAGATCGACCGCCTTGGGATCCTTGATATACACCGAAGCAAATGACGAAGGCGACATGCTCAACACCAGATCGATCTTGCCCCCGAGCAGGCCCTGGATCACGCCAGAGTAGTCGGAAGAGTTACGCAGCTTGGTGTCTACGTTCAGCTCTTTATCGAGAAAATCTTTCACACACTGGTTATCGCCAATCTGTTGGGTAGCGTTCTGCCCACCCAGGATCCCCAGGTTCAACTCTTTCGGCGCTTCCGCTGCACCTGCATTAAATACCATCATTACGCCGGCCATCATGGTGGTCAGTGTGAATACTTTTTTCATTGCGCATGCCCTGTGTGAAAAGATAAAGGTGACGTTCAAGTGATTAATGGATCTGATTGGCTTCTTCGCCATACAGCTGCTGCAAAACACGTTCGTTAAGCTGCGACGGGTGGCCGTCGAAAATGATTTTGCCCTGGGCGATGCCAATCACCCGGGTGCAGTATTCCCTCACCAGTTCGACCGAGTGCAAGTTCACCATCACCGCGATATCGTTCTCGCTGACTTTCTGTAGCGCATCCATAATGCGGCGGGTGTTTTTCGGATCGAGCGAGGCAACCGGCTCATCGGCCAGCAGAATTTTGGGGTTTTGCATCAGGGCACGGCAGATAGCGACGCGCTGCATTTGGCCGCCGGACAGGTTCTCTGCACGTTGCAGTGCATGCGGCAGCATATTCAGCCATTGCAACAACTCGATGGCCCGTGCGCGGTCAGCATCGTCGAACACTTTGAAGAAGGATTTCAGCGTCGAGGTGTGGCTGAGGCGGCCAAGCAGCACGTTGGTGATCACATCCAACCGGGGGACCAGGCAAAAATCCTGGAAGATCATGCCACAGCGCGCGCGCCACTGGCGCATCTGGCGGGCCGAGAGCTGCGCGATATCCTGTGCAACTCCATCGTCCTCAAAATGCAGCATCTCTCCACAGCTGGAAGGAATGGTGCCGTTCAGCGTATGCAGCAGGGTTGACTTGCCGGCCCCGGAGCGGCCGATAACCGCCACAAACTCCCCGGCGTGCAGATCAAAATTGATGTCGTCGAGGACGCGTTGCTGAGATTGATAAGCCTTACCTAGCCCTTTTACCGCTAATACCTTGCGTAACGGGATCGGTTGCTGGCCTGGATAGTCGGTCGGTGCCAGTTTTAACAGTGCCTGCGCCATATGATTTCTCTGATTTCAGTGGCTAATCTTATGGGCACCTATTAACAAATAACTGTATGACACGCAGATGATGGTTTTATGGCCGGGAAATGACGTTCAACGCCATTTCCCGTGATTGGCAGGATTAAAATATGCGGATGGAGGTTTTATCGGCGTTCCATTTCACTCAATGCCGCACGCATTCCGTGGTCAAGAATAGCTTGCAGATCGGTGGTCACGGCAGCGGTAAGCCCAGGAACGGCATTGAGATCTTGCCCCCAGTGCGCCTCATCGGCCAGCACGCTTTCTACCAGCGCCGCGAGCGTCAGGTCACGATGTTCCACTCCAGCCCACAACGTTGCAAACCTCGTCAGCCAATGAGCATCATCCTGTAACGCATAGCTACCCGCCTGCCGTTCGCCACGATAGAAGGCCAGCAACGCCGCCAAAGCAAAGGTCAGCCGTTTCGGCAGCACGGCATTTTTCTGTTGGCCTGCCAGTAACTGCGGCAAAATACGCGTGCGGAATTTGGTCATGCCGTTCAGCGCAATCGACAGCAGCTGGTGCTGAATAAACGGGTTACGGAAACGATTCTGTACCGCTTCGGCAAATGGCCGTAATTCTTCCTGCGGCAGATCGAGCACCGGCATAATCTCTTCGGCAATGGTGCGTGCCACATAGCCGCCGATCTGCTCGTCGCTCATGGCCTCGCCCACGGTATTCAAACCGGCCAGGAACGCCACCGGCACCAGCGCCGTATGCGCCCCGTTGAGGATCGCTACCTTGCGTTCTTTATAAGGTTTGATGTCATCGACGATGTGGACGTTCAGATCCAACTTATCCAGATGCAGCTCTTTCGCCAGCCACTGCGGGCCCTGGATCACAAACAGATAGAAATGTTCCGCCGTGTCGAGGAAGCTATCTTGATACCCCAACTGCTGTTGCCACTGCTCTACTTCATCCCGTGGGTAGCCAGTGACGATACGATCGACCAGCGTTGAGCAGAAGGTGTTGCAATCGTTCAGCCAATCCGTGAACGCCTGCGGTAACTGCCACTGCTGCGCATAGCGCAACACGTACTCTTTCAGCGCTTCGCCGTTGTAATCGATCAGCTCGCACGGCAGCAGCACCCAGCCCTTGTCTGCAGCACCGTCAAAATGGCTGAAACGCTCAAACAGCAGCCGCGTCAGCTTGGCCGGGAAGCTGGCCGCCGGAGCGTCGGTGAACTTATCGTCCGGTAAATAACTGATCCCCGCTTCGGTGGTGTTGGAGAACACGAAGCGGATCGCCGGATCCCGAGCCAATGCCAGATAGCTGTCGTACTGGTGGTAAACGTTGATTTCCCGGTTGACCGAACGGATCAGGCGTGGCTCGCAAACCGCTTCCCCCTGCTCATTCAGCCCACGGATAATTGTGGTATACAAGCCATCCTGAGTATTGAGCGAAGGCGGCTGCTGGCTGTCAATTGGCCGCACCACCACCACGCCAGCATTCAGCCCGGTATGCTGGTTTAGCAGGTCGATTTGCCAATCGACAAAGGCGCGCAAGAAATTACCTTCACCGAATTGGATAATGCGTTCGGGATATTGCGCGCCAGGAAATTCACTACGATTAAGTTGTTTCATTATTGATCCTTGCATCCGGTGATCCCCCAGGCCGTAAATTACTCTCGGCAAGACCTGGGGAGTAATCAAGTTAATTAAAATGAATCACGCCTTTAATCAGCTGTTTATTATTAATCACTTCTGCTTCATAAATATCTGCCAGCGTGGAAAATTCGAATTGATGAGAAAGCATCATCCCGGCAGTTATTTTTCCGGCGGCCATTAATCGGCCAACCTTGATAAAGTCTTCTTTGGTCGCATTGCGGCTCCCCATCATGGTGGTTTCCTTTTTATGGAATTCCGGATCGGAGAACTGCAGATCGCCCTTGAACAGGCCGACAAACGTAATGCTGCCACCATGGCGGATCAGGTTGACGCTATGGTTCATCGCATGCTGATTGCCGGTGGCATCAATGATTTTTGCCGCCAGCATGCCGGAAAACTGGGCTCTTAAGGCCGCGTCAAAACCGGTATCCGACGGATCTAGCGTGGTCAGCCCAAGCATTTTTTCTACATGGGCACGGCGCTCTGCGCTGGTATCGGCCACGATCACGGTTGCCCCGTCCGCCTTGGCGATAGCCGCAACCCCCAGACCAATCGGCCCTGCTCCTACCACCAATAGATGATCGCCCTGCTCGATGGCCGCTCGGCGTACGGCGTGGGCACTGATAGAGAATGGTTCAATCAGCGCCGCCGCTTGGGGCTCCACATCATCCACGGCCAGCAGGTTGCTCACCGGCACGCTTAAAAACTCGCTAAAACCGCCGTCTTGATGCACGCCAATCACCGAGATATTTTCACAGCAATTGGGCCTGCCGCTGGTGCATGCTCCGCAGTGATGACAGGAGACATAAGGGATCACCGCCACACGTTGCCCGACGCGCAATTCACTCACCTGGCCACCGACGCTGACAATCTCGCCGCATATTTCATGCCCCAGCACCCGCGGGTAGCTGAAGAACGGTTGCTGACCAGACCAGGCGTGGATGTCGGTACCGCAAATGCCTACCGTCAGTATTTTTAGCACCGCTTCGTCAGGCGCAGGCTGCGGTACCGGCCTTTGTTGGTAAACCAGCCGGGTCGGCTCCAGACAAACTAGCGTATTCATTGTGGTCATGATCCCTCCTCATGTGATGTGGCGCTGTTATCCCGCAAAAAGAACAGGCGTATTGTGCTGATGAGGAGAATTTGTGAGTCAGCACAAATTAAACCGGTTTAAATGGGTTTTAAATGTTTAAAAAACACCTTAGCCCACAGAGGGATCTCATGAGCAGAACGCAAAACCTCCGCCAGAACGTGGTTAATCAGATGATCGACGGCATCATCAAGGGCCATATCCGCTCACCGCTGCCTTCCCAGGCTGGGCTGGCAGAAATGTATAACATCAGTCGCACCACGGTGCGCCACACGCTAACGCATTTGCATCAACGTGGGGTTCTGGAGAAGGTCAAGGATGATTATGTGATCCTGCGCATGCCGCTGGCAGAAGACGGCTTTGAATGCATGAGCCACTCGCTGGACGAGCAAGGCAAGCTGTTTGAGAAAGCGTTCTATCAGATGATTAACCAAAAGCAGCTGCGCGCGGGGGATTCATTCACCGAATTGCAGCTTTCACGCGCGGTTAACGTCAGCCCGGTAGTGGTGAGGGAATTCCTGCTGCGCTTCAGCCGCTTTGACCTTATCGACAACGTACGCCGCGGCCAATGGAGCATGAAAAAATTTGATCAGAACTATGCCGAGCAGTTGTTTGAACTCCGTCAAATGCTGGAAACCCACGCGCTATCACGCTTTATCAACCTGCCCGCACAGGACAGCCGCTGGTTGCAGGCCAAAGAGCTGTTGAACCGCCATCGCGAGTTGCGCGACACCATCAGCGACAATTATCGGCTGTTCTCTCAGCTGGATCGTGACTTCCACACCCTGATCCTGTCGGCCGCCAACAATCCGTTTTTCAATCAGTCGCTGGAAATCATTTCGGTGATTTTTCACTTCCACTATCAATGGGATGAAACCGACCTGAAGCAAAGAAATATTATTGCGATTGAAGAGCATATGGCCATTTTAAGCGCCCTGATCTGCCGCAGCGATCAGGAGGCCGCCCGTGAGCTTCACCGCCATCTTGATACTGCAAAACAGTCGATGATCCGTTCCATCAAACAGGATGCCTGCTGATTTTTATTGATAAAAAACCGAGTGAAACGGGATTTAAAACCGATTAAAAACAGCAAAATCGTAACCGCCGCACGGAACCGGTTAAAAAAAGCACCATGAAACATTTTCGCCGCCTAGGCTCACTGCCGAAAGACATACCGTTGTTAACACCGAACCAGGGCCATGCCCCGGAAGAATAACTATTATTAATACGGAATATAGAGGCGAGTGATGGAAAAGATAACCACCGTGAGCACTGGAAAAGAACCGGCGGACAGTTATTCAGATAGCATTAATCCTATACCCAAAGGCGGCATAGCAGAGCGCTCTGCAAAAATTAAAAAAATCCAGACTACGGCAATGATCCTGTTATTTTTTGCTGCCGTGATTAATTTTCTCGATCGCAGTTCGCTGTCCGTCGCCAACTCCACCATTCGTGAAGAAATGGGGTTGAGCGGCACCGAGATCGGCCTGCTACTTTCCGCCTTTTCGCTGGCCTATGGGATTGCTCAATTACCCTGTGGACCGCTGCTGGATCGCAAAGGCCCGCGTATTATGCTGGGTCTGGGGATGTTTGTCTGGTCTGCGTTCCAGACGATGTCAGGCATGATCCACAACTTTACCCAGTTTATCTGGGTGCGTATCGGCCTGGGGATCGGCGAAGCCCCCATGAACCCTTGCGGCGTGAAAGTCATCAACGATTGGTTCAACATCAAAGATCGCGGTATGCCGATGGGGATCTTTAACTCGGCCTCCACCATCGGGTTAGCCATCAGCCCACCAATCCTCACCGCCATGATGCTGCTGTTAGGCTGGCGCGGGATGTTCATCACCATTGGTTTACTGGGCATTGCCTTGTCCATTGGTTGGTACATGCTGTATCGCAACCGTGAAGACATCAAACTCACCGAGCAGGAGCAAAGCTATCTCAACGCCGGTAGCGTGAGCGCACGCCGTGAACCGATGAACTTCAAGGAATGGCGATCGCTGTTCAAAAACCGCACCATGTGGGGGATGATGATCGGCTTTAGCGGCATCAACTACACCGCCTGGCTGTATCTGGCCTGGCTGCCGGGCTACCTGCAGACCACCTACCATCTGGATTTGAAAAGTACCGGTATGTTGGCGGCAATCCCGTTCCTGTTTGGTGCGGCGGGCATGCTGTCAAACGGCTTTGTCACCGACTTTCTGGTGCGTCGGGGCATGGCTCCGCTCAAGAGCCGTAAAATCTGTATCGTCGCTGGTATGCTGCTGTCCGCTGGTTTTACCTCCGTCGTGGCACAGGCTACCACCACCACCAGCGCGGTGGCATTAATCAGTATGGCGCTGTTCTGTATCCACTTTGCCGGTACTTCCTGCTGGGGGCTGATCCACGTGGCGGTCACATCCCGTATGACCGCCTCGGTGGGCAGCATTCAAAACTTTGCCAGCTTTGTGTTCGCTTCGTTTGCCCCGGTGATCACCGGCTGGATCCTGGATACCACCAACTCATTCAGCCTGGCACTGACCATTTGTTCCTGCGTTACCCTGATCGGGGCGCTGTCCTACGTGTTTATCGTCAAACACCCGATCACCGACAGCGCGGCCTGATCGCCAGATTTTCCCTCTCCTACCGGAGAGGGATCCTCAATCCGGGGCAAAAAAATCCAGACCCAGCGCGGACTTGACCTGTGCCAAGGTGCCCTGAGTCACCTGATTGGCCCGCTGGCTGCCCTCTCTCAGGATACGCATCAGTTCGCCCTTATCGGCGCTGTACTCGGCCCGCCGGGTGCGGATAGGCTCCAGCAGGGTTTGCAGGCAATCCTCCAACAACCGTTTAATCTTCACGTCACCCAAACCGCCCTGACGATAGTGATCCTTCAACTGTGCCACCAGCGCCGCGTCCTCGCAAAACGCGTCCAGATAGGTGAATACCATATTGCCTTCCACCTGGCCGGGATCGCTGACGTTCAGGTGGTTGGGATCGGTAAACATGCTCATCACCGCCTTATGCACTTCGTCGGCGCTGGCCCCCAGCATGATGGTATTGCCGCGTGACTTGGACATCTTGCCCTGCCCATCTAGCCCCGGCAGCCGACCAACGCGGCTCAGCAACGGCTGGCACTCCACCAGCACCTCGCGATCGACGATGCGGTTAAAGCGCCGGACAATTTCGTTGGTTTGCTCCAGCATCGGTAACTGATCTTCCCCAACCGGCACGTGAGTCGCCCCAAAAGCAGTGATATCCGCCGCCTGACTGACCGGGTAAATCAGGAATCCGGCAGGGAGGCTACGTGAAAAGTCTTTCTCGATGATTTCGCTTTTCACCGTGGGGTTACGTTCGAGGCGGGCGACGGTGACCAGATTGAGGTAATACATCGTCAGTTCTGCCAGCGCCGGAAGCGCCGATTGCAGACACAGCGTGGTCTTGGCAGGGTCGATCCCCACCGCCAGATAATCGGCCACCACGTTTAGCACGTTGGCACTGATTTTTTGCGGATTGCTGCCGTTATCGGTCAGCCCTTGCAGGTCGGCCACCATTACCGTTTGCTGATGATGATGCTGTAGCTCAACGCGCTGGCGCAGTGAACCGACGTAATGACCCAAATGCAGTGAACCGGTGGCGCGATCGCCAGTCAGAATGGTGTAACTCATAGCCTTGCTCCTGGAAGTAAACAGACCGCCGGATCAACGCTATAAAAATGCCGCCAAAACCGGCGGCATTAAAAAAGAGGGATGAATACCCGTGCCGCCCTTAGAAAAGGCGCCACCAGCTAAAACAAGATGTGAACTGCGGGAAGATATTCATTCGGCTACGTTACACCCCGCTCAGAACTGCGTCAAGGGCGACATCCGGCTCAGAAACTCACTTCGGCTGTCGGCACGGCGCGGATCGCCACGCCAAAACTCTCGATACTCGACAAGGTCGCATTATGGTGAGTACGGATTTGCAGCCCGCTGGCGTGGGGCTTGTCGTGGCTGGTATGTGCATCTGCCGCCAGCACCACCGGATAACCCAGACCAGCAGCCCGACGGGTGGTGGTATCGACGCAGTATTCCGTGGAATAGCCGCAGATCACCAACTGTGTCACCCCTTCGGCAATCAGCAGTTTGCCGAGATTGGTCCGTAAAAAGGAATCCGGCGTGGTTTTGTCTATTCGATGATCGCCGTTTTTCACCTGTAACGCAGCATGAATTTGCCACGCTTCGCTGCCGTGCGGTAGTTCCTCATGAGCCGTCTGGTGCTGAATAAAAATTACCGGCGCACCAGCCTGCCGGGCACGATCACTCAGTTGATTAATCCGCGTGAGCACTTGCTCGGCCTCTGCTGGCGGGGGATTAAACAAACCCTGCTGCACATCGATAACTAACAACGCTGACTTCATAGCTGGCTCCAAAAGCGATCATAAAATAGACAGTGCTCGCACTCGTTAAACAAGAGGCTGACGTGGGCGGAAGATATGGTCCACACCCTGCTCACGCATATTCTTCACCAAATCGTGGCCCCCGTTGGGCGTGGCCTGCGCCAATTCCCGCTCGGTGGCAAACACCGGGCTGGCCCAGAAAATATTCACCGTATCACCGTATTGTTTAGGCAATACCAAGTGCTCACTGTAGGGATAAAATGACGAAGAGAGCACATAGCCTTCATAGCCCTGCGGAGCCACCGCCGACGCCAGCGTATGCCCTTCGCCAAACCAGGTGATGTTCGCCCAGGGCACATGGGCAAATCCAGCTAGCGCGCTGGCCATCTGCACCGCATTCTCTTCGGTCATATACTGGCCATCGATGGCTATCGCCATCTCCATCCGGCGGAATCTGGCGGCATCGTCGTTGAACAGAATCTCTACCCACGGCATCGGCCGAATGCTGACCCCCATGGTCAGAAAATAGTAAACCCCGTCGCGCTCATGCTGGGTGATGGCCATCGGCGGCCATTTACCCTGATCGATAGCGTAATACTTCACCGAAGGGCCAAAGTGTTGTTCGTATTGAGCCAGGTAATCACTCTGCATTTTTGGCCAAGGATTCCCCTCTTCCCGCTGCCAGCTACGCCAGAACTGCCGGGTATTTTCCGCCAGCGCATATTGCGTATTGGTGGATGCAGAGCCCAGCGGATAGGCCAATGGGTTCTCTTTGATGCAGCTTGCCGAATAGCAGACCGAGTGATCGATGTATAAACTCCAGCCGGGGATCACCGCTAGCAGTTGCCCGTGATACCACAGGGCAGCACCGTCGTCGCTTTCCGTCCAGATCACCATCAGCCCTGCGGGATCCAATGGCGCTTCGCCTTCCAGATTACGGCAATACTCGGCCGCCAACATTGGGGGAAGACCGGCTTCCATAGCGGCGCGATCTTCCTGCTGCGGAGCCGTAGCCAGGTTGCGCAGCCAACAGGCTCGCACCTGAAAACGTTCACTGTACTCTTCCGTTGGGTAGATATAAAAATAGGCGGCCCGGCTATCTTGCTGAACCACCGCGACCAGCGTTTGATTCTCGTTATTCACTTCAGCAAGTACGTTTGACTCGTTCATATCACCTCAAGGGGTTGCTGGCGCACAAATAGGCTGTACGCTAAAAATAGAATATTTCTCTGGGCCAGTGTAGAACGCATCATCAATCGGGATCACGGGCAATAGTCTCAAAAGTGGCCGCGCTGGCTAACATTGCGCTGATGCGCTCTTATTCATGCGCCGCATCGCCCGATGGTAGGAGCCATTGCGTACCGAAGCGCGTAGCACTCTTCCAACGCCGCCAACGCCAATACGCACGCACCGCCGCCGGGTCGCTCCTGGGGTGAATCCCAACTGTTGCTGCGCCCAGTCCGGCAACAGATCGATCCCTGCCTGCATCACCAATACGCCGAACGGCCGCGCAAGCGTGCTGGGAGCCGGGGCCGCCAGCAGAATGCGCGCCACTTCCAGCGTGCGTTCATCGCAGACCAACTGCGGGCGCATCTGTTGCAGATAATCGTCAACCGCCGCACAGGATTTTGGAACATCGCGCGCGCCCAAGGCTTCCGCTACGCGAGCCGCTTCACGATAATAGGTATCTTGTTGAGCAAGGGACAGATGCGGATTACGGTAACGCAGGTGCGAGGCCAGGAAACGGCTGCTTTCGGCGACATGGACCCAGGTGAGCAGATGCGGATCGCTGGCGGCATAAGGCTGGCCGTTATTGTCGGTGCCGTTGACCTGTAAATGGATGGCTTTGACTTTGGCGATCAGGCGTTGCGCCTCTGCACTGGGGCCAAACGTGGTGACGGAGATAAACTGGCTGGTACGACGCAGGCGGCCCAGCATATCCTCGCGGAAGTTGGAATGATCCCACACGCCCGCCAAGGCCAACGGGTGCAGCATCTGCAACAGCAGCGCACTGACGCCGCCGCAAAGCATGGAGGTGAAGTCACCATGCACTTGCCAAGTGACAGACTGTGGGCCAAACAGCCCCGGATCGCCAGCCGGATTTTCAAAATCAATCCCGCCGAGTGCCAGCCCGGTCAGGCTGAGCACCTGTTTCTCTATCGCTGCGCGTATCACTTCCATCCCCCTGTCCACAACCTATGGCGCAGTTTATCATAGTGAGGGGCTGAGTCTGAGACTGCTCAACTCACTATGTGAATAGCTAAAATGACAATAAATTGAGAATTTCGATGATAACGATAAGAACGCGTGTGGCTACGGATAACGTGCAGCTAGTCGCAATCTGGCAGCGCTCGGTTCGCGCCACCCATCACTTCCTGGCCGAAGAGGATATTTCGCGCCTGTATCCGCTGATCCTCAACGACTATCTCCCGGCGGTCAGCGTCTGGGTTGCCGAAGATACTGCGGGGCAGCTATGCGGTTTTATCGGCCTGGATGGCAACAAAGTGGAAATGCTGTTTATTGATGCCGATCGGCGTGGCGAAGGCATTGGCAAAGCCCTGCTGGCCGAGGTTGCGCCCATGCATCAAGAACTGCTGCTGGACGTCAACGAGCAGAATCCGCAGGCATTGGCGTTTTATCAGCATTACGGTTTTGAGGTGACGGGCCGCAGCGAGCTGGATGGCCAAGGCAAGCCTTTCCCATTACTGCATATGATACTGACAACGCGGTAAAACTGGCCCCTTTCCCGCAATGAGAGAGGGGTTGTCTAGCGGCGGATCAAACTTTGTTGCCCACCTGGCTCAAACGCGGCCACACCATCATGGTGGTATCCAGCAGCCGCAGCAGATCTTCACGGCTGGCCCCTTCACGCGCCTGGGCGGACATGCCTTCAATCAGGCAAATAATGTATTTCGCCAACAACGCGGTATCGGTTCGCGCCAGCAACTCCCCTTGCTGCACCTTACGGTCAAAGCAGTCTTTCAGGCTGGTTTCCTGCGCAAAATGCTTGTTGCGCAACATCTCGGCCAGATCGTTTGAGGAGGAGGACAAGGCGGCGTTGGCACAAACCATAAAACAGCCACTAGGGTTTTCCGGATCGGTAAATACCTCTGCCGAGGTGCGCAAATAAGCCTCGACGATATCGGCTATCGGTAACTCCTGGGCCAGCAGGCGGTTGTAACATTCCACGTAGCGGCTCAGATAGCGCTCAACTGCGGCGCGAAACAGCCCCTCTTTGTTGCCAAACTCCGCATACAACGTAGGTGCTTTAGCCCCGGTCGCTTCCACCAGATCGGCCAACGAGGTGGATTCATAGCCATGGCGCCAGAACAGTTCAAGCGACTGCTCAACGGCCTGATCGCGATCAAACTGCTTCGGCCTGCCGCGTGATTTCTTCGCGCATGCGTCTTCATTATTGATACTCATAGACCCCTCACTTTCCCGGTGGCCCAACGCGGGCACAATCATTAAATTATCGATCGGTACAAAAAATAGTACGCCGCCGATGATAAGCGAGCAACTTTTAATTAGCGATCGGTAAGCAATGCGGCCAATGGCGCCCCTGCCGGGCAGAAAATGGCGTTCAGTCCGGGTTGCGTCATGCTACAAGGTGACGACAAACTCGAGAAAATATGAGTAAATAAATTAAATAACAATAAGTTAATTAAAAAAACCACCCTGACAGTCCCTCTCCAGATCCCGTAGCTTGAGCGGAATAGCACGAATTAATTAACGACCACTAAAAAAACATTTGCAATCGTTGGGGCAGAGGCCTAACATTAACTTATCGACCGTTAAGTAATTAAACGGGATAACACAAAAACTTTTATTGCTCATGTAGAGTTAGGAAACCATTATGAAAAACCTGAAAATGACCCTCGCCGCCATCGCACTAGCTTCTGTATCTTTCGGTAGCTTCGCCGCAGATTTGGTCAGCAGCCAACCGGCCGATCTGCAACAATCAGGCGTGATCACCGTGAGTGGCGCTTCTGACCTGACATCGCTGGAAAATAAACTGGCGGCTAAAGCGGATGCAGCCGGCGCCAAATCCTTCCAGATCATCGCAACAACCGGCAGCAACAAACTGCACGGCACCGCGATTATCTATAACTAATCGTTAAACAGTTTTTGCAAAGAGGCGGCCTTGGTGCCGCCTTTTGCTTGTCAGCCAAACCAGCCCAATAACCCGAACCACAGATAATCCAACGGCACCAACAGCCCAAAGGTTAACAGGGCCAGCAGCAGACACAGTTTCAGTCCTTCACGCGGTGGAACTTTCCCCATCCCCATTGCCACCACAATCGGTGATGCCTGATACGGCAGCAGCGGCGTAGCATAGCCAATCACCTGCGTCATTAATACCGTGGTTAGCGGCAAGCCACTCCCCTCTGACAGAACCTGTGCCAGCGGCGTGAACAGCGCGGGTACGCCATTGGCCGTCACGACAAAATTCAACAGCGTCGTAATACCGATCACCATGCCAAAAGCGGTAAATGGCCGGCCCTGGGTTTGCGGTATGACGTTCAGCAACGCGCTGCCTAACCAGTCCCCCAACCCGGAATGGCTCACCAAAGCCGTCAACCCAAGGATCCCGGCCACATAGAGACAGGTGCGAATGTTGGCACCGGCAGCAAACTGCTCCCCCGTCAGGAAACCAATGCGCGGCAACAGGCAAACGCAGGCAGCAGTCAGCCCTACCCAGGCGGGAGCGATGCCGTGCCAGCTATCGGTGATCCACAACAGCACCGTGATCAGCAACAGCGCGATCAACCGCCATTCCGCCACGCTAAGTGGACTCTGCTCGGTGGTTTTTTCCACCGGCTGCGGTTTGGCACGGAATAGCCAGCAGATGCATAACGTCAGCAACGCGCCTTTCGCCAGGCCCAGGATCGGTGCATGCAGCAGCAGGTAAGCCAGATAGGTAAAGTGAATGCCATAGGCGCTTTCTGCCGCCCCGCTCATGACCAGATTAGGTACGTTGGCAGGCAGAATGCTGGCCGAAAGTTGGAAGGTGCCAAACCCCACCGCTAGCGCCAGGCCGTAGCGGCCACGCGATCCTTCCGCCAACCCGGCACGTTCGGCCAATGCCATGATGATCGGCATCAGCAGGGTAATACGCCCCATATTCGACGGCATGACAAAGGCCAGCGCATAGCTGATGGCTACCACACCGCCCACCAGCCGTGGCCAGGAACCGGCCAGTAGCGGCAGAATGCGGTTGGCCAGCCGATCCGCCAGCCCCGTAGAACGAATGGCCGTTCCCAGCACAAAGCCGCTCAATACCAGCCAGAATGCCGATGAGGCAAACCCGGAAAACACCACGGCCGTCGGCGCTAGCTGTAACACCATCACCGCAGCAAAAAACAGCAGCGCAACCAGATACTCCGGCAAACGCGACGTTGCCCATAAGGCGATCACCACCAAAGTCACCAGCGCGGAAACGCCCATCGGGTAATCCATCATCCCTACTCCCTGCTATAGTTAGTATTTTGTTATCAACTGGTTATATATTCACATAACGGAAACGCCCGAACGGTGAAACGGCTCACAGTTCACGGGCGGCGGGCAAATCGGCCATACTCTCTCCGCGCCAAGAGGCTACTCTGCTTGCAGGCTAACGCTAGCTATTTTCCCTTTTGCCAAAAGTGGCCCATGCTTAGAGGGGTCTAGCATTTGGCACACGTTTACTGACGAATCGGGGTACTGACTGATGACGAAAAAGACCACGCTGTTACAGTTTTTCCATTGGTACTACCCGGATGGTGGCAGGCTATGGCAGGAGGTCACCGAACGTGCCCCCGCCCTGGCCGAGCTAGGTGTGACCGATCTATGGCTGCCACCAGCCTATAAAGGGGCTGCGGGTGGCTATTCGGTGGGGTATGACAGCTACGATCTGTTCGATCTGGGGGAGTTTGATCAAAAAGGCACCCGCGCCACCAAATATGGCGACAAAGAGGCGTTGACGCAGGCCGTTAATAGCCTGCGCGAGCATCAGATCCGGGTGATCTATGACGTGGTGTTCAACCACAAGATCGGCGCCGATGAAAAAGAGCAGGTGCACGTCTATAAGGTCGATGAAGATAACCGTAACGATATCGCAGAGGTTGGCCTTGACGCACTGGCCTACACTCGCTTTACCTTCCCTGGGCGGCAAGGGACCTATTCCAAATTTATCTGGGACTACACCTGCTTTAGCGGCGTCGATTATATCGAGCAACCGGATGACAAAGGCATCTTCAAAATTGCCAATGACTACGGCGAAGAGGGTTGGAACGATCAGGTTGACGACGAAAACGGCAACTTTGACTATTTGATGGGCGCCAACGTGGAGTTCCGTAACCAAGCCGTCGTTGAGGAGCTAAAATACTGGGCACGCTGGTTGATGGAAATCCTGCCTTGTGACGGGTTCCGGCTGGATGCCACCAAACATATCCCAGCCTGGTTCTTTAAAGACTGGGCAGTTCACGTGCGCGATGCGGCACAGCGCGATCTGTTTATCGTGGCCGAATACTGGTCACACGATCTGGCAGCATTACAACAGTATTTAGCACTGGTCGATGGTAAGGTGATGCTGTTCGACGTACCGCTACAGCTGAAATTCCATCTGGCGTCAAAACAGGGCGATGGTTACGATATGTCACAGCTGTTTACCGATACGCTGGTCGCCGTCGATCCTGCCCATGCGGTAACCCTGGTGGCAAACCATGACACTCAGCCGTTGCAATCGCTCGAAGCGCCGGTCGAACCCTGGTTCAAACCGCTGGCCTACGCCCTGATCCTGCTGCGTGAACAAGGCGTTCCTTGCCTGTTTTACCCGGATCTGTACGGTGCCAGTTATAGCGATCAAGGCGATGATGGCCAGGAATACCAGATTGAAATGCCGGTGATTGCCGAACTGGAGAAACTGATCCAGGCGCGTCAACGCTTTGCCAACGGCGAACAACACGACTATTTTGACGACCCGCACTGCATCGCCTTCAGCCGCAGTGGCACTGCCGAGCAGCCGGGTTGCGTGGTGGTGATGACCAACGGGGCCGAAAGCAGTAAAACCGTCGCACTAGGCGAAAATTTTGCGCATAAATCCTGGCGTGACTTTCTCGGCAACCGCGAGGACGATATCATGACGGATGAGCACGGAAGCGCAGCCTTCCCGGTCAACGGCGGCAGCGTTAGCGTCTGGGTCATGGCCGAAGCAGAGTAAGGTCCTCCGGGGAGGCAATGTACCACCCCGGCGGCAAAACCCATTTTTGCCTTTTTGGTCTGATTTTTCATTAAGACCATAAGCAAATATTCACAGCGGAGCCTAAATAGGGTACAAGGCTGCATGAAAATTCCAAAACGACTCCAGCCATTGGTAGATGATGGTTTAATCGACGACGTCATCCGCCGTTTGAAAAGTGGCAAAGAAGCCGACGTATTTATCGTGCGTTGCGGTAAAGAGATCCGCTGCGCCAAAGTGTACAAAGAAGCCGATAAACGCAACTTCAAGCAGGCCGTGAACTACCAGGAAGGCCGCAAGGTGCGCAATAGCCGCGATGCACGCGCCATGAGCAAAGGCTCCAAATTTGGCCGCCAACAGCAGGAAGAGGCCTGGCAGAATACCGAAGTGGACGCGCTATACCTGCTGGCCAAGGCTGGCGTACGTGTGCCACAGCCGGATATCTGCCTGGACGGTGTATTGCTGATGGAGCTGATCACCGATGAAGAAGGTCTGGTAGCCCCACGCCTGAGTGACGTCACGTTAACGCCGGAACAGGCGTTGAACGATCACGCCTTGATGATGAACTATGCCGTACGCATGCTCTGTGTTGGGCTGGTTCACGGCGATTTGTCAGAGTTCAACGTGCTGATGGATAAAGACGGGCCGGTGATAATCGATCTGCCGCAGGTGGTAGATGCCGCCGCCAACAACCACGCCAAAAGCATGTTTGAACGCGATATCAACAATATGACTCACTACTACGGCCAGTATGCGCCGCAGCTGCTGGGCAGCAAGTATGCCAAAGAGATTTGGGCGCTGTACCAGGAAGGCAACCTGACGCCGGAGACAGAGCTGACCGGTAAGTTTGTTGAAACCAGCAAGCGGGCCGACGTTGACTCGGTGCTGGAGGAGATCCAGGCTGCCAGTGATGAGCACCAGCGGCAAATGATGGCGCGTAACGAAGAAGAAGATTGATATTCAGCCTCAAAATTACCCCTCACCCACAGGGTGAGGGGCCTCAAAGCCAACGCCTTACCTGATCGCAAAACACCCGATAGTCTTGCCCAAAGTTGTCTCGTAGGAACGCCTCTTCACGCGGGATCTGCACGCGATCCAGGTAGGCAAAAAACAGCCCCCACCATAACCAGACGCCGATCCCTCCCAGAAATAGCCCCCAAGCCGCCAACAGCAGGATCTGCCCCAGATACACCGGATTACGGCTGAAACGGAAAACTCCGTTAACCAACAACGCGCTGACCCGCTGAAATTTTTGTGGATGTAGCGTGGTACCCGCCCGGTGAAAGGCATAACTGGCACTAAACATGATCGCCAAGGAAGCCACCGCCAATACGCCAGCGGCCAAGAGAATAAGCAGGCTATCTTGCCAGCCCCCCTCGGTTAGCCAGCAGGTTGCCGCCATCCCAGCAGCACAAACTGCCATCACCACCGGCGGCAAAACCAATCGTTGCAACCACGCTACCATTTTCCTGTTCCCTCTCGACCACACGATACTATTTGCGCTATAACAAACTCTCCCCGTAACAACGCCAGAGAAGAGACGATGAGCCAATATGCCCCACAATTCTGGCGCGATGAACGCCTGCCGTTCGTTGAGGCCCGCGCCGTCGAAGATGGCCGCAAGCTCTGTTATGCGCTGCACAGCCACGAGTTCTTCTGTATTGGCACCATCACCGCCGGTACCAGTACCTATGTTAACGGCGATCAGCACCTCCAGGTGAAAACCGGTGATGTGGTGATCATCAATCCACAACAGGCTCACGGCTGCAACCCCATTGGCGACCAGCGTTGGGCCTATACCATGTTTTATATCGACCAGCACTGGTTGGCAACGCTTCAGCAGGACCCTAATGCGGGCTTTATTCCGTTCAAGCAGATTATCAGCCAGGATAAGGCGCTGTTTAGCGGCCTGAATCAGCTGTATGGGGTACTGACCGATCCGCTCTGTTGCCATCTGGAAAAACAGATCGCCTTAGTGGATTACTTCAGTAACCTGCCGCAGTTACTCGGCGAGTCCCCGGTTCCGCAGCAGGATATGACCCCTAAATTGGAAATGGCTGCGGCGTTTATCCGTACTCATTGCACCCAGTCACTGACGTTAGAGTCGATCTGCCAAGCATCCGGACTCTCCCCTTCTTACCTGATCCGCGCATTCAAGAAACGCTACGGCATGACGCCTCATGCCTATCTGGTCAATCAGCGCGTCCAGCACGGCCAGCGGCTACTGAAACAGGGCTTCTCCATTGCAGCTGCCGCCAACGAAAGCGGGTTTGCCGATCAGGCGCACTTTCAGCGCACCTTCAAACAGCTGCTGGCAGCCACCCCCGGCCAGTATCAGATCCCCTCTGCCAGCAAGTAACAGGCGCTGAACGCCAGCAGCAGCGCCATCAAGCGGTTAAAGCGCCGCAGATTGTGCGCCCGCTGCAACAGGCCGCTAAGCATCGCCCCAGCGTAGGCCCAACAGGCTATCGACAGGTAGCAAATCACAAAATAGAGCCCGGCAAATTGCCACAGCAACCGCATCTCCCCATCACCGACAAAGGCCCCCATACTGGCAACTGAAGCTAACCAGGCCTTGGGGTTCAGCAATTGCAGCAAGGCACCATACCAATAAGAGGGGGTTTGTTGCCGATTACCCTGGCTCAGTTTCCCGTCATCCGCAGCAAGCTGATAGGCCATATAGAGCAGAAAAGCCACGCCGCCCCAGAGAATAACGGTGGTCAGCCCCGGCCATAAGGTAAGCACTTCATGCATTCCCAAGCCAACCGATACCAGTAATAACGTAAAGCCCAAGGTTGCGCCGGTCACATGCCGCAGGCTGGTCGTGAAGCCAAACTGCGCGCCACAGCTAAGTGCCACGATGTTTACCGGACCGGGAGTAATAGAGGAGGCCAACGCAAAAGCGGCCATAGAAAGATAAAGCGTCATAGTCAGCACCTGTAAAAGAGAGTTACAGGTGCCAGCGTGCCGGGTTACAGCGGGAGTGTATTGAAGGAAATTGCCCTGATGCGCTTAATGTTTCCGCCTTCGGAATAACGTTAGGAAGGACAACAGAAGCCACCCCTTAAGGGGCGGCAAACTGAAGAGAGCAGAGTTGATGAGAAGCGGCCGCCGCTGACGGTGAAATATTATTTAAACCACCCAAACACAGTGTTGATCAGCAGCGATGAAATGGTGAAGTCCGGGTCGGCAAAGGTTACGCCATTGGCCCCCAGGCCAGCGAACAGATGCAGCGTCAGCGCCGGGAACACACACAGCAGCAGGCCGTTGATGGTACTGGCAATGATAGCCCCACGGAACCCGCCGGTCGCGTTACCAAATATCGCCGCCGCACCGCCGGTAATAAAGCTGGCCATAATGCCGGGCACAATAATCGGCAAACCGATAAACGGGAAAATCAGGATACAGACTAGTTCCACCAGGAAACTGACCAAGAAACCGATCAATGTGGCATTAGGCGCCTTGGTAAACAGCACCATCACATCCACTGCTGGCACAGCGCCTGGGGCGAACACTTTGGCAAACCCTTTGAACGCTGGCACGATCTCTGCAGTAAACATGTTGACCCCAGCCTTGGCCATATACAGTCCACAGGCAAAAATCGCCGACTGTTCCAACACAAAGATCAGCACGTTTTTATCGGCTGCCCCGGCACCATAAACCATGGTCATGGCGTCCTTAACCTGCGGTTGTGTGGCGAAGATGCTGGAAATGACCAGCAGGATTAACATCGTTAACAGCGTAGCGACGTTAGGCTCACGGATAAAGTCAAACTTGTTGCTGATCACCACGTGTTCGGTGTCGTGCTTTTTATTACCGAACCATTTTCCCATATAAGAACCAATAATATACGAGGAAATAGCCGCATGAGAAATGGCATAATCATTTGAGCCAATAATATCCCGGCTGAACTTGCTCAATATATACGGTGATATTGCCATGTAACAGCCAATGAAGATTGAAGCGATAGTCACGATAGCAACATGGCTGTAGCCCAGTTCGGCCAGCACTGCCGTCAGCGCAAAAGCCATAAACAGCACCAGATGCAGGGAAAGATAGATATTTTTAAAGCGGGTAAATCGCGCCAGCAAAATATTCAGCAACATGGAGAACAGCAGGATCACCGCAGCTGTCGCCCCCAGTTTATCGATGGTCGCTGCCATAATGGCTTCGTTGCTCGGCACCACCCCGACAATATTAAATGCGTTAGAAAACAGTGAGCTGAACGCAGTTAACACCTTCATCAAAATGCTGCCACCCACCTTGATCATGGTGAAACCGATGAAGGAGAGTAAGGTCCCGGTGATAATCCTTGAAATCGGTGCTCGTTGGAAAATCAGCCCCAGGAAGGCGACGATCGCAATGATAACCGATGGTGTTTTTACCAAACTCAGCAATATGTCCACGATATCCCTCATTATTTACATTATTTATGTAGGAAGGACGGATTTCTTGTTACCCAATAGATCCCAAGCCGCAGTTTGCTTGGGCAAAAGATCCCCTAGCCTACGGTGCTGTAGCTTGAAAGGTGAAGGGAGCAATGTGCCTTCGATGGGCACAGTGATACCATGCTGGATTTTGTTTTACTCCCGGTATGTGAGTGATTCGAGATCTTAATCACGAAAAATGAAACATTGTTTTATTTATGTAAAACACCTTTTCATTTTTAGTTCTTGTCGATGGGAAGCCTTGTGACAGATTTGGTCATGATGCGTCTGACAGGCAACCAGGCCAGTGCTCCATGCCCTAGCTGATTTATTTTGACCCGTCATTTACCCAACGCCATCTCAGTGCCAAACTGCGGGTCCTTATCGACTGGGCGGTAGAACGATTCCACTAGCTTGTCCGCATGAGGTTTGTGGTAATATTGAGCGCAATATTATTCTGATCCTGTAGGTGCCCACATGGCATACATTCCAAAAAACTACGCGCGACTGGAAACCGGTTACCGCGAAAAAGCACTGAAAATCTTCCCGTGGGTCTGCGGGCGCTGTTCACGCGAATTTGTTTACTCCAACCTGCGTGAACTGACGGTGCATCACATCGATCATGACCACAGCAACAACCCGGAAGACGGTAGCAACTGGGAGATGCTGTGCCTGTACTGCCACGATCATGAACACTCAAAATACACTGAAGCCGATCAGTATGGCTCCACGGTGGTCGCTGGTGAAGATGCACAGAAAGACGTAGGGTTAGCCACACATAACCCCTTCGCCAATCTGAAAAACATGATGAAAAAGTAGCGTATCCCCCCAAGCGGGACCGCATCCGACATGCGGTTCCGCCAGACTCCTACCTTAATCACTTCACAAAATACCAACCTGTTAAGCTATTAACTTAGTTAAATCCAACGCCTATTTTAGTCCTTTTTCTCAACCAATTACTTACTAAGTTAGTAAGTTGATAAACAAGTAAACCCACAAGTTAAGACTTTCACTACTTGGCAAGCCGCTGCCAATGGGGCATATTGTCGTCATACGCACTTGTTAACTCATTTAATTACCAACCTAGCAAGCGCATTAACTTATTAAGTTAGTTGATTGGTAAGTTATCTGCTTGGCAACTTGAGAGATGGCAACATGATTGTTTTGATTGGTTCGCAGAAAGGCGGTGTCGGCAAATCGACCATGGCGGTAAACATCGCCGGATATCTGATCCTGCAGCAGAAGAAAACGGCCATTATCGTCGATGCCGACGACCAGAAATCCATCATGACCTGGTTCAACGACCGTCAGAATGTTGAAGGGCTTCCACAGATCCCAGTGGTGGCCGCCTCAGGCAAGATCAAAGAAACCCTGCTGGAACTGAATCGTCACTACGATTATGTGATTGTCGATACCGCTGGCCGCGACAGCGCAGAATTACGCTCCGGGCTGCTGGCCGCCGACCTGTTTATCTCGCCGTTGCGCCCTTCGCAGATGGACCTGGATACCATCGGCTACCTGTCCGAGATGTTCTCCACCGCCCAGGAATACAATGAAAAGGTAAAAGGCCACATTGTGCTCAACCTGTGCCCAACCAATATCTTCATTAACGAAGCCAACGAAGCGGCCGAAGTGCTGAGTGAATACCCGGAACTGAAGTTGGTGAACAATCGCCTGTGCGATCGCAAAATTTATCGCGATGCCTGGGGCGAAGCACTAACCGTGCATGAAGCGCACAATGAAAAAGCCCAGCACGAAATCGAAAGCCTGGTAACCGAGGTGATCCTGTGAAAAAACGTACGCCAACCCACCGCATGTCGGAAGATGAATTTATCAACAGCGCTACGTCGCATACGTTGATTGTTCCTGCCCCCGCAGCACCTGCCGAAAAGCCCCAGGGCCGTAAGCGCATTTATAAAGCGCTGTCCGTCAGCCTGACGGATAACCACGTGGAGATGATCGACGAAGTGATCGGTCATGCGGCGCGTAACGGCATCGTGCGCATTACCCGTTCCGATGTGATCAAGTTGGCCATCGACACTTTGGCCGACAAGAGCGAGGCGCAATTGCTGGCCCTGTTAAAGAAGATCTGAGTAACTCAACAACATGCCAGCTTAACAAGTTAATAAACAAGTGAGCTGGCAAGCCTAATAAACAAGTTACCAAGCCGATAAATTATTAAGCTAATAACTTAATGTTGTTGATAGTAAAGCATTAGTCTAACACCAGCATGCCCATGCGCTGTAAAATCCTCTGCCCTCGAACGCCCAGAATAAAGGCCACCAACGCCTGCGCGGCCACACTACCTTCGTTCAGTAGACACAGTCCATAGGTCACTTTGAAGTCGAGCACGGTAGGCAATCTACGCACTTTTACCTGCACGCAGGCGGCTAAGGCATTGGCATAGCTGGCGTAGCCAAGAAAGATATCCGCCAGACCTTCCGCAAGCAGGTATTCTGCAGCCAACCGGCCCGCCGGTATGGGCTCAGAATCTGGCCCACCCACCAGCGCCACTGCCCTGCTACGCAATGCACTCCCCTGCCCCGGCAAGCACTGCTCCAGGCGCTCGAACAACTGTTGCGCATAGTCACCGGAAGGATCGGCTACCGGTGTCGAGGTGCCAACACGCCATTGTGGGTCGCACAGCAACGTCAGCAAATCCGGTTGCGTTAACTCCGGGATATTACGCACCGTGGCGCATAGGCGATTACGGGTAAACGGCTGTACCGCCTGCGCAAAATCGAGGGCCACCAGCCGCTGTGGATGTTCAAGATTGGCAGAGGCAAACACCTGCGGCCTTTCTCCTTGTTCAATCCGTTCCCGCAGCATCCCCGCCGGGCCAAAGGTGGCCTCGACCCGGTAACCGCTCTCCTGCTCAAACGCCGCCAACAGCGGAGTGAACGCCAGCCTCAGGCTTCCTGCGGCAAAAAGAGTAATGCTATTCACGGTTGCGCTCCTGTTGGCTGTGGAAGATGGGCACTAACGTTTCCAGTTGGCTGCCTGCAAAGGGAACGGATACCCGTTCAATCGGCAAATGGAACAGCGGCGCAAGATTGTTTGCCGTCAGCACCTGCTGGCAACAGCCCAACTGATGGCGCCCTTCAGCCCCCAGCAAGAGTGCGCGGTCGGCCACGGCATAAGCATGATTAGGTTGGTGAGTCGAGAATATCACCGCCATCTGCCGTTCTCGTGCCAGTTGGTCGATCATGGTCAGCACCCGGTCCTGATGGTGTAAATCCAGTGCCGAGGTCGGCTCATCGAGGATCAGCACTTCACAAGCCATCGCCAACGCCCGGGCTATCAGCACTAATTGGCGCTGGCCACCGGAAAGGCTGCCAAACTCGCGATCGGCAAATGCCAGCATATCCAGCGAATAAAGGGCCTGTTTGGCTAACTGATGATCCTCAGCCGAAGGCGAACGGAACAGCCCGACATGCCGAGCCCGGCCCATCAACACAATATCCAGCACTTTGTAGGCAAACGGCGGCGTGAAATACTGCGGCACAAACCCTAATCCGCAATGGGCGACAACGCTCCCTTGCTGTAACGGCAAAGCGCCCAACAAGAGTTGCATCAAGGTGCTTTTGCCACGCCCGTTGGGGCCAAGCACTGCCAGCACTTCGCCGCGTTGCAGATGCAAATCGAGTTGTTGGAATAACTTGGGTTGACCTGGCCAGCCAAAGCTCAGGTTGCTGACCTGTAGCAGCGTTTCAGCCATTCCAGCCCCTTACCTGCGCACGACGTAGCAGCAAGGCAAACAAAGGAGCGCCGATCAGAGCGGTGAGAATACCCAAAGGAATTTCACTGCTGCTTAAGGTGCGCGCCAAATCGTCGATCAGCACCATATACAACGCCCCAAGGCACATCGCGGCAGGTAATAAACGCCGATGGTCCGGCCCCACCAGCAGGCGTGCCAAATGCGGGATCAGCAACCCTACCCAGCCAATGCTGCCGCTGACTGCCACCTGTGCAGCCACGATCGCCGCACACAGCGTCAGGATCAACCAACGGGTGCGTTCAACGTTAATCCCTAACGCAGCCGCATCCTCATCCCCCAAAGAAAGCAGGTTAATACGCCAACGTAGTGCCAATAACAGGCCACCGGCCAGCAGTAGCGGCAGGAACAACATCAGCAATTTATGGCTATCCGCCGTGGCAAAGCTGCCAAGTAACCAGAATACGATGCTGGGCAGCTTCTCTTCGCTATCGGCCAGGTATTGCACCAGGCTGACGCAGGCGGAAAAGAAGCCACTAAGGATCACCCCAGCCAACACCAAAGAAAGAACATTACGCCGGGCGATGGCGCTGGTGATGGCAAAAATCAGCAACAGCGCCAACATGCCAAAGACGAAGGCACTCAGCAACAGCATCAATACCGGCAGGCCAAGCAGGATCGCCAAGGTGCCGCCAAAAGCAGCGCCAGAAGAGACGCCGATAATATGTGGATCGACCAACGGGTTACGAAAGACCCCTTGCAAGGCCGCCCCACACAGCGCCAAGGCCGCACCCGCCCCCATCGCCAACAGCACGCGCGGCACACGCACGCCAAGGATCACCTGCCGTTCGATCGCCGTGATATCTGCATGCTGACCGATAACCGGCTCCAACAAAATCATCAGGCTATGGCCAGCCGTGACCGGATAGCGGCCAATACCCAGGGAGAGCAGTGCGCAACAGGCCGTGAGCAGTAGCAACAACCCCAGCTTCATTTGCCGCTCTGGCAGCAAGTGGCACGGTAATAGCGTTGATAGTAAGCGTCTACATGCTGTTGCAGATCAACGTCGGTGAAACGCTGTGGGTAGAGCGTTTTTGCCATCCACAGTTCCCCAAGCGCCAATGCTTCCGGCATTGGGTAGCCCCAGGCTTTGGCATATTCTGGCATCAGGTAAACCCGTTGGTGTTTCACCGCGTCAATCGCCTGCCACTGTGGCGAAGTCAGGATCTGCTGCACCACGTCGGGATAACGCTCTTGCACAAAGATCACCGCCGGGTTCCACTTCAGCACGTCTTCGATAGAAACCTGCTTAAAGCCCTGAATGTCTTTGGCCGCTACGTTGACGGCACCGGCATGTTGCATCATCAGGCCGGTGTATTTACCCGAACCGTAAGTGGTGAGATCCGGGTTGGCCATATAGACCCGCACCCGTTGATCCTCTGGGATATCCTGCAGACGCTTGGCCACCAACGCGCGCTGTTGGAAAACATCTTTCACCATCGTATCCGCCTGCGCTTCGCGGCCCATCACCTTGCCAATCAGGCGAATACCATCCTGCAAGCCAAGGTTATAAACCCGATCTTCATTTTCTAACACAGGGTTGACTTTCCCAGCCTGAGCCACCGGTTCACGGCGCAGCGAGATCGCCACCACCGGAATACCGGCACGTTCGATTTGGGCTATCATATCTGCCGGGGCATAGTTGGCCACAAACACTACCTGTGGGTGCAGAGCCAGCAGGCTTTCAATATTGACCGCCGTAAGATCGCCCGGCATGGGCATCTTGGCCAGGCTCGGAGCCAGCCGTAAATAGTTGGGCCCCAACTGTTTCTGCCAACTGTTGAGCACGCCAACCACCTGCGGCATGGCGTCTAGCTGTACCAGCAAGTTTAATGTCTGATGTTGTAGCACCACGGCTCGGGTAATGTGGTCCGGCAGCGTCACGGTACGGTTGAGTTGATCGGTGACCTGGCGATCCGCCAAAGCGGCGGATGAGAAGAGAATGGCAAGCAGTAATAGGCGTTTGAACATGGGAGTTTCCGGTGGATTATCGTTATATACAAAATGATATAGCGATAGCGAGAACTAAACAATCAACCGGATCAAACAAGGCGAGAAAAGAAAGAGAATGAGTTCGGTGATGCCTCTCATCCCAACAGAGGGCTGGGATGAGGGAACTTAACGTTCCACAAATTGAGTGTGGAACCTGAAACGCTAGCGGTTAACGGAGCGAGCTATGCGTGTATAGGTGTGGCGTACACCACGGATCGCCACGCTGTAGGCAAAGATATTCTCCGGCAACGCCAAGCCAAGATAGCCGGTATCGCCAATATGGTGCAGATCTGCTCCGGCCATTTTGCTCATCAGGGCAATCTGGCGAAGGGTTTGCACATCGGCCCCCTCCTGTGAAGTGCCGATGGCGGTCATCGCCAGCGCGCCCTGTTGCTGAGTAAATGCGATCAGCGCGGCGACCTTTTCCTGCGACATTCCAGGGATAGTGCCCGGTGCAGGTAATAGAACAATGTCAGCCCCGTTTTCAATGAATAGTGCAATATCTTGCTCGGTGATCAACTGGCTGCCGCTTTCACGCACAATCCCGGCACCGTGCATTTTGCCGGTCACCAGCACCAGCTTATCGCCCACTTCATCACGAATGTGCTTCAGCGCCTCGGCAATCGCCTGGTTGCTGACGCCGTTATTCGGGTTACCGGTCAAGACCACCATGCGAGCGCCAAGCTCATACAATTTTCGGGCGTTTTCCGCCGTTGCTGCGCGCCCCGCCGTCATCTGCCAGAACTCATTATGCGTGGTGGCAAACGCCGGATCGACGGCTTCCAGATTGACCCCAATGACGCGCCCGGTCAGCCGTTGTAGCTCACGTATGGCTTCTTCTGGTGGCACATCGGCAGGCAGCCCGGCAATGTGCGGCTGATTGACATCAAACAGGTTCAGCAACAGGATGTCGGCCCCCTGGCTGGCAGCCAGTTCGGCATTGGTGACGTTATTGAGCAGCGGCTGAGTGACCGCGATGGCCTCACTGACCAGAATGCGCCCTTCGCTGGCACGGATGGCGTAGATCAGATCGTCTTTGCTGATGTTGGCCAGATCGCTGGCGCTACAGTCCAGATATCTTTTCATGGTGCAATCTCCGGTGATTTTTATCATGAACCACTTGGTATTTGATGAGGGAACATGGCGTTGGAGCCGGGATGCCTTGTTCCCTCACAAACTTATTTCAGGATAAAGCTCTGCTGTTGCAGATTGTCCGAGTCCAGGCCAACAAACACGTTGAATTTACCCGGCTCCGCGCCCCATTTCAGGCTGGCGTTATAAAACTTCAGATCGTCCTCGGTGATAGGTAGTTCCACCCGCTGTTCCTGCCCGGCACGCAACGTCACCTTCTTGAAGTTACGCAGCTCCTTGATCGGGCGGCTGACCGAGGCGGTCACATCCTGCACATACAGCTGTACCACGGTGGCACCGTTATATTTACCGGTGTTTTTCAGCATCACGCTGGCGGTAATTTTGCCGTCGCGCGCCATCTCGGGGCTGGAAAGTTTGAAATCGGACAGGGCAAACTGGCTATAACTCAGACCATAACCAAACGGATACAGTGGGCCATTTGGCGAATCAAAGTAGCGCGAAGTGTACTTGCCCGGGTTTTCCTTGCCGAACGGTCGGCCAGTGTTGAGATGGTTGTAGTAAATCGGGATCTGCCCCACCGAACGTGGGAAAGTCATTGGCAGCTTACCGGAAGGGTTGTAGTCACCAAACAGCACGTCGGCGATGGCGTTACCGCCTTCGGTGCCGCTGTACCAGGTTTCCAGCATCGCATCAGCCTGTTCACTTTCCCAGCTCAATGCCAACGGACGGCCATTCATCAGCACCAGAACCAGCGGTTTACCAGTGGCTTTCAACGCCGCGATCAGGTCACGCTGGCTTTGTGGAATGGTGATGTCCGCCCGGCTAGAGGCTTCATGAGCCATTCCTTGCGCTTCCCCTACTACCGCCACTACCACGTCAGCCTGTTTGGCAATCTTTACCGCTTCATCAATCATCTGTTGTGGCGGGCGTGTATCAAAGGCGACCGCAGTTTCATACTCGTTCAGATAATCAACAATGCTCTTGTCCTGAGTGATATTGGCCCCTTTGGCGTACAAGATGCTGGCCTTATCGCCCACCGCATTCTGCAGACCTTCACGCACGGTGATCGACTGCTTCACCACGCCTGCCGCCGACCAGCTTCCCATGATATCGCGCTGGCTGTCGGCCATCGGCCCGATCAGCGCAATAGTGCCCTGCTTTTGCAATGGCAGCGTCTGCTTGTCATTTTTCAGCAGCACCATCGTTTTACGGGCAATCACGCGGGCTTCCGCACGGTGCAGACGGCTTTCGGCATTGGTATCCTGCGGGTCGGACCCTACCGGACCAAGGTGGTTATACGGATCTTTAAACAGGCCCATATCATATTTGGTGTTCAGCACGTCGCGGCAGGCACGGTCGATCTCGCTTTCAGAAACCAGGCCATCCTTCACCAAACCCGGCAAGTATTGGTCGTAATACTCGTCGCTCATGCTCATGTCGACCCCTGAGGTGATCGCCAAGCGCACCGCGTCACGCGCATCCGCGGCCACGCCATGCTTAATCAACTCTTTAATCGCACCGTGATCGCTGATGGTGATGCCTTTAAAACCCCACTGATCACGTAGCAGATCTTTCAGCAGCCACGGATTGGCCGTTGCCGGTACGCCGTTGATCGAGTTAAGCGAAACCATCACTCCACCGCTACCAGCATCTACCGCCGCCTTATATGGCGGCAGGTAATCCTGATGCATACGCAACGGGCTCATATCGACGGTGTTGTAGTCACGGCCCCCTTCAACTGCGCCATACAGGGCAAAATGCTTCACGCTGGCCATCACCGAACCCGGCTTGGACGGATCGCCATTCTGGTAGGCATCCACCATCACCTTGGCAATCTTCGATACCAGCCAGGTATCCTCTCCGAACCCTTCAGATACCCGGCCCCAACGCGGATCGCGGGTAATATCGACCATCGGTGAGAAGGTCATGTTCAGGCCGTCATCACTGGCTTCCTGGGCTGAAACACGTCCGCTCAGGGCGATAGCCTCCAGATCAAAGCTCGCCGCCAGCCCCAGGCTGATCGGGAATACGGTACGCTGGCCATGGACCACGTCATAAGCAAAAAACAGGGGGATCTTTAGACGGCTGAGCTGCATGGCCTGATCCTGCATCACGCGGATATCCGGACGGGTCACGGTGTTAAAGATCGCCCCGATCTGGCCTTTGCTGATGCCGTCACGAATGGCCTCTTTCGGGTTATCTGGCCCAACGCTGATCAAACGTAGCTGGCCGATTTTCTCTTCCAGCGTCATCTGCTTCATCAGGTTAGAGACAAAGGCATCACGCTCCTGAGCATAAATCCCTTGGGTCGCACTGCTTTCCTGCGCAAAAACCGGGCTGATAGCCAGGCCGGACAACATACTCACCACACAAAGCCATTTCATAATTTTATTCTCAGGCACGTCCCCGCCGGCAATGTCGGCCAGGAGGCATTAATAGATGTGAGCACGCAGTTTGCCATACTCTTTTTGTTTGCAGAATCAATTCGTCTGCGTTGTTGTTAGCAGATGATGCAGTCTGCTCCGGCTGGCTTGCGCCTCTGCCCCCAGCCACTCCACCAGCCGGGTTAAGGCCACAGGCACCACCGCATGTTCGGGGTAAACCAGATAATAGGCGGCACCGCTGACCACGCTGATCGGGAACGGCGTAATAATGCGATTGGCCTGAATATCCTCCTCCAGCAGGCACAAATCGCCAATGGCGATACCACAGCCCTGTAAAGCGGCGCTCATCGCCAGATCGAGCGTATCAAAATGCTGTGACTTGGCTGAGGGCAAAGCCGTCTGCCCCGCCGCTTTCAACCATAGCAACCAATCACGGCGATCGCGCGTAGGATGCAGCAAGGTTGTCTCCGCCAGATCGGCAGGTTCTGGTGGCCGAACCAGGTCAGGCAGATAGTTTGGCGTGCAGACTGGCGTCAGGATCTCATCAAACAGGTGGTGCACCACCAGCCGTTTGCCCTGAGGTTTGCCAAACACCACCGCCGCATCAAAATGTTCGCTGCCAAAATCCAGCCCGTGCGACACCGACGCGGTCAGTTCGATATGCATCTCTGGCCGTTCATTCTGCAGGCGAATAATACGCGGTAATACCCAGCGCATCGCACAGGTTGGGCATTTGACGCGTAGCGTACCCGGCTGTTCCCCGGCCTTGGCCAGCGCTTGCGCCAATTGCTCTAACGCCAGCTGCACCGGCGCCAACAGCAGCGCGCCCTGTGGCGTTAGCGTCAGCCCACGCGCGCGGCGGCTAAACAGCGGGTAACCCAGCTGCTGTTCCAATCCCAGGATCTGGCGGCTGACCGCGCCCTGCGTTAGATGCAGTGCCTGGGCCGCATGGGTGAAATTGAGACGCTCAGCGACCACCACAAAGGTCTTCAGCACGTCGAGCGACGGCAGCGATATTTGCATAATAAATCCCGATACCTGCATTTATTTTCACTGTCAGCCATGATCTGGCTGCATGGCAAGCATGACGAACTTTCTCTTGTTAGCCCATCCTAACTGATGCTTAATCATTCGACACTCGATTCTTTTGCCAGGAGCCCACCATGCACAGCGCCTGCTCGCAACGTTCGAAACTGCCGGACGTTGGCACTACCATTTTCACCGTGATTGGCCAACTGAGCGCCGAACATCAAGCCCTGAATCTGTCACAGGGCGCACCCAATTTTGCCTGTGATGTGCAACTGGTTGAGGGCGTCGCCCAAGCCATGCGTGCAGGTCATAACCAGTACGCCCCAATGAGCGGTGTAGCAGCATTACGTCATGCACTGGCGGAAAAAGTTGAGCGGCTGTATGGCGCCCGCTATGACGCCGACGACGAAATCACGGTGATCGCCAGCGCCAGCGAAGGGTTGTACTCCGCCATCAGCGCACTGGTGCATCCCGGCGATGAGGTGATCTATTTCGAACCCGCCTTCGACAGCTACGCCCCGATTGTGCGCCTGCAAGGGGCAACTCCGGTTGCCATCAAGCTTTCGCTGCAAGATTTAACCATCGATTGGAATGAGGTGGCGGCGGCAATCAACAGCAAAACGCGAATGATCATCGTCAACAGCCCGCATAACCCTACCGGCAGCGTATTCGACGAACACGATATCGAGCGCCTGACCGCCCTGACCCGCAATACCGATATCGTCATTCTTTCCGATGAAGTGTATGAACACGTGGTCTTCGACGGCGGCATTCACCACAGCATGGCCTGCCATCCTGCTCTGGCAGAACGCAGCGTGATCGTCTCTTCCTTTGGCAAGACCTATCACGTCACCGGTTGGCGCGTCGGTTACTGCATGGCACCGGCAGCGCTGATGGACGAAATCCGCAAGGTGCACCAATTTATGGTGTTCTCTGCCGATACGCCGATGCAATATGCCTTTGCCGCCGCCCTGAATAATCCACAAAGCTACTTGGGGTTGGCGGAGTTCTATCAGCAAAAGCGCGATCTGCTGGCAGCCGCGTTGCAAAAGTCACGCTTTGAGTTACTGCCTAGCCGTGGCAGCTTCTTTATGTTGGCCCGCTTTAGCGGTTTCAGTAATGAAAGCGACAACGACTTTGCGGTGCGCTTGATCCGCGAAGCCAAGGTGGCCACCATCCCGCTGTCGGCGTTCTACAGCGACGGTACCGATACCGGCATTATCCGGCTTAGTTTCTCGAAAGATAATGACACCCTGCTGGAAGGCGCTCGCCGTCTGTGCCAGGTGTGATCCATTGATTTTTACCATGGGGAAGCAACCACAATGAAAAAAACACTGAAAACGCTGATCGCGGCGGGATGTTTACTGGCAGCCGGTTCCACACTAGCGGCTGAGAATAGCCTGCGTTTTGGGCTTGAAGCCCTGTATCCGCCTTTCGAGTCCAAATCCGCCAGCGGCCAGTTGGAAGGGTTTGATATCGATCTGGGTAACGCCGTGTGCGCCGCCGCACAGGTCAAATGCAGCTGGGTAGAAACCTCATTCGACAGTCTAATCCCGGCGCTACAGGCCCGCAAATTTGACGTAATTAACTCGGCGATGAACGTCACCGAGCAGCGCAGACAGGCGATTGCGTTTACCGATTCGATCTACCAGGTGCCAAACCGCCTGATTGCCAAGGCCGACAGCGGCCTGAAGCCCGATGCCAAATCGCTGGCGGGTAAGCACGTCGGCGTGTTGCAGGGTTCCATTCAGGAAAACTATGCCAAGGCACACTGGGCACCGGAAGGGGTTGATGTGGTGTCCTATCAGGATCAAAACCAGGTTTATCTGGATCTGACCGCTGGCCGCCTGGATGCCACACTGATCATGGCTCCTGCCGGGCAGAGCGGTTTCCTGGCGCATCCGGATGGTAAAGGCTTTGCGTTTGTGGGCGAGGCGGTACAGGACGACAAGATCCTCGGCGAAGGCATCGCCTTCGGCCTGCGCAAAGACGACACCGCGACGCTGAAAAAGCTCAACGACGCCATTGCTAAGGTGAAGCAGCAAGGCACCATTGGCGAACTGTCCAAGAAGTACTTTGGCGATATCGATGTGACGGTGAAATAAAAGCGTGCTGTTCGCTCAGAGGGGCACCGCATTCAGCGCTCATTTAGCTGGATGCTATGCCCCTAGATCGCCTGCAAGCCCCACCAGGCCTTAATCTTTACAAAACCCGTCAAGAGAATACTCAACCCTATCGGTGATGCCCACCTGCTGGACAACGTCATTTCCCAATATAAATCAACCCGTTGATGAATTTTCGGTTCACAATGAGACAGCCAGAAAAACCGTGCCCCCCAAAAAAAACCGTCCTCACAAATTATTTTCTAAGATTATGCCTACTTTTTGTAAATTATTTACAACCTCAGGATCATAGGGAGCCAGGTTATTAAAATTAGGATTATTCTATCATCCTAAGTTTTAACTCCATTTTAATTAAAAAATACAGCACAAAAAACTATTGTAAGTTTAATACCTAGATCATTAAACTAGTTTTATGGCATTTACCAACCTAAGATATCGTGTATTATACACCCACCTCTTGAGAGGAACGCAGAACAGCTTAACGGGTAGCACGGCATTAACCGAACTACTTCGATAATAAAAGAACGGCAGAAACCCATTGAGAATACCTCATCCATTCAGGATGCGAATATTCACGCGGCTAGCTCCCTCTTTCATTATCACCAAGCAGTTGAATGTTCTACTTCGAGAGAACCTCTTAATAAAGGGGAATTAAAACTGTTATTGCAACGCAATATTCTCTAAACGATATAAACATGGAAGAGTTATTTATGTCTATCTTGAAAAAAAATATGCTGGTTCTGGCTTTGGTTTCTTCTGCTTTCGCGGCAAATGCGGCAGATCAGGGTTCAGGTACCGTGACTTTCACCGGTTCTATCATTGATGCACCTTGCTCAATCAATCCGAACAGCGTTGACCAGACCGTGGCGCTGGGTGAAATCTCTCAGGCTTCGCTGGCAAACCTGGGGACTTCTACCCCACGTAACTTCACCGTCGACCTGGAAAACTGCGACCTGACTAACAAGAGCAAAGTCGCTATCACTTTCAACGGTTCACCAGATGCGATTAACAGCGACCTGCTGGGGATCACCGGAACGGCCAAAGGCGCTGGTATCGTCATCACCGACGGTAGCGGTTCACCAATCAAACTGGGCGTATCCTCAACCGCACGCAGCCTGGGTGAAGGTAACAACACTCTGTTGTACTCCGCCTACCTGCAGGGCAACAGCGCAACAGCCGGTAGCGTCGTACCAGGTTCATTCAGCAGCGTAGCTGACTTTACCCTGGCCTATCAGTAATCGTTTCTAAAAGCATACGGGCTGGCCCGTATGCTTTTTACCCCAATCATTATTGATGACGTAACCGACCAAAAATGAAGAGATTATTATTAATTTTATTCGGCGGAATACTGTCTGCCAATGCGGCGACTCTTCAGCAGGAGACCACCCGCGTTAACCTGAATGGCGTAATAATAGTCCCTGCCTGTGCAATCGCGGCGCAAGCACAAGACCAAAGCATCGAGCTTGGCGTGGTGGATGAAACCCGCATGGCGAAGGGGGCCGAACCCAGCTATCCCTTTTCCATCAGACTAGTAGACTGCCTTCCCAATGAAGACAGCGCTACTGACAATACGCTCGCTGTCACCTTTATGGGCCAACATGAAGGCAGCAATCCCTGGTTTAACCTGCGAGGCGACAATGCGGGTATAGGAATGCAAATAAAGGATCTTGATGGCCGTATTATTCAGCCAGGAGTCTCACGCTCTGGTTACTCGCTAAAAAGTAATGACGATTACTTACATTATAGTGCGTCGTTAGTGAAAACCTCTGCTTATTTTAAAGCAGGAGAGGTTAACGCCACGCTCAGCTTTATCATTGACTATAAATAGCCTTTTTATCCAACAGGATTTTGGACAAGGTCTTCGGTTGAGTATTTAAATTTCAGGATGTCACCGTGCATAGAAAAATAAAAGGAATTAACAAAACCAAGCTGGCCATAGCAATATCACTCATCAACCTTAGCGGGTTTGCTCATGCTATTGAGTTTAATACCGATGTCCTGAATGCGGAAGACAAACAAAATATCGATTTAAGCCGTTTTACTCAGGCAAATTACGTAATGCCTGGCGAATACCTGATGGCGATCAACATTAATGATTATGTGATCCCTGAACAGCCGCTGTATTTCTACGCACGCGAGGGCCGGCCAGAGAGCAGTGAGGCTTGCCTCTCCCCTGCCCTGATAGGGCAGATCGGTTTGAAACCAGAAGCTCTGGGCAAAGTACGTTATTGGCAAAATGGGCAATGTGCTGAATTGAGCAGTATCGAAGGAATGGTCGCCAAGCCCGATTTGGCTACCGGCACCCTGTATCTGTCGGTTCCGCAGGCCTGGCTGGAATACAGCGACGCCAACTGGTTGCCCCCATCACGCTGGGATAACGGTATTCCGGGGATCTTGCTCGATTACAACCTCAATATGCTCACCAGTAAGCCGCATAATAGTGGCAGCACGCAAAATACCAGCGTGACTGGCACGACCGGATTTAACCTTGGGCCGTGGCGAGCTCGCGCAGATTTTCAGGGTAACAATACCCGTAGCAGTGCATCTGAGAACAACAATCAGTTCGATTGGAGCCGGGTATATATGTACCGCGCGATCCCACGACTGGCCTCGACGTTGACCCTGGGGGAGAACTTCTTTGCCTCAGATATTTTTGACAGCTTCCGTTATACCGGGATCAGCCTGGCCACCGACGAAAGAATGCTGCCACCCAACCTGCGTGGCTATGCGCCGGAAGTCTCCGGGATAGCTCGTACCAACGCCAAGGTAACGGTATCCCAGCAAGGCCGGGTTATTTATCAGACCACCGTGGCCTCAGGCCCGTTTCGTATTCAGGATCTGAACAGCAGCATCAGTGGCAGATTGGACGTCAGGGTAGAAGAACAGGACGGTACCGAACAGACCTTCCAGGTTGATACCGCGACTATCCCCTACCTGACCCGACCAGGCACGGTACGCTATAAAACCACCGTTGGCCAACCGTCCGATTTTGATCACCGTACCGAAGGGCCGGTGTTTGCCAGCGGTGAAGCCTCTTGGGGGGTGAGCAACAGTTGGTCACTGTATGGCGGCGCGATAGCGAGTAATGGTTACAACGCCCTTTCGCTGGGTTTGGGCAGGGATTTATTCGCCATGGGCGCCGTTTCTGCCGACGTCACCCAGTCACTGGCAACGGATTTACCCAGCCAGGGCAGCTACAGCGGTAAATCCTACCGCGTCAGCTATGCCAAACGTTTCGAAAAGATCGACAGTGAGATCACTTTTGCCGGCTATCGCTTTTCTGAGCGCAACTATATGACGATGTCGCAATACATCGATACCCGTTATCGCGGCAACACCCTCGCCAACGATAAGGCGATGTACACCGTTACGGCGAACAAGAACTTTCAGGATGCCAGAGTGGGCCTGTACCTCAACTACAGCCACCAGACCTATTGGGACCAGCAGACGGCAGACTATTACAGCATCGCGGCCAGCCGCTATTTCGATGCTTTTTCGATGAAGGATTTATCGGTCAACCTGTCGGCTAGCCGTACACAGAACAACGGCAGAAACGACAATGCACTGTATCTGAGCCTGTCCATGCCGTTAGGCAACAGACAGACGCTTAGCTATAACGCGCAACGCAGCGCTCAGGGTAATACCAGCCAGACGGTCAATTACCTGAATAGTAACCAGCCGGACACCACCTATCGACTCTCTACCGGTATCAATACCGGCAATGATAATGGGGTACGCAGCCAGTTTAGTGGTTTTTACAGCCGGACTACACCGTTGGCAGATATCAACGTTAACGCCAGCTATGTACAAAACAACTTCACCTCGGCGGGCCTGTCTGTTCAAGGTGGTGCTACCGTCACCGGTAAAGGGGCCGCACTGCACCCACGCGGTGCCAGCGGCGGCACCCGGTTAATGGTAGATACCGACGGCATCGCTGGCGTGCCGATCGAAAGTGGCCGAGTGCGTTCCAACGCCTTTGGTATAGCGGTTTTGAACGATATGCAAAGTTATTACCGGATTGATACCCGCATTGATATCAGCAAGTTGGATGACAATGTCGAAGCCACCCAACCGGTGGTGGAGTCGGCGCTGACGGAAGGTGCCATCGGCTATCGCCGCTTTGGCATGCTGAAAGGCGAAAAAATCATGGCCACGCTCGGCCTGATCGACGGCAGTCATCCGCCGTTTGGCAGCAGCATTGTTAACCAGGCAGGAAAGGAGCTGGCGATTGTCAGCGATGCCGGTTTTGCCTATTTGACCGGGGTACAGCCCGGTGAACGTTTGGAAGCGGTCTGGGACGGAAGAAAACAGTGCCAGGTCGTTATCCCTGAAAAGTTGACGGTGCAATCGCAGCTCTTACTGCCCTGCCGACAGCTCTAACACGATGAGAGAAACATGATGACGTTATTAAATAAAATCGCGCTGTTTTGCGCTATTACCCTGGCGACTAACGCGGTGCAGGCCGCCATTACGCTCGATCGCACCCGCGTTATTTACGACGGTCAGAATAAGTCGATCAGTCTGAATATCAGCAATGAAAATAAGCAGTTGCCTTATCTCGCCCAAGCCTGGATTGAAGATGCGCAGCAGCAGAAAATCACCAGCCCGCTGGTGGTGACACCGCCGGTACAGCGCGTAGAGCCTGGTGCCAGAAGCATGGTGCGTATCGCCACCGCGCCCGAGATAGCCAAATTGCCGCAGGATCGCGAAAGCCTGTTCTATTTCAACCTACGTGAAATCCCCCCGCGTAGCGAAAAGCCCAACGTGATGCAGATAGCCTTGCAGACCAAGGTCAAACTGTTCTATCGCCCGCAGGCCATTGCCCCGAAGGTGGGGGAAGTGTGGCAGGAAAAAATCGTCCTGCATAAAACTGCGCAGGGCTACCGAGTGGAAAATCCGACGCCCTACTATGTAACGGTGATTGGCATCACCGCAAAAGCAGGTGACAAAGTTTCCAATGAGTTTGATCCGGTCATGGTCGCGCCTAAATCCAGCGCAGAACTGAAATCCGGTTCGTTCGCCGCACCGGTGCTGACCTTTATCAATGATTACGGTGGCCGCCCGGAACTGACCTTTAGCTGCAGTGGCGATCGCTGCCAATTTGCCAAAACGGTATAATGCGGAGAAATTTTTCATGTTGATGGAAAGAATAACAAATGCCCTTCGCACTGCAAAACGCTGGCAGCGGTTAAACCAGGCTATCCTGCTGTTGTTGGGTGCGCTGGGCTACAGCAGCCAGAGCGCGGCAACGATCGTGGGAGGGACCTGTAGTTCTTCTGGCAATTTAATAGCAACGGGTTACACCACCAACCCTTGGCCAGCAACGCTGTATAGCGGTTTTGTGCTGGCCAGTCAGACTGTGTCAATGGACGTTACTTACCGAAAAACAGGCACCAACGCCGAGGTGCTGAATATCGGAGTCTGGTACATCAACTCCCGTCAAGATCTGCCACAGTCATCAGTCGCATTGCTATCATCGTCTGGTCAAGTTATTCCAGGGCTGGGGTTCCGGATTTCCTATGTGCCAACAGGGGCCTACGCCACCAGTACCCCTTTCAATCTCCTGGGAACCAGATCGGTGAATCAGGCAGGGACCTTTACCACACTCGAATCTTTTAAAATTGAATTTGTGGTGACTGACATTAGCCTTTATAGCGGGGGACAGGATCCTGCAAGACTAGCGGGATCTAATTTAGTCACTTTTGTCATTGGTAACGTTGATACCTGGACTCAGAAGAATATGACTCAGGCTGGTACACGCTGCGTAGTTCCAATGATATTTCAATCTGGGGACGCCGTAACAATAGGCGGAGTCACTCCGCCAGTAATACCACAGCCAACGCTACCGACCTGCACCCTGGGTGCCAGGGAGATTTTGGTTCCATTAGATCCGGTAGACGCCTCACAGCTGGCGGCCACAGGTAAGACAGCGACCACCACCGGATTTACTATCCCGTTAGGTACCTGCGGTAAGAATGCCAAACCTTACATTACGCTGACGGACAGTGCCAATCTCGGTAACCGCACCAGCGATCTGACGCTGGCGCCGAGCAGCACGGCCAAAGGGGTAGGCATCAGGTTGACCAAAGGCGATGGCAGTGCGTTGCAACTGGGAGCACAGAATACGTCGGTCAGTGCAAATAATGTCGGCCAGTTTTTGGTGGGAACCTCACCGGCGGACAACACGCCGATGTCGATAAAGTTGAATGCAGCTTATGTGCGAACCGCTGAAAAGATTGAGGCGGGCTCGGTAAAAGCCGATGCCATTTTCACCGTCGCCTATCCTTAAGTCACGTGTTCTAAATCGTGGCCCAGTATTAAACACAGCTATTTAACCTGCCCCTTTCTTCAAAGATGAGGGGCAGCATCGAATAAAACGCACCGCGCCGTCATTTTTTGCTTGCCAATACTATTCCCCCACGCCTCCGTTTAATTACCAACATTGCTCGCTGCCCCTCTTCATTAAGTAAAAAATCACGCTATTATAGACATAAAAAATGCCATTGCTTTTACCCTCAATGGCATTACGTTTTTTTGATTGCAGGAAGGGTGTCTTTATGGATAATCCATAAAGAAGTGTTAGTAGGTTCTATTTTTAAGTCTATTGTTAGTCGATTAAATTGATGTCATTTTACGTAATAACTCTTGATTACTTTTGACCCCCAATTTATTCATCACCGAACGCTTTTGCGTGCTGACAGTCTTTTCACTCTTACGTAAAATCTGGGCGATACTTTTTCCTGAAAAGCCACGCACAAAAAGCTTCATCACCTCATGTTCGTTGGTTGTCAGAGTTTCGTTATAATGACTGCTAGTGTAACTTGATATTTTTTCGTTTCGTCTTAGAGACAGTGGAGAGTCCAGATGGAATCCCCGCTGTAACACACTGGCGATTTTCTGCTTGATCGACTCGACTCCCTCTTCTCGATAGATAATGTTAGAAATATCTTTCCTGATAGAACTAAGCATCAGGCGATTTTCTTTCTCATGACAGATGACAAATATTTCTACCGCGCGATTAAATCTTACTACTTCTTCCAAACTCTGATAGAAATGTACGGCATCGGTATCAATGAAAATAGCATCGGCATAGGCTGACACACTGTGATTAAACTCGGGCTCACCTTTGAAATTAAAATCGATTAACGATTCCCTGATCAAAGTTGACACTCCTTGTTTTAAAAACAGATCTGGCGTTACAATTAGGCACTTAAACACGGTTACTTCTCCAAAACAATTACAAATAATTAAATGATGGCATAGCTAACACATTAACCATTTGATAATTTAATGAGTGCAGTGAAGTATTTTTGCGCGGAATTTCAAACGATAAACCACGAGTTCTAATTATACATGAACATTCATTTAATTAGAATTATCCCAGCTTAATAAAAACCATCCCTGGATGCTCTTTACCGTTATAGCATCGCGTACTTCGCCTCAAAATCACCTTACTCTAGCCGTTGTTTCCGCAGTCTACCTGCAGAAACCATGTTAACTCCCATGAAGAGTCAGTACTGACGCCTTGGACGCTGACTGACACCAGGACTTCCCTGATGCAAATCATGGTATAGGAAATTTCTCATTGAAAGTATTTTATATCAATAAATGCATTCATATAGCATAAAACACCACGCACTTAGGGTTAATCATATTTACATACTGGTAGCTGGGCCATTTGGTCACGACAGATGGGCTATACTTAACTTATTTATAAGCTTAAATACGCTGTCACAGACTTGAGTGACGCATTGAAATAGCGGCAGTAGTCACTGTTTGTTATCTTTATTGGGGGAACAAGATGAAGTTTGTTATCAACAAAACCATTTTATTTGATGCGGAACAGGGAACGCTGGCGAATGTCAGTCAGCCTGGCGAGACAAAAGCACTCTCTCTCACCGAGATCCGTCTGATACGTCTTTTTGTCGACAATCCGAACCTGGTGCTTTCACGGGAAACCCTATTAATCGACGTTTGGGAACAGCATGACTTGACGCCATCGTTAAATAACCTTAACAACTATATGTCTATGGTACGGCGTAAACTGGCATTGCTCGGGTTACCTGATATCATCATCACCATACCCAAATCCGGTTTTTGTTTAAAAGTTGATACTGTGGAGGCTATCGACAATGTTGATAAGATAATCCCTTTATCCGCAGATTTGTTAAATAACGATGATGAACATTTACCTAAGGAGGGGGAACCATCTAAAACCAATCTCTTATTCTCACGTTTTCTTATTTATAAAGCGGCGTTCGCCCTTCTACTGTGCACAATTTCGCTGGCCGCGGTGGGTTATTCGATCTATTTCCATATCAATAACGTTGGAGGGTTACCCAAAAACGGCCTAACCTTCTACAAAAAGATCGACAATAGTGATGTTTATTTTTTACAAGGCTCATTAATGGACTTAGTGCCGGGGTCTCAGGAAGACAACGCCATAACAAAAAAGATAGCAAACAGTAAATATAAAACCCCAATCACATACATCTATTTAAACAAAAGATTGACCAATAAATCCGAACACAGTAACTTTATTTTTTCTTTGTGTGGAAATAATAAAAATGAACAATGCGAAACCACTTACATTTATAACTCAAATGATATTTAAGCCATGGATGTTATTGATTTTCTTTTCTATTTCCTTGCTGATTGCATTAACCATTTTTTGGCTAACACCCAATAATACCTACCAAGGCTTATATTGTACAACAAAACTCAATACACATGAAACCAGGAATAAAGCTCAGATTGAGTCCATATTGGATGTTTCTATCTACTTTAAAGATAGCAATAAAGTCACTTTTTCAATGTATGGAGAGATACATGACGGTGCGAAATCTTCGGTAGTCTCACGTAGCTTGGATTACCATTATGAGCACGAAGGTAAATTCCTGTTATTGACCGATCCTGTGGTTATAAGAAGTGGTACCGATAACGCAGCGGACGATGCGATTACCTTTGGCAAAAAGCAGACGCTAAGAGTAGAGCAACTGTTGGATGACGATATTTTAGTCTCTACGGCCTTCATACCCGTTTTTGTATGCTCAAAAAAGGAACAGCAACGAGTCATTAGATAACCACAGCGGCCAATCAATAAGGGCAACAGCGCCGGTTACGTTGTTGCCCACCCGCTTAATCCCGATCAAACACCGAACTGTTCAGCCCGCGATCCTGCTGATGCCGCTCCAGCGCCAGCTCAATCAAAATGGTGATCAGTTGACTATAGCTCACCCCGCTGGCTCCCCACAGTTTTGGATACATGCTGATATTAGTGAAACCAGGCAACGTATTAATTTCGTTGATAATCACGTTATTGTCCGGCGTCAGGAACACGTCGACACGTGCCATACCCAAGCAATCCAGCGCCTTGAAGGCTTGCAATGCCACCTCGCGGATTTTATCGCTGACATCCTGATTGATCGCCGCCGGTACCACCACCTGCGCGCCTTGCTCATTAATGTATTTGGTGTCGTAAGAGTAGAACTCATCGGTCAGGACAATTTCACCACAGACGCTGGCCTGCGGATGATCATTGCCCAATACCGCGCATTCGATCTCACGGCCAACGATAGCCGATTCCACCAGCACTTTATGGTCGAAACTGAATGCCAGGGCGATAGCCTGTTCGAACTCAGCCTGGTCATGCACCTTGCTGACACCAACAGAGGAACCCTGATTCGCCGGTTTAACAAACAGCGGTAGCCCCAGGCTTTCACTTAATTGAGCAAAGCTGTAGTTGTTGCGGTTGGAACGCGTCAGCGTGACGAACGGAGCTACTGATAGCCCGGCATCTCGCAGCAGACGTTTGGTAACGTCTTTGTCCATGCTAACCGCCGAACCCAACACGCCCGCCCCCACGAACGGCATATTCGCCATGCGCAGCAGCCCTTGCAGCGAACCATCCTCCCCCAAGGTGCCGTGGACAATGGGGAATACCACATCAAGCTGCCCCAACGCACCAGCACCATCGGCTTCAATCAGTTGCTGTTTCTCATACCCAGGGACCAGCGCCACGTTTTTATTCGAGTGGTTCAGCGCGATCAACGCCGGGTTTTCCGCATTCAGCAGGAAGTTGGAGGCATCGTTAAGGTGCCATTGCCCCTGCTTATCAATGCCCAGCAGCGTGACGTCAAACTTCTCTTTGTCGATGGCATCCAGAATATTTTTTGCCGACTGCAGCGAAACCTCATGCTCCGCTGATTTGCCCCCAAAGATCACCCCAACACGTAGTTTAGTCACGCCCTAAATCCTTCTTTAAAATGTCATGGCAACAAAGCCGACGATCACAATAAACGCATTGTGCGACCCCGGCAATGACCATTGAGCCTAAAATGCCTGCGCCACAGAATGCCTAACCCATAGCATCCAAAACGTATACACTCCGTATATTGTTCACTGACGGAGTCGGCTATGGGGATTGTAAAAATCTCGGAGACGCTACATGACGATCTCAGGCTCGCCAGCCTGACCATGTCGCGTTCTATCAACGCACAGGCGGAACACTGGATCAGGATCGGCATGCTGGCAGAGCTGAACCCGGAGCTGACCTATCCGCAACTGGTAAAGAAGATGATGAAAGATAACGCGCTGACGCTGAAGGAGATTGTTGGGTGAAAGATATTGTGATTAAAACGCAGCAGGAAGTTGCCATCATGCGCCACTCCGGCGCGCTGCTGGCCAAGGTGTTTGCCATGCTCGATGAGGTGATCCGCGAAGGCATCACCACCATGGAGATCAATGACCGTACCGAAGCCTTTATCGTCAATGAGCTGAAATCACGCCCTGCCAGCAAGGGCCAGTATGATTTCCCCTACGTGCTCAATACCTCGATCGACGAAGTGATCTGCCACGGCATCCCGTCGGCTAGCAAAATTCTGCGTTCCGGGATGATCGTCAATGTCGATATCACCTTGGAAAATAATGGTTTTATTGCCGACTCCAGCAAAATGTACTGTATCGGTCAAACCACCCCGCTCGCCAAGCGCCTGGTCAACAATGTCTACGAGTCAATGTGGCAAGGCATCCGGGCAGTGAAACCCGGTGCTACGCTGGGTGACATCGGCCACGCCATACAGCAACATGCAGAACAGGCAGGTTACAGCGTAGTACGGGAATATTGTGGGCATGGCATTGGCCGTGAGATGCACGAAGGCCCAGCGGTGCTACACTTCGGCCTGCCCGGCACCGGCACGGTGTTGCAGGAAGGGATGGTGTTTACCATCGAACCGATGATTAACCAGGGCGACCACCGCATCAAGCAGAAGAAAGATGGCTGGACCGTGGTCACCCGCGATAAAAAGCTTTCCGCCCAATGGGAGCACACCGTAGCGGTTACCGCTGACGGCGTGGAGATCCTGACGTTGCGTGCAGAAGAACGTGAGGCGGGATATCAGGAACGCTATTAAACATTAAACCCCGCTGCAGCCAGGCGGGGACATGGAGATGGGCATGACGCAGGCATTTATCACTCAGTTGAAGAATATCGTCGGCAACGCACAAGTGCTGACCGGCGAGCGTAGCACCGAACGTTATCGCAAAGGTTTCCGCTCCGGCGGTGGCAAGGCATTGGCCGTCGTGTTCCCTACCCGTCTGCTGCAACTGTGGCAGATCCTGCAAGCCTGCGTCGCCGCCGATAAGATTGTCATTATGCAGGCGGCCAACACCGGCTTGACCGAAGGCTCTACCCCCAGCGGCCAGGATTATGACCGTGAGATTGTCATTGTCAGCACCTTGCGGCTCGATCATATTCAGGTATTGGATAACGGCAAGCAGGTGGTAGGCTTCCCCGGCAGCACGCTCAATAAGCTGGAAAGGCTGTTGAAACCTTATGGCCGTGAACCGCACTCGGTAATCGGCTCTTCCTGTATCGGCGCTTCGGTGATCGGGGGGATATGCAACAACTCCGGGGGGGCGCTGGTCAAGCGCGGCCCGGCCTATACTGAAATGGCGTTGTACGCCAAGCTGGACGCCGATGGCCAGTTACGGCTGGTCAATCATCTGGGGATTAACCTGGGCGACACGCCGGAAGAGATCCTCACGCGGTTGGAAAAGGGCGATTACCGGCCAACCGATGTTGAACATGGCGAACTGCGCGCTTCGGATAACGAATACGCCAGCCGGGTGCGCGATGTGGATGCCGATACCCCTTCCCGCTTTAATGCCGATAAACGCCGCCTGTTCGAGGCTTCCGGCTGTGCCGGGAAGCTGGCGGTATTTGCGGTACGTCTGGACACCTTCGCCAAAGAAGATAAAGAGCAGGTGTTCTATATCGGCACCAACGATACCGCGGTATTGACCGAGCTGCGCCGCCATATGCTGAGCCAGTTTGAAAATCTGCCGGTGGCCGGGGAATATATGCACCGCGATATTTTCGATATCGCCGAGGTGTATGGCAAAGACACCTTTATGATGATCGACAAGCTGGGCACCGATCAAATGCCGCGCTTCTTCACCCTGAAGGGCCGAGTGGATGCCACGCTGAACAAACTGCCGCTGTTACCGCATAACCTCACCGATAACCTGATGCAGAAGCTGAGCAAGCTGGCACCTAACCATCTGCCAACGCGCATGAAAGCGTATCGCCAACGCTTTGAACACCATCTGCTGCTGAAAATAGCCGGCCCAGGCGTAGAGGAAGCCCAGCAGTATCTGCAAAGCTATTTTGCCCAGGCCGACGGTGACTTTTTCGTCTGCACGCCTGAAGAAGGCAAGAAAGCGTTCCTGCACCGCTTTGCCGCAGCGGGCGCCGCCGTGCGCTATCACGCGGTGCATGCCGATCAGGTCGAGGATATTCTGGCGCTGGATATCGCCCTGCGCCGCAACGATACCGAGTGGTTTGAAACCCTGCCGCCGGAGATCGACAACCAGTTGGTGCAAAAGCTGTATTACGGCCACTTTATGTGCCACGTGTTCCATCAGGATTACGTGGTGAAAAAAGGCGCGGACAGCCATGCGCTGAAAGAACAGATGTTGGAGATCCTCAATCAGCGTGGTGCGGAGTATCCGGCCGAGCACAACGTTGGCCATCTGTATCATGCCAAACCGGATTTACAGGCCTTCTATCAGGATGCCGATCCTACCAACAGTTTTAATCCCGGCATTGGCAAAACCAGTAAGCAAAAACACTGGGGTAACAACATCCAGTAACATTTTATCTTACCCCCCTCACCAGCCCCCTCTCCCATAGGGAGAGGGGGCTGGTAGAGCTTGTCCTTTTGGGAGCAAAGGAACATTTCAGCACTCTCGTAATAAGCCTCTGCATGCGGGGCACTGGCGCACGATCGCCCTTTATGCCCCTCCTTCGCAGCCCTATCGTCTAGACTTAACGTTCTGAATAAGGCGTCTGTCAGGCGTCAACATGAGCGACGAAAGGAGCACTTCATGCCATACCAGACAGTAAACCCCTTTAACAATCAGCTAATTAAAGAATATACCCCGCATAATGACGATCAGGTGGAACTGGCGCTTGCCCAGGCCGATGCGCTGTATCATTCCGACTGGGCCAAGGGCGAAATCATCCAGCGCCTACCCGTGTTGCATAAGCTGGCCGAGCTGATGGAGAGCAGGGTGGAGGAACTGGCGAACATTGCCAGCGTTGAGATGGGCAAGCTGATCGAGCAAAGCCGTGGTGAAGTGAAGCTGTGTGCCCAGATTGCCCGTTACTACGCCAACAATGCGCAAAAATTCCTGGCACCGGTGAGCTATGAGTCCAGCTTGGGTGAGGCCTGGGTCGAGCATCATCCCATCGGGGTGTTGATGGCGGTCGAGCCTTGGAACTTCCCCTTTTACCAACTGATGCGCGTGCTCGCCCCTAACCTGGCAGCCGGGAATCCGGTAGTGGTCAAGCATGCCAGCATCGTGCCGCACTGCGCCGAAGCGTTCGAGAAGCTGGTGCATGAGGCCGGAGCGCCCAAAGGGGCCTATACCAACCTGTATATTTCCCAGGATCAGGTAGCCAGCATCATCGCCGATGATCGGGTGCAAGGCGTGGCGTTGACCGGTTCGGAAAAAGCGGGCAGCATCGTGGCGGCTCAGGCGGCCAAGAAGCTGAAAAAGGCCACGCTGGAACTGGGAGGTAACGACGTTTTTGTCGTGCTCGACGATTGCGATCTCGAGAAGGCCGTCAAGGTGGGTGCAGAGGCACGGCTCAACAATGCCGGGCAGGTCTGTACCGCCGCCAAGCGTTTTATCGTGCAGGAGAAAGTGGCGAAAGCCTTCCTGCAACAGCTCACCGAGCATTTCAAGAATGTGAAAATGGGCGATCCGCTGGATGAAACCACCACCTTAGGGCCGCTATCCTCCAAATCTGCCTTGGAAGGGCTGACCGAGCAGGTCAATGAGGCGGTGAAGCAAGGGGCCAAACTGCACCTGGGCGGCAAGGCGTTACAGCACGAAGGTAACTTCTTTGAACCCACCATCCTCACGCATATCAGCCGCGATAACCCGGCCTATTTCACCGAGTTCTTCGGCCCGGTGGCGCAGGTCTATGTGGTGAGCGATGACGAGGAGATCGTCAAGCTGGCCAACGACTCCCACTACGGGCTTGGTGGGGCCATTTTCAGCACCGATATTGAACGAGCCAAAAAGCTGGCCTCACGCATTGAAACCGGCATGGTGTATATCAACTCCTTGACCGATACCGCACCTGAGCTGCCGTTTGGCGGTATTAAACGTTCCGGCTTTGGCCGCGAGCTGTCAGATCTGGGGATTAAGGAGTTTGTGAACCAGAAACTGGTGGTGGTTAGCCATAGCTGAGGTTTTATACTGGAGGGGCGCTAAGTGGGCGCAGCATGCTGCGCCCACTATAAAATCAATCGGTTAGTTTAGCCAACCCTGCGACGGCTATTTCAAGATAGGCGCGCGGACAACCGAGATTGATGCGGATAAACCCCTCCCCCTGCTCGCCAAATCCATAGCCCATCGAAGGCGCAATCTTGGCCTGTTGACGCATGGCCAGCTGCAAAGCTTCATCATCCAACCCCAGCGCACTGCAATCCAGCCAGGCCAGATAAGTGCCTTGTGCTGACATCATCCGGCACCAGGGAGCCGCCTGCTCCAACGCCTGTGCAAACCAGCGCCGGTTCTCGGCCAAATAAGCCAACAAAGCATCTAGCCACGGGCCACCCTGCTGGTAAGCCGCCGTCGCTGCCGTCATGGCAAGCGCGTTGAAAACGTCTAGCCCGTGCGCATTGAGCCGTTCGACAAATTGCTCACGCAGCGCCGCATTCGGGATCAGGAAATTGGAGATGCGTAGCGAGGACAGACCAAAGGTTTTACTGGCAGAGGTTGCCACAATCACCCTATCGTGCCACTGCGACCCCAGGTGTAAAACCGAGGTAAAGCGCTCTTCCGGCAGGATCAAATCCGCCCAGATCTCATCAGAGATCACCGTCACCCCGTGTTGCTGGCATAGCGTCAGCAATTGCGTCAGTTCCTGCTGGTTCCAGCAGCGGCCGGTTGGGTTATGCGGATTGCACAACACCAGCAACGGCGGCTTCTCCCGCTGCAACAGCTCGGCCAACTGGGTAAAGTCAAAGTGATACTCCCCTTCCCGCTCCTGCAGTGGGTTCTCGAGTACCCGCCGACCATTGAGGGTGATCACCTTCTTAAAGGAGCCGTAATAAGGCCCCTGCACCACGACACCATCACCGGGTTGGCTGAGCATCTGGATCAGCAGCGCAATCCCCGGCACAACCCCTTCGATCGAGGTAAACCATTGCCGTTGCAGCGGCAGTTGGTGACGTTGGGCAAACCACTCAATAGCCGCCCGGTAGTAATCTTCATCACGTTCGCTATAGCCAAATACGCCATGATCGACACGCGCATGCAAAGCCTGCTGCACTGCTGGCGGGCAAGGAAAGTCAAAGTCTGATACCCACATCGGCAACAGGTCGGTTTCGTTCAATTGCAGGTAATGCCCCATGAAATCCCATTTCACCGAGCTGGTATGGTGGCGATCGACCACCTGGTTGAAATCAGGCTGTTTCATTTGGCATCTCCTGTTGTTGAGCCTCTGGCGTCACTCTGGCGATGCCAAAACCGGTAAAACCGTAAATCAAAGCGAAGAAGACTGCCGCGTAACACTGCACCGCCCAAGGCAGCAGATCCAGCGTGTTCACTCCCAACGTGGTCGCCATATAAACACCGGCCGCCGTCCAGGGAATGAGGGGTTCAATCACCGTACCGGCATCTTCGATGGTGCGTGACAGGTTGGTGTTGTCCAATCCCATGCGGCGATAGGCGTCCTTATACAGCTCTGCCGGAATGAGCAGCGCCAGCTTGCCATCGCTGGTCGCGCCGGTGACCAGAATGGTGGTACCCACCGTGGCGGCAATCAGTTGGCCGGTGGTGCGCACCACTTTCAGCAACCGGTTGATAATCACCGTCAGCGCACCGGTCAAGGTCAGCGCACCGGCAAACGAGAAGGCACACAGTACCAGCAGGATGGTGCTCATCATTGAGAACATGCCACCCCGGTTAAGCAAGCGCGGAACATCGGCGATCACGCCGCTGATGTCATGCCCGCGTTCAGCAAACATCGATAGGTTGAAGCCGTCCATCAGCGCGTTCAGACCCTGTTTCAGGCTAAAGCCCTGCATCACCACGGCGAGGCCGATCGCTAGCACACAGGCAGCCAGCATGACTGGGATCACCGGCCGTTTGGTCACTGCTCCCCACAACACCAGCACCGGCGGCAGGATCAGCAGCAGGTTGAAGTGGTATAGGCTTTCCAACCCAACGATGATGTCAGTGACCCGCTGTGGCGTGGCAACCGTTCCCACCATGCTGCTATGACCGGCGATCAGGTAAACGGTGGCTGCCAGCACAAAGCTGGGCAGTGTGGTGTACATCAGGTGTTTGATATGCGCATACAGATCGGTTTCGGCCACGATAGCGGCAAAGTTGGTCGAATCCGACAGCGGAGAGATTTTATCGCCGAAATAGGCACCGGAAACCACCGCGCCAGCCGCCGCTGCCAACGGCACATCCAGCCCTGCCGCAACGCCCATCAGCGCAACACCAACTGTACCCGCAGACCCCCATGAGGTGCCGGTACAGACGGAAATCACGCTGGTGAGGAAGAAGGCCGCGATCAGAATATATTGCGGGCTGATCACTTTCAGCCCCCAGTACACCATGTAAGGAATGGTGCCGCTGATCATCCAGGTACCAATCAGCCCGCCGACACAGATCAGGATCATGATCACCGGCATGGCCTTCGCCAGCTTGCTGACGATCGAGTTGATGATGTTATCCCAGCTGTAGCCCTGCCACAGTGCCAATCCGGCAGCAACGGCAGCCGAAAGCAGTAACAGCGGTTCAATACGTAATTCCCACACCCCATAGCCGACGATCAACAGCGTCAGCATGGCAACGATCGGCAGCAAAGCCAGCCAAAGGTTGAGCGTTTTCTTACCATCCATAGGTCACCCCGAGTTGTTATTGATGTGCCGCTAGCGTAGTGAATCCTGGTTTACCGGGGTGTGAGCTAGCGCCTCAAGCCATGTAACCGCTTTCATGACGGATAACTTTGTGATGCAGCTCTCAGAACAGCCTATGGACAAGCTATCCCTGCCAGCGAGTGACCGAGTCACGCAGCACCAGTTCAGCGCTAAACATGTTATTTTGCGGCGGCAACCCTTGCTGTTGCAGGCTCAACAGCGCCAGCTTGGCCGCTCGTTTGGCCATACGCTCGATGGGATAATGCATGGTGCTTAACGCGGGATACAGATAGCGCGCCAGCACCACATCATCAAAGCCGATAATTGACAGTTGCTGCGGCAAGGGGATTTGGCGCTGGTGCAAGGCTCGCATCATACCGGCGGCCATCACGTCATTAAACGTCACTGCGGCCGTAAAGTGATGACGGCTGGAAAGTATCTGCTCTGCGGCCAATTCTCCCCCCTCTTCATCAAAGGGCACGCTGATCACCCATTCACCCGGAACGTCGATCCCCGCCTGTGCCATCGCATTGCGATAGCCCTGCAAACGCAGCTTGCGGTCATCGATGGGCAAATCGGCGGTCACACAGGCAATGCGCCGATGCCCCTGTTGCAGCAAATGTTCGGTCGAGGCCTGAGCCGCACTGACGTTATCCAACCACACGCAGCGGTTGGCAATGGCAGGAAAGTAGCGATTGATGATCACCAAACCGGGGGAGTGAGCGGCATAGCGCAGCACATCGGCATCGCTCATACGGGTGATGTGAGCGACAATCGCCTCACAGCCCTGATTGATCAGAAAATCCAACCCGGCCTTTTCGCGCTCCGCCTGGTGCCCACCGCTGCACACCATCAGCTTCGCCCCTTCTTTGCGGGTTACCTCTTCCACCCCACGCGCCAAGCGCGAGAAAAAGGGATCGGCCAGATTGCCGGTCAGCAGCCCCAGCATGTTGCCACTACGTTTGGCTAACGCCAGCGCCGCCGCATTGCGGTGGTAATTGAACTCGCGCATCGCTTTTTCGACACGCTCGCGGGTCACTGGCTCAACATAGGCGGTATTGTTAATCACCCGAGAGACCGTCGCAGCGGAAACCCCGGCTCGCTGCGCCACCTCTTTCATTGTCGCCATCAATTATTCCAGTCGGTATCATTTAATGAGTTGATAATAAGCAGGCGGGAGTAACAAATCCAGAGGGTCGAGTACAGCTTATTTAAGCAAAAGCCCCCCATACCACAAGGTATGAGGGGCAACGATCACGCTAACGTCAGAATAACCAGAAACCATACCCCCATAGCAATACAGTCAGTCCAAGTAGCAATTCAAGTAACAAGATGCCGATCGCCAAGGTTGAGCTGGAGAAGATAAATCCCTCTTTGCGATCGATATTCAGGAAGTGTGGAATGCCGAGATACAGCAGATAGCCCGAATACGCCAGGCCGATAATGCCGACAAACAGACACAGCCAGACCAACGGGTAGAGCGCCACTAATCCGCTGAGAAACATCGGGGTCGCAACATAGCCCGCAAAGACCATACACAGGTGCAGGCTTGGCCGGGATTCATAACGCCGCGCCATCCAGTGGATCACCTTGCCCATGATCGCCACGCCAGCCAGCATCAACAGATAAAACGCGACGGCGGTGTAGAAAGCGGTGAACATATCCAGGCGGATTGCCTGCCCTTCACCAGAGAGCCAGCCTAGCCGCGTGGTACCGATAAACGCGCTGACCACCGGTATCAATGCCATTAGCAGCACGTGGTGGGTATACAAGTGCGAGACGGATTCATTCTCGCTTTTGATCTGTTTGAATTCGGCGTTGGGATGCGCCAGCAGACCCCAGACATGATTGACCATGAGACACCTCCTCATTTCGCCGCCAACCGCGATCGGCGAACGGAAAACACACCACTGGCGGTTCAGACACCGCGCAAGGGTTGCGGCTATCAGGCTCTCGGCCCTGCATCAATTATAGTCTTTGGTTGAAAAAACGTACGCTGTCAACAGCCTGTGGGTTACTCTGCACTATAATCAATATGTTGCGTTACTTGATGGAGGGAGACCATGACAACCAAGATCCGCACCCGCCAAAGCGGGATTAATAACGTGCAGGCCGGACAGAACGTGATGGTGATCGAACCCAGCAACCTGTATGGCTGCCAGTTGGGGGACGATGTGTTTGTCGGCCCGTTTGTCGAGATCCAGAAGAACGTCTGCGTGGGCGCGCGCAGCAAGATCCAGTCGCATAGCTTTATCTGTGAATACGTAACCTTGGGCGAAGATTGCTTTATTGGCCACGGCGTGATGTTTGCCAACGATCTGTTCAAAGGGGGCGCCCCTAACGCCGATCCGGCAAGCTGGGGGCACACGCGGCTCGGCAACCGGGTTTCTGTAGGTTCTGGTGCCACCATACTGGCCGTGGAAATCTGCGATGACGTGGTGATTGGTGCCGGTGCGGTAGTCAGCAAAAGCATTACCCGCAAAGGCATTTATGCGGGCAACCCCGCCAGGCTGCTAAGGGAGCTGGAATAATTGCATCAGGCGATCGGCATTGAAATTATCAGCGAACTCCCCTTTGGTTACCTGGAATACGGTGATTTTTCCTTTGCCGTCGCCTGTTATGCTCAACCCTGTTTTGATAAGCCGGTCGAGCAGTGGCCAACCCAGCCAGTGGTTCCTTTCAATAAAGTCTATCCGCTGGCCCCGTTCCTCAATGACGATGGGGAGACCTTCCTCGCTCGTTACCAAGGGGAAGCCGTGGGGCATATCACCCTCAGCAAAAACTGGAACGACTATACGCTGATCGAGGAGATTGCCGTTAGCCGCCCCGCTCGCCGCCAAGGCGTAGCCACAGCGCTATTGGATGCCGCACGTCATTGGGCACGAGAGCAGGACACCGCGGGGCTGATGCTGGAAACCCAAAACAATAATCTGACTGCCTGCCGCTGCTATCAGCGCTATGGCTTTGTGCTGGGTGGCATCGATCATTTACTCTATCGTGGGCAACCGGACATTGCCGATCATGAGATCGCACTGTTCTGGTATCTGCCGTTCAATAATGAAGTGGGCTATTGATTTACCGCTTTTTGGGTGATGCTGGGTTTACCTTGCGCACGCCATACTGGCCAAACCAATGATCGCTTGGGAGAGAGGGATGCGTGGCTTGGCCCTGATAATATTGAGTACGACGCTGATGGGTTGCAGCGGTAAACAACCGGCCAAAATCCCGGTAGAATCCCTACCGCAACAGGTGAAACCTCTGACAATGGCGACAGTAATGGACGATTACACAGTAAACAAACTGCATGCAGCGCTGGCTCTGCATGCGGCGGTACCGGAAATCGATAAAGGGCGGGCCATCGAGCTGCTCTCGCAGACTTTCCTGGAAACCCCTTACCTAGCCAACCGGCTGATCGGTTCCGCTACCGCTGCGGAACAATTGGTGATCGATTTCCGTGGGGTAGATTGCTTTACCTATCTGGATTACGTGCAGGCGATGAGAACTGCCACCAGCGAAAACGACTTCGTCGAAAATGTGATTCAGACGCGCTATATCAATGGAGATGTCAGTTTCACGCAGCGCAAGCATTTCTTCACCGACTGGTCACACACCCATAAGATCCTTGCCGATGACGTCACCGCGCAGCTCAGCCCGCATGCCGTCACCGTGGTCAAACAGCTCAACCGCAAAGCGGATGGCGAGCTCTATCTGCCTGGCATCGCTGTCACCGAGCGCAACATCACCTATATCCCTAGCGAATTTATTGATGAGCAGGTGATTAGCCAATTACAGACCGGCGACTATATCGGTATCTATACCAAGCTGGCTGGGCTGGACGTTACCCATACCGGCTTCTTTATCATGACCCAAAATGGGCCGGTGCTGCGCCATGCTTCCTCACGCCCGGAAAACCACAAAGTGATGGACTCGGCGTTTGCCAACTATGTACTGAATACGCCGGGTATCGTGGTGTTACGGCCACGCTGATCGCCGTGTTATGAGCTATAAGAAATTGTGCTTAACCAGGATTTGACTTGGCTACGTCCATAGGTTTAGCTGTTGGCACAACACTGACCGATCTTATTGTTTTTACAGGGAGTCACTCATGGCAATTGTTTGGCGCTGCACCGCCTTGGCCGCAGCATTAGCAGCAACGTTGTTATTACAAGGGTGCGATCAGAAGGCCGATCAAAACCATATCAAGGTTGGCGTCATTAACGGTGCCGAGCAGGACGTGGCGGAAGTCGCCAAACGGGTGGCCAAAGAGAAATATGGCCTGGACGTTGAACTGATTGGTTTTAGCGGTTCGTTGCTACCCAATGATGCCACCGACAAAGGCGAACTGGATGCCAACGTATTCCAGCACCGCCCCTTCCTGGAACAGCAAAATAAAGATCACGGCTACAAACTGGTGGTGGTAGGCAACACCTTTGTGTTCCCAATGGCTGGCTATTCGAAAAAGATCAAATTGCTGTCAGAGTTGCAGGATGGCGCAGTAATTGCCATCCCGAACGATCCCACCAACCTGGGCCGCGCCCTGTTGCTGTTGAAAAAGGTTGGGCTGATCGAGCTTAAGCAGGGCAAAGGCTTGCTGCCAACCTCGCTGGATATCAGTGCCAACCCGCACAACTACCAGATTATGGAGCTGGAGGGTGCGCAACTGCCCCAGGTATTGGACGATCCTAAAGTCGCGGTGGCGGTGATCAGCACCACCTATATCAACCAGATAGGCCTGACGCCGACCAAGGACGGGATTTTTATCGAGGATAAAGATTCGCCGTACACCAATATCGTGGTGGCACGCGAAGATAATAAAGATGCGCAGAACGTGCAGAATTTCGTGAAAGCCTACGAGTCCGATGAAGTAGCCAAAGCGGCAGAGAAAATCTTCAACGGCGGTGCCGTCAAAGGCTGGTAACTTCCCCCGCAATCGGTTGCAGGTGCCGGTTGTTGGTGCCTGCAATGCTTCACAAAAATTCCCCCCTCCCTGCTTGACCCTCACGTAACGTCAGGCTGTAGTATCTCAGCTCACACCAGGGAGATAATCAGCATGTTACTAAAAGTCGGCGAACTTGCCCGCCGTTCGGGAATAACCGTAAGAACCTTGCATCATTATCACAGCATTGGGCTGCTGATCCCCTCTGCACGTTCTGATGCCGGATATCGCCTTTACAATCGGGAAGATATTACTCGCCTGCACCATATTCAAGCCTTGCGGCGAATGGGAGTCGCACTGGCAGAAATCGACTCGATTCTGGCGCACTCGGGGCTGGCGTTACCCGCGGTTATTGAACAGCAAATTGCCATGCTCGATCGGCAACTGACGCAGATAACCACGCTGCGCAGCCGCTTACAGCATATGCACACCCAATTGACCCAAGGCAGTGAACCCGAATTGAATGATTGGCTGATCACGTTGGAGATGATGACCATGTACGATAAATACTTTACCGCCGACGAACTGGCACAGCTGCCGTTCTATCAGGCCGACGAAGCGCGTAATCGTGAATGGCAGGAGATGGTGAGCACGGTGCAAGAACTGATGGACGGTGGGGCAAGCGCCGAAGATCCGCGTGCTCAGGCTATTGCGCGCCGCTGGATGTGCACGCTGGAGCGTGATACCGCAGGCAATCCGGCATTTCTGACCCGCCTCAACGCCATGCACGCCGATGAGCCTTCGATGCGCGAACAAACGGGGATCACACCGGCAATGACCGATTACATCACCCGTGCCTTTGCCGAAACCAAGCTGGCGATCTATCAAAAATACCTGTCTGATACCGAATATGCCTATGTCCGCACGCACTATTTTGATCGCATTCAGGAATGGCCAGCGCTGATTGCTCAATTCCAGCAAGCGATGCAGAAGGAGGTTGCGCCTGCATCGACACAGGCTAAACAGTTGGCGGCCCTTTGGCTGGAGCTATTCCAGTCCTATGCCAGTGACAATCCGGCCACCCAGATGAAGATCCGCCAGGCGATGGAGCAAGAACCGACATTGACCGAGGGCACCTGGCTCACGCCGGCGCTGTTGGACTATCTACGCCAGTGCGTCACGCAACTGATGCGGCGGTAACCCGTGTCCCCTCACCCCAACCCTCTCCCACAGGGAGAGGGAGCTGGCCAGAGTACTTGGTTAACCCGCGATATTAATAAAACATAGTAATATCAAATAACTATAGGACAACGGAACTGGTTTTTACCTTCGACGCATCTGCGTCGTTTCAGGAAGTAATGGAGAGTATCAACGGACTCGATCGGTCCCCTCTCCCTGTGGGAGAGGGTTAGGGTGAGGGGCAACACCTAACGCAATAACATACTTTTCTTCACTTAACACATTTCTCTGCATGAAAAATACCATCATTTTTTCTTATCCCCGCCAGACAAAAAGCCAATTTATCTTGTCGCCAGGCGCGGTGCATAATGCCTTGGTACTCTGATTTATCATCATAAAAGGGAGCACTATGTCACTTGCAACCCCACCGCTGGCAACGCTAAGCGTCTCCGATGCCAGCACTGAGGATATGGCGGCCATTCAACAGATTTATGCTCATCACGTGCTTTACGGGCCAGCCTCGTTCGAAGAAACGCCCCCAACGCTGGAAGAGATGCAACAGCGCCGCCATAACGTCTTGGCTGCGGGGTTACCATGGCTGGTGGCGAAGATGGAAGACCGCGTCGTGGGCTATTGCTATGCCACGCCGTATCGGCCGCGGCCTGCTTATCGCTACACCATCGAGAATTCTGTCTATGTCGCCGAAGGCCTGCAAGGGCACGGTATTGGCAAGACATTACTCGGCGCATTGATTGCTCGCTGTGAGCACGGCCCGTGGCGGCAAATGCTGGCAACGATTGGCGATGCTGCTGGCAATGCAGGCTCCCTTGCCCTGCACCGCAAGCTGGGCTTCACCAGCATCGGCACCCTAAGCGGCGTCGGGTTTAAATTTGGCGGTTGGCTGGATACCCACATTATGCAGCGGCCACTGAATGGCGGCAGCCATACGCTGCCTTAGGCCCTTTCCGGGCAAGCTGCTGATTTTCATCTATAGTTAATCTTGTCGTGGCTTAGCGATCTCAGCGTGCATTCACGCATTCACTAAACATAAACAGTCGGGAGAGACGGATGAAAATTTTTCTGTGGATTATTGCGATTATCTTTATTGTTGGCCTACTGACCATTACCGGTGTGTTCAAACTGATCTTCTAGTTCTCACCACCATTGGGCGCTTCAATGCGCCCTATGGTGGATAGAGAGTTGATTGAGAAGGGTCTGCCGTATCTTCTTTGCATCAAGCCTTAAAACGAGCCCGCACCGAACTAATCCCAGAGACCACCAGCATCACAACGCCACCGGCGATCAGGCCGAACACTGCATTCAGCAGCGTAGGGGTCAGCCCCCCCAGGATCGCACCTACGCCAGGTACCACCATAGAATAACTCGCCCAGTCGGTGAACAGATGATGCACAGGCGGTAGCCCATGGGTCAAAATCCCGCCGCCCACCATAAACATGGCCAGGGTACCCACCACCGACAGCGTTTTCATCAGATAAGGTGCCGCACTGACAATACCTCGCCCTAACGATTGCGCCAGCGCGCTACGCTTACGGGCCAGGTAGAACCCTAGATCGTCCAGCTTGACGATGCCCGCCACGATGCCGTACACCCCTACCGTCATCACAATGGCGATACCACACAGCACAATCACCTGCTGGCTAAAGGTGGCTCCGGCTACGGTCCCCAGCGTGATGGCAATAATCTCGGCGGAGAGTACAAAGTCGGTACGAATGGCGCCTTTGATTTTGCGCTGTTCATAGACTGCAACGTCCTCACTGGTATCCAGTTCCGCTTTCTCTTCTGCCTCTGCGCCCTTGCGGTGCATCAGGCTGTGGTAAACCTTTTCAAACCCTTCATAGCAGAGGTAAGCCCCACCGATCATCAGCAGCGGCGTAATCGCCCAAGGGGCAAAAGCGCTGATCAGCAATGCCAGCGGTACCAGGATCGCCTTGTTGATAAACGAGCCCTTGGCCACCTTCCACACCACGGGGATTTCACGATCGGCCTTAACACCACTGACCTGTTGGGCGTTAAGCGCCAGATCGTCTCCCAGTACCCCGGCGGTCTTTTTGGCCGCCATTTTCGTCATCAGTGAAACATCATCCAGTAACGAAGCAATGTCATCGATCAGGGTTAATAAGCTACTGCCTGCCAAAATGCACTTTCCTTATCAAAGGGTGGGATAGCCATACCGGTTTAGCATAGCGGGTTGAAAACATGAAGAGGGAAAATCTTAATGATTTTACTGTAGCTGCGGGTTTAAGTCGTGAATTTTGCAGAATGGGAAAGTGATAGCCTGCCGCGACAGGCGGCAGGCTAATAAGTCACGTTTTATTCCGTGTCGTTCTTCGCCAGGGCGGCATCTTTCTGGCGGCGATAATCGCGCGCCGCCGCTGGGATCGGCGTTACTTTGCCGGTTTCAATCCAGGTGCGCAGACGGCTGGCGTCCGCAAAATGGGTATATTTGCCAAAGGCATCCAACACCACCAGCGAAACGGATCGGTTGCCGATCACGGTACGCATCGCCAGGCAGTGTCCGGCCTGATTGGTAAAACCGGTTTTGGTCAGCTGGATATTCCATTTCTGGTTGTAGACCAGATGGTTGGTATTGCGAAACGGCAGCGTATAGTTGGGATCCTTGAAGGTCGCCATCCGTTCGGTAGTGGTGCTCAACTGGCCGATCAGCGGGTACTGCTTGGTCGCCAACATCAGCTTGGTCAGGTCACGCGCGGTAGACACGTTATGAATCGATAGTCCGGTCGGTTCAACGTAATGCGTATTGGTCATGCCTAGCGCTCTCGCCTTGGCATTCATCGCCTTGATAAAGGCGTTATAGCCCCCTGGATAATGATGCGCCAAGCTGGCCGCGGCCCGGTTTTCCGACGACATCAGCGCCAACAGCAACATATCCTTGCGGCTGATTTCGCTGTTCAAGCGCACCCGGGAGTAGACCCCTTTCATTTCTGGCGTCTGGCTGATATCAACCGACAGCATTTCGTCCAGCGGCAGGCGGGCATCCAGCGTCACCATCGCCGTCATCAGCTTGGTGATCGAGGCTATAGGGACCACTTCATCGGGGTTACGTGAATAAATCACCCGATGCGTTTGCATATCCAGCACCATGGCACTGCCAGAAGCCAGCTCAGGCTGGGTGGCCTGCGCTGCGGCGGTTTTATTGCTGGCTAATGCACTCGGCACCAGTCCAGAACCGGCTTGCAACGCGAGCAGGGTTAGAACCAAAACACGGATTTTCACATGTATTACTCTGTAACGGAGGAGAGAACCGACTGCGTTGAATTATAAGTGAGGGATATAGAATTGCACTGTGATTGTGAGTAGCTATTTGTGACAAAATCTATCGGCGCAAAATTTATGCAACCCGCGAGCGTACTGGGTTGTACGCCCGCAAGGTAAAAGTTACAGCGCTGGCTGCCAGGCAGATTGCGGCAATAGGTACAATCCGGCAGCATGCTGCTCACCGGCCCCCACGATATGCCCGATACCGGCGGCCATCACGGCCAGGGTCACATCAAAGGCATTCAGGCTGTCGCCGTAGCCTGCCGTCAGGTTGAACATAGACCCGTTGGCCAGCAGATACAGCGTTTTGCCTGCCAGTTGGTAAGCATTCACAAACGGCATTGGCTCGCTGTGCGGCAGGGCTTGCAGGAAACCGACGTCGATCTCTTCCGCCACGTGTCCAACGTTGAGGATAAACACCCCATCCTTGGCCCGCTCCAGGTGCCGTGCAGACAGCACGTTCTTGGCTCCGGTGGCCGTGGCAATCACGTCCGCCTGCTCTACGGCAGTGGCTAAATCGACTACCGCCCAACCATCGTAGCGCGCTTGCAAAGCACGAGCCGGATCGATTTCCGCCACGATAACTTGCCCGCCATAAGCCTTGGCAGAAGCGGCTACGCCCTGGCCTACCAGCCCATAGCCAATCACCACCACACATTTTTCATGCAGCGTCAGATGCGTGGTCTGGAAGAAGGTATGCCAGGCGGTCAGCCCAACCATGTGGCGGTTATGCAGCCCTTCTTTTACCGGCAGGTCATCCCAGTTAAAGATCGGGTAACGTGGCGCAATGCCCCCCAAGCGGCTGATGCCTGAACCGGTCGCTTCCAGCCCAGCCTTGATCTGCGGGCCATTGGCAGATTGATGCAGGCGAGTGGTCAGATCGGCTCCCATCTCACACAGATGAGTCGGCCCCCAGGCCAGCGCGCGGTCGAACGATTCAGACCAGTCGGCATCGCTCATATCACGCCAGGCGTGCGCTTGGGCACCGTGACGCTCCAGCCAGGCCACTACGTCATCCTGTACCGTCGTCGGGTTACAGGTGGTGAGATAAATGGCCGCGCCCTTATCCAGCAGCCCAGCTACCAACGGGGCCATTTTCAGATCCAGGTGCATGTTGCACGCCAGGCGCACGCCGTGCAGATCCGGTAACGCCGCTACTGCCGCGCGGGTACGTGGCATATGGCGCATGGCCCACTTCAACTCACTGTCAAAATCCTGATACATCGGTTACTCCTCTACTACGCCACGCCGCCAGGGCATGGCAGAATGATCAATCTGCATCGCATGGCGGCTATTATCACTTATCTCACAGCAAAAAACCGAGGTGACTATCATGGCAGCAGCATGAGTGATGGTTTTTCCGATCGATCAGGGGGGGAGGAACCTCCGAACGGATTGTTCAGCAGGGTTAGGCCGCGATGACGCAACTCACGGCCCGGTATCAATGATAAGGCTAGAACAGGTAACGCACGCCTAAAGCAAACTCACTGGAAACCAAGCGTGCTTTCATTTGCTCATCTTTCAACCCACGGGCATTGGTGAAGTTATTGTAGCCACTTTCAATCTTGCCCATATCCACGTAACGGTAGCCCAAATCTAGATTGAGCCGTTCCATCGCCGCATAGCTGATCCCTGCGCCGATGGAGTAAGCCAGATTATTTTGCGTGCTTGCCGCGTATTGGCGCGAGGTATTACCCTGCCAGCCGTCGGATTTCACTTTGGCGATACCCAGGCCGACCGTGCCATAAAGCGAGAAGTCATACCCTAGCGCGTAGTCACGATAGGCATTGAGCATCAGGCGCTCAGCGTCCACTTTATGGTGATTGTAGCTACTGGCAAAGGTGGTGGAGCCGCTGGTGTATTCGCTTTTCTTTTTGAACACATACTCCGCCTCGCTGCGCCAGCCATTGCCAAATTGATAGCCTGCAGCGATAGCCCCGTTATAGAAATTATGTTTTTCGTCACCGCTGACAAAATCACCCACGCCTGGACGGCTGCTGGTATCCATATCTTCTGCTGATTGTCTGGCGTGCAATAGTTTTATTGCCCCGTAGTATCCCTCTAAATAATCATCGGCTAAAACATTACCGGAAACAACGGAGAGGGAAACCAGCAGTACCAGAGGTTTAATATTCATGCGATCCTCGCTTGAAAGGTTATTTATGATGAACAATGAAGGTTCAGCTAAAATAACCAGCGCGCAGCGGTGTCGCAATTCGGTTGAATACCTAAGGCTCTAGGTATTTTTACTTAACTCTTGCTGGAGAAAACAGCTCACCATAGACTTTCATTAACTTCACCGACGAATTGATCGCCAATTTGGCAAATAAATTGGCACGATGGGCCTCTACCGTGCGCGGTGAAAGCTCCAACTCCTGAGCAATTTCCTTGCTGGATTTTCCTTGCATAATCAACCCAGTGACCTCCAGCTCCCGTGCTGACAGCGCATTGAGCCTCTCTTGTAGTTCGGCTGTTGCTTGCCTCTGTTGTTGCAACATTCGCTGATGTTCCAATGCCCCAGCGACAGTTTCGATCAACAGATCGGCATCAATGGGCTTGGTCAAGAATTCAAAAGCCCCGTTTTTGAAGGCCCGCCGGCATAAATCAATATTCCCGTGGCCGGTCATGATGATAACGGGGATCTCCAGGCCCTGTTGTTGCCACTCTTCCAGTAGCGTGATGCCGCTTTTGCCCGGCATGCGGATATCCAGCAGCAAACAACCGCACAGCGCCTGCGGTTCTCCCATCCGCTGTTGAAAATCCAGACCATTTTCATAAACCAGCGTTTGCCAGCCCATGGTTGCCAATAGTGAAGTTAGCGAACTACGGATGGCCCGATCGTCATCAATCAGATAAATAAACTGTTCCATCACTCCTCCTGAGTGTTTAACGGAAACCACAGGGTAAAACGCGCTCCCTGACCGGCCATATTTTCCACCGTAATAGTGCCGTTCAGGCGCTGAACCAGAGTTTCTGTCAGCGCCATGCCCAGCCCCAATCCCTCCTGGCGAGTCGTGAAGAAGGGAATAAAGACCTGTTGTAATGCTGGTTCAGAAAGCCCTGGCCCACCATCGGTAATCATCAGCTGGATCCCTTGATCCGAGTATTCAGCATCGATTGCCACCCAACCTGGCTTCGGCTGATTGGGCTGTTGTGCCTGAATGGCGTTGGTCACTATGTTATGGAAGATTTGTTCAACCCAGAGAGGATCGGCTTGCAGAGGGGGTAACGCATCGGGCATCCGGTTAACGATCCTGACCTTGCCCTTGTTGATCTCATCTTCCAGCAGCATAGTGACGCGCAACCAGACCTTATGCAGATCGACCTCTTGCAATATCACCTGCTCATGCGCCAATTTTTGCCGAAATTGCAGCAGCAACGTACTGATGCGTTTGATTTGTATCACAGCCGCATCAAGCAGCGGCATAGCTTTATCCTGCTGCTGTTGGTCTAACAGGCGCAGGGCGGCCTGGTTATAACTTAACACCGCAGTCAGCGGTTGGTTGAGTTCGTGAACCATGCTGGCCGTGATTTCCCCCATGGCGTTAAGCCGCGTCAATTGCGAGAAGTGTTCACGCAAAACGGCAATATTGCGTTGGCGTTTTTGAATACGGTATTGGGCGATAAAATAGACGACACCAGCCCAGAAAACCGGCAGCAGCAATAACAGCAACCAAGGCATACGTGCCCAATCAGGGTCGTTTCGAGCGGATAATTCAAAGGGCTGTAAGGTGTTGTTGATCCCCTTGTCCCATTGCCAATACGCCGGTTCAGCATGATCCCCCTGCTCAAATAAAGGCTTATTTTGCCAACTCAGGCCGATCTGCCGGAAATCATGACGCTGGGGAATGTCCGCAAATAACAGCGCAGGATCGATCAACAGCGCAAAATGTTGGTGTGCCAGCCAGTAAGTTCCCTCTCCCGTTGGCGTTAAAGTCGGGATTGGCTGTGCCTGTGGCATACGTTTCCATGCCACAATCTGCGGGAATTTTTGCTGGACGATGGCGGGATCGCTGGACACCGACAGTAAGGAAAGCACCGTCTCAAGCTGGGATAATTTAACCGTCACCTCACGATATAAAATACGATAGGTAACTGATTGCTCTTCATATTGCTGTTGCAAAGCATAAATTATCACCCCGCTCCCTGAAAACAGAGATAGCACCAACCAGAGAGCCACCTTGAGCATAATATCTCCATGTCATTGGCAGACGAGTTTATTAATAGCGGATTAAACACTATGCGAATGCAAGAATCTATAATTAACAGCGGGCCGTTTCAATTCACCTCCCGCTGCGGAAACAGGGTGTTATAATCCTATTTCATCGCAATGAAGGAACAACAATGACGGATTTGGCCCACTACATTACCCAATATGGCTACTGGGCGCTGCTGATTGGCTGCCTGCTCGAAGGGGAAACCATCACCCTGCTGGGAGGAATTGCGGCACACAACGGATTGCTGCGCCTGCCGCTGGTGATTGCGGTGGTCGCCATTGGCGGCGCCTTGGGCGATCAGGTGCTCTATTTTGCCGGGCGGCATTTTGGTGGGCGAGTGCTTGCCCGTATCGAGAGCCAACAAGCCCGCATTGAACGCGCCCAAAAGCTGATTGCCAGCCACCCGATTTTATTTGTGATTGGCGTACGTTTTATGTACGGATTCCGGCTTATCGGCCCGGTGTTGATCGGTGCCAGTAAGCTGCCCCCCTCGCGCTTTATCCCGCTGAATATTCTAGGGGCTATCCTGTGGGCCACGCTATTTGTGCTGCTCGGCTATTTTGGTGGACAGGCCATCAGCAGTTTTGTCAGCGGTAGTGACAAAAAGCTGTATAGCCTGCTGTTCTGCGTGGTGGTGATCGCCGCTATTCTGCTGCTTCGCTACTGGTGGCGGCGGCGTCACGCACAATAAGACTATTTGTTGAGCATCAGCTTCAGGCCCAGTAAGGCCAGCACGCTGCCGCCCAGACGATCGAACCAGGCTTTGAAACGCAGGTAGACGCGGCGCGGGCGCGGTGATGACAGCACAAACGCCACAAAGGCATACCACAACAGATCGACGGCCAGAGCAATCAGCGGCAACACGATATACAGCACCATGGGGATCTTATGGCTAAGCAACGCCGCAAACACGCTGCCGAATACGATAGCGGTGTTCGGGTTACCCAACTGGGTTAGCAGGCCGGTGGTGAACGCCCGGCGAAAGCCTAGCTGCTGGCCGCCAACCGCTTCGATCATCAACGGCTGATTAGCTCCGCGCAGCATTTTGAACGCCAGATAGATCAGATAGGCACCCCCCAGCATTTTCAGCGTGGTATACAGCCAAGGCAGCGCAAGCAGCAGCGATTGCAGCCCCAACAAGGCAATGAGCGCGAAGATAAAACAGCCGATCCCCATCCCCAATGCTACCGCCATCCCATCGCGCCGTGACGAAGCCACCGCCGTTCGCGCTACCAGAATAAAGCTTTGCCCTGGGCTCATCGCGCCTAGCGTAATAGCCCCGGTAATGCTGAGTACCGATAATAGCGTTTCGTTGATCATGCTCTTTTCCCTTGCCTGGTTGCGTTAATCAAATTAACGCGCTGGCCAAAATAAAAGCAATAGAAACGTAAGGATACGTGAGTAAAACTTCGGCGGGTGCGCAACAATGGCCCCTCACCCCGACCCTCTCCCACAGGGAGAGGGAGCTAGTTCGGTGTTGCCGTCAGGTATAGAAGCTGGTTTGTGGTATGGCTTATGTTGAGGATGAATACCGTTGTTAATTTGTGGCTCGATCGGTCCCCTCTCCCTGTGGGAGAGGGTTAGGGTGAGGGGCCAGTCATCAACGCCACCAACTCCCTGGCCGCCTTCTGTTGCGGCTGGTGCTTCAGCCAAATCAGGTGCACCGGCAGGCGCAGTTCGTTTTTGGTATTTTTAAATTTCAGGCGGATCAACCGGCCCTGTTCCAGCAATGGCGCAGTTAACGACAGCGGAAAGTTGCCCCACCCCAGCCCGGCTTCCACCATGCTTAGCGCCATCGGCAAACTGTCAGTACGCCAGAAGGATTCCGCTACCTGTGGGCGTTTATCGGCCATAGGCAAATCCCGGCTGGCCACCATGATCTGCCGCACATTGACCAGTTCCTCCAGAAACAACTCGGCACCGCCAGCACCCAGGGCTGAATGCTGCGCCGCAATGGTTGCCACCAACGACTCGCTACCCACATAGTGAAAATGTTCCTGGCTGTTAACGTCCAGCCCGCCGAATGCCAGGCACAGGCTGACCCGCTGTTGATGAAGCATATGCAAAACATCATCCTGCGGGGCGGTCAATACCTCGATATCCAACAACGGGTAGCGTTCCGCCAGCGCTTTCACCGCCGCCAATAGACCGCTGCTGTTGATATCAGATGCCACACCGATCGACAGCCTGCTTTCCAGCCCCTGAGAAAGCTCAATGGCGTGGTTCTGCAGCTGCTTGAGCTGTTCGGCGATCAAGCGCGCGTGGGGAGCCAATGCCAATGCCAGCGCGGTGGGTACCGGTTCGCGATGCGAGCGGTCAAACAACTGAAAGCCCAGCTCTGCTTCCATATTGGCGATCCCCATGCTGACCGCCGAAGGCACGCGTCGCAATGCTCTGGCTGCCGCCGAGAATGAGCCGCGATCCAACACGGCCAAAAACAGTTCGATATTGTCACTGGAAAAATTCATCGCCTCATCTATCAGTAAAACTGACAGCTCCTGACTTTTTCTATCAATAGCATTGACGTTATCTTACGCATCGGGTTGCCGGACGTCATCAGGCACGAAAAATAAAGCAGGAGAAAAGCATGCAAGGCGTGAAACGCAAACTGGTCTATGTGACCGCTTATGAAGTTATCGGTATGGTCATTTCGGCCCTTGGTTTGGCACTACTGTCCGGCTCAGCCCCCAGCAGCACCGGGCCTTTGGCGGTGATCATCACCACCATTGCCGTAAGTTGGAACCTGATTTACAACTACTTGTACGAATTCTGGGAAAGCCGCCAGGCTTCACGCACCCGCACGCTAAAACGCCGCATTCTGCACGCAGTGGGCTTCCAACTGACGCTGGTGGTTTATCTGATCCCGTTGATCGCCTGGTGGATGGAGATTTCCCTGGTACAGGCCTTGCTGCTGGATATGGCGCTGATCGTGATTATTCCCTGCTATACCTTTGTGTTTAACTGGGCCTTCGACAAAATATTCGGGCTGCCGACCTCCGCCCTGCCTGCCGCCGAATCGGCCTGAGTGAAACCCTCTCCTTCTACCTGGATAAAATATTCGTTGGGCAGGGGGAGATCATATTGTTCTGATTACTACCAAGCCGTTCATCAGATAGAAACTCCTTATAATTCAAAATTTAATCATCCCCTTTCTTCCCCCATCCAACTATGTCAAGCCTATCCAACTGAATGATGTCGTTTCATCTGAGCAAAAAGCAGACTGGGTAAATCGCCAATGGAACCGCAGTTTTTTTGCCTCGATTACACAGAACGGGTAGCATGCTTCGCCGTTATTTAACGACGTTGGTATCAACCATAAACTGCGGAATGTTGCCATGACCTCATTCCCATGATGCAAACAGACAGGAACAGGACGAATAATGCACTCAGACAAAACGACTGCACATGACAAGCAGGCGGCGAGAAAACGTTGGTTGGACTCACATGAGTCCGGTTACCACAAAAGCATGGGTAAACGGCAGATACAGATGATCGCCATTGGTGGCTCAATCGGCACTGGCCTATTCCTTGGCACCGGCGCACGTCTTCAGATGGCTGGTCCGGCACTGGCGCTGGTGTATCTGGTCTGTGGCGTGTTTTCTTTTTTCATCCTACGCGCCTTGGGCGAGCTGGTATTACACCGCCCATCCAGCGGCAGTTTCGTTTCCTATGCGCGCGAATTTCTCGGTGAAAAGGCCTCCTACGTTGCAGGATGGATGTACTTTCTTAATTGGGCGATGACCGGCATAGTCGATATCACCGCCGTAGCGCTGTATATGCATTATTGGGGTACCTTCGCCGAGGTTCCCCAGTGGCTGTTTGCCCTGGGTGCGCTTGGGATTGTGGCTACCATGAATATGATCGGCGTGAAATGGTTCGCCGAAATGGAGTTCTGGTTTGCGCTGATCAAGGTCGCCGCCATCTCTCTGTTCCTGGTCGTGGGGGTCATCTTCCTTGGCGTCGGCACACCGGTAGCGGGTAATACAACCGGTATCCACCTGATCACCGATAACGGCGGCATGTTCCCACACGGTCTGTTGCCTGCTTTGGTATTGGTACAAGGGGTGATCTTCGCCTTTGCCGGTATCGAGCTGATAGGCACCGCCGCTGGCGAGTGTAAAGATCCGGAAAAAATGATGCCAAAAGCGATCAACAGCGTGATCTGGCGTATCGGTTTGTTCTATGTCGGCTCGGTGGTACTGCTGGTTCTGCTGTTACCCTGGAACGCCTATCAGGCTGGGCAAAGCCCGTTTGTCACCTTCTTTTCCAAGCTTGGCGTCCCCTACATCGGTACCATCATGAATATCGTGGTGCTGACCGCCGCCCTTTCCAGCCTCAATTCTGGTCTGTACTCAACAGGCCGTATCCTGCGCTCACTTTCCATGGGGGGTTCAGCACCGAAGCTGATGGCTAAAATGAGCAGCCAGCAGGTACCTTATGCCGGTATTCTGGTGACCTGCGGTATCTATGTGATTGGCGTGGTGCTGAATTATCTGGTGCCATCGCAGGTGTTCGAGATCGTGCTGAACATCGCTTCACTGGGCATCATCTGCTCTTGGGCATTTATTATCGTTTGTCAGATGCAACTGCGTAAGGCGATCAAGGCGGGGAAAGCCAAACCGGTGGCGTTTAAAATGCCAGGAGCACCGGTCACCTCGTGGCTGACGCTGTTGTTCCTGTTAGCGGTGGTGATCATGATGGCCTTTGATTACCCGAACGGCACCTGGACTATTGCCACCATCCCAGTGCTGGCCGTGCTACTGCTACTTGGCTGGTTTGGCCTGCGCAAGCGTGCCGCACAGGTGAAGCTGGAACAACAGGCTCACGAGCAACAGATCGGCCAATAAGGGTTAACTTATCGGGTTTACCCAGCACTTTCGCTGGGTAAACCTGACGACGACACGTAACAGATCTACCAGTAGCGTCGTTATTTAGGCAAAGCGTGATTTCATCCATTCGCGCAGCCGTTGAATATGCAGGTACAGCGCAGGAATAAAGAAGATCCCGACAAGCGTTGCCAGTAACATCCCGCCAAACACGGTAATACCGATGATTTGGCGGCTCATCGCCCCGGCTCCGGTGGCAAACACCAGCGGCATCACCCCGAGAATAAACGAAATAGCCGTCATCATCACCGCCCGGAAACGTTGCCGGGCACCCTCTTGCGCGGCGTCACGAATGCTGGCTCCCTCTTCACGCCGCGCCTTGGAGAATTCAACGATCAGAATGGCATTCTTGGCCGCCAGGCCGATCAGCAGGACCAGTCCGATTTGGGCGTAAACGTCGTTGGCGAACCCCATCATACGCAACCCCGCGACCGCCCCCGCCACCGCGAATATCACCGACAGCATCACCACCAGCGGGACGCTCCAGCTTTCATACTGAGCCACCAGGAACAGATAGGCGAACACCAGCGCCGCCAGATAGATCAGCAAGGCTTGGTCACCGGTTTGTTGTTCCTGCCAGGACAGGCCGCTCCAACTGTAGCCGTACCCCTTTGGCAACTGCTCGGCCAATAAAGACTCCATGGTTTTCATCGCCTGCCCAGAGCTAACCCCCTCGGCAGCAGAACCGTTCACTGATACTGCCGGAAATTGGTTGAACTGGCTGATAAAAGGCGCGCCGATAGAAGGCGTGAGCCGCACCAGATTGGCCAGGCTCACCAGAGCACCGGTGTCGCTGCGCACGTTAAGGCGATTAATTTGTTCGGTACGTTGCCGGAAATCCATATCGTTTTGTAACTGCACCCGGAACATGCGGTTATTAACCGAAAAATCCCCCACGTTCAGACCGCCAAGCGAAACTTGCAGCGTATTGAAGATCCGGCTGACCGGCACCTGCAACAGCGCGGCCCGTTCACGATCGACCGCCAGGTCGATATCCGGCACCACGGCACTGAAAGTAGTAAATACCCGGCTCAGCTCTGGCCGCTGGTTAGCCGCGAAAATAATCCCCTGGGCCACCTGAGCCATCTGCTGCGGCGTTTGCCCCTCCAGCGCCAGCAGGCGTAAATCAAAACCGGCGGCGTTGCCTAGCCCGGCGATGGCCGGTGGATTAACCACCATGATCATCGCCGAGGGGATCGCCGCCAGCCTGCCCTGAAGATCGGCTAACACCCGGTCAACATGCTCGCGTTGGCCCCAGGGTTTGAGCATCACGATGGCGAACCCCGCATTGGGTGAATTCCCCCCGCTCAGCAGGCTGAAGCCGGTAATTTTGATCACATCTTCCACCGCCGGGTTTTGTATCACCTGCTGATGCATCTGATCCATCACCGCCTGGGTACGTTCAAGGGAAGCCCCATCCGGCAGTTGTACGTTGACGAAGAAGTAGCCCTGATCCTCCTCCGGCAGGAAAGAGGTTGGCAGACGGCTGTAGCCATACCAGGTGGCCAAGCCAACGACGAATAGCGCAATCACCGTGGTTAGTGCCCGCTTGCTAGCCAATGCGGCCAAGCGAACATAGCCATCGCGCATCCGGTCCATACCCCGGTTGAAACCACCAAAAAAACCGGTTTGCGCCAGCTCACGCCGCCGGATCAGCGTGGCACAAAGCGCCGGGGACAGCGTCAGCGCGTTGATGCTCGACAGGATCACCGCCGCCGATAGGGTCACGGCAAACTGACGATACAGCTCACCGGTAATGCCCGGCAGCACCGCAATCGGCACAAACACCGCCATCAGCACTAACGTCGTGGCGACGATCGGCCCGGCAATCTGGCTAATCGCCTTGCGGATCGCTTCTGGCGGGCTAAGAGAGGGATCTTGAGCCAGCAGACGCTCTACGTTTTCCACCACCACGATGGCGTCGTCCACCACAATGGTCAGCGCCAGGATAATGGCGAACAGGCTCAAGGTGTTGGCGGAGTAGCCGAAAGCGTACAGCACGGCAAAGGTACCGAGCAGCGATACTGGAATGGTCAGCGCCACGATAAAGGTGGCCCGCAGGCTCTGTAAGAACAGATAAACCACCAGCAACACCACCGCCAAGGTTAACGCCAGCGAGAGGGCAATTTCATGCAGCGTTGCCGTTACCGGGCGGGTGGAGTCATATTTGATGTCATAGCTCATATCGCTAGGGAAGGATTGCGACAGGCGTGCCATCTCCTGGCGTACCGCATTGGCAACATTCAGCGCGTTAGCTCCCGGCGTGGGGTAAACCACCAAAAATGCCGATTCCTGTTGGTTCATCGAAGCATTGACCTGGTAGTTTTGCGCTCCCAACTCGACCCGCGCCACGTCGCCCACCCGCACCGTGCCCCCATTGGCACCGCTACGGATAATCACTCTGGCGAACTCCTGCGGATCGGTTAAACGCCCCTGCCCGCTGATGGTCAAGGTTTGCTGCTGCCGGGAGGGCGAAGGCGCGGAACCGATCTGGCCTGCTGCGGCCTGCACGTTCTGCTGCTGCAACGCCTGCACGATGTCCTGCACGCTGATATTGAGCGACTCCATACGCTGCGGATCGAGCCAGACACGCATGCTGTAATCGCGGGCACCAAACACCTGCACATCCCCCACACCGCTGATGCGGGCCAAGGCATCACGCAGTTGGATACTGGTGTAATTGCTCAGAAACAGCGTGTCACGGCTGCCCTTGGGAGAGAACACGCTTACGCCCAACAGCAGATTCGAGGCCCGCTTGCGCACCGAAACCCCGTTGTTATTCACCTCCGCCGGTAGCTGCGCGCTAACCTGTGAAATACGGTTTTGCACCTCCACGGCGGCCATATCCGGATCGGTGCCGCTGGCAAAGGTAATGCTCAGTTGATAACCGCCGTTGTTGGCGCTGGTCGATTCCATGTACAGCATGTTGCTGACGCCGTTGACCTGAGCCTCGATGGGCGATGCCACCGCCTGAGCCACGTCGCGGGCGCTGGCTCCAGGGTAGAGCGCGCTGACGGAAACGACCGGTGGTGTTATATCGGGGTACTGTTCCACCGGGATCACCTTGAGGGAAACGATCCCCACCAGAGTGATCACCAGAGCAATCACGATGGCGAATTTTGGCCGCCGGATAAAGAAATGCAGCATCAACGTCCCCTTATGGTTGCGCGTTGGCGCTGGAGAGAATGGCGTTCACCTGCATACCGGGCCTGACGTGCTGTACACCGGCGATAATCACCCTTTCGCCAGCGCTGAGCCCGGCGTTCACCTGATAATATTGTTGATGTTGTTCACCCAGCGTCACCGCTCGGACTTCCACAATATTCTCAGGCGTGACCACCAGCACAAAGTGGCCCTGCTGGTTTTGCTGTAGTGCAGCAATGGGCACCAGCGTGACCGTCTGCGGTTGCTCGGCGGTCAGGATCACGTTCACCACGCCCCCGGGCAGCAGCAGATGATTAGGATTGGCAAAACGGGTGCGCAACGTGACGGTGCCAGTGTGGGCATCAATCTGATTATCTACCGATTCAAAACTGCCCAGCTCTGGGTAGGACTTGCCGTTGGCCAGTTCAAGACGGGCGGAAAACTGCCCTTCGGCGAGCTTACCCTCCCCACGCTGACGCTGATAGGCGGCGGTAATATAGTCCCGCTCATTGATAGAGATCGCCACGCGGATCGGATCGAGCTGCACAATGTTGACCAGTGCACCACTTGCCGCGTTGACCAGGCTACCCACATGAAAGCGGCTGTGGCCGATGCGCCCGGCAATCGGTGCATAAATACGGGTATAGCTGAGCTGTAGCTGCTGCGTATTTAGCGCTGCCCGAGCTTGGGCCACTGCTGCCCGGGTGGTATCCCGTTCGGCTGCCGCGGTGTCAATATCCGCTCTGCTGACCGCACGGTTATTACCTAGCTGTTGCAGACGCGTCAGGTTTACCTGCGCCAGATTTGCCGCTGCCGTGGCGCTATCCAGCTGCGCCTGAGCCTGTGCCACGGCAGAATGGTGCAAGGACGGCTCAATCTCGTACAGTAAATCCCCTGCCTTGACCATCTGCCCTTCGGTAAACGGCCGTTTGGCGATAAACCCTTCGGTACGGGTTTTCACCTCCACGGTTTGTATCGCCTCGATGCGGCCAAGATAGTGCAATGCACGTTCGGGTTGGCTTTGTTCAATCAGCGCCACGGTCACCGCAGGCAGCGGTGCAGCAACGCTCGGAGTGGCTATGGCCAGCAGCCACAGTGCCATAAAACGGGAGAACAGAGATTTAGTCATCGGCAGCAAGATCACTCATCAATTAATTACCAACCTAACTTGATGAAAATTATAGTTCACCCATAGCAAGTCAGAATAAGCTCTGCTGACGATTTCTGGTCCAGCCGCCTCGGGCCAGAGGGCGCAGCATGCAGCGCCCAGTAGCTGTTTACTGTGCCGTATACCCCCCATCAATGCTGTAAAAGGCCCCGGTGGTGAAACTGCTGTCTGTAGAAAGCAAAAAAACCACCGTTTTCGCTACCTCTTCACGCGTAGCCATACGCCCCATCGGATGGGAGGTAGCCATTTTCTCCCGCATCTGGGAGGGTAATCTGGCCATCGAAGGCGTATCGACATAGCCAGGCCCGACAGCGTTGATGCGTATCCCTTTATTGGCAAACTCCAGAGCTGCGGCCCTCGTCAAACCGATAATGCCGTGCTTGGCCGCGGTATAAGGCGCAATACCGGCAATGCCGACTATGCCATTGGCGGAAGAGAGGTTCACTACCGCGCCCCCGCCTGCTGCCACAATAGCGGGCAACCCGTACTTCATCCCATAGAAAGTGCCGCTGAGATCGGTTTCAATCACCGCGTGCCAATCATCAATGGAATATTCATTCAGCGGCACATTGTGCGGCCCGGTAATACCGGCATTGTTGACCAGCAGATGCAATTGCCCGCCAAGAGCCAGCGTCTGCGCTACCGCACTGCGCACCGATTCAGGATCGCGAGCATCCATAACCAACGGAAATACCGATTTGCCTGTCGGATCGATACGTTGCGCCGTTGCTGCCAACCTTGCGCGATTTCTGGCGGTGATCGCTACCTTCGCCCCTCGTTCGACCAACTCTTGAGCAATAGCTTCACCAATACCGGTGGAAGCACCGGTCACCAATGCCACTTTACCCGTAAAATCTTGCATAACGCCTCCCGATCGCTTTGAGTTAGGCGTTCAGGCTAAGGCTTGGGCATGACAGTTTCTGGCAGTGGCTATCCTCCAAAAATGCTGAAGCATCACCCCAATGGCAAAAGGATAAAACGAAAAAGCCCTGACAATATTTGCCAGGGCTTTTAGGTTACTGCATATTTAAAATTCAACATTAATCAACTTACTAACTGGGTACTACTTTCGATACTGCTTAAAATGTACTTGTTTATCACAGATAATATTGGGTATTAAAAAGCTAACTACATCCTCCCCTATACTGACTGATTTACAAATTCTGACTCACCTACCTCATAATAATTAGCCAAGGTAAAGCAAGCTAAACTGGTACATTCCCCCTCGCGATATAAACTATTGACGCATGGCTTTACTTTCATTGCAACAAACTTACAGGATAAAATTAACAAGTTGCAACATTAACACTTGAGAAACAGAGCCTTACATCATCGCGTATGGTACACACCCTGCGATCGTCGGTACTGACTACGTGGCCTTAAAGCATTGTCCTTGAGTCCGAACTGGCTCCTCAACGACGACTTCCCCATACAACAGAACTTCGTGGCCTTTATCGCAATATCACTAAACAACTTATTAAAGATAACCTTTCAATCTGTTATTTAGCTAAGCAGCTAACTATCAATTTCCTGCTGCTGGATACTAATTTACGACTTTTTCAAACTATGTCAATACTGTTTTTAACAACATACGTTTATTGGCTAAATCGCTAATTTTAAACGGACTGAAATCGATACGCATTTGCCTTTCTGGTTAATTACAGACGGCTTTCACATGCTTGCAAGCTCGGTGGCCACGACCCGTCAGGAAGACGAGTGTAATGCATTTGCACAAGCGGCTTTACGCCAACGATTTTCAGCACCGCACATATTGCTTCCCCGACGGCCACAATTCCCGCTAATTTATGCAAAATTTCCCGTATAGCGAGAATTCTGGTGGACATACCACGCTATCTGCAACACATCGGCTTCACAGGCACGCCACAGGCCGATCTGCAAACGCTGCAACAGCTGCATCGCTGCCATATGCTGGCGGTGCCCTTCGAGAATTTAAGCATTATCTATCATCAGAGCATCGATCTTAGCGAGGGCGGGCTGTTCAGCAAAATCGTCGAGCATAATCGCGGGGGGTTTTGTTATGAATTGAACCGGATATTTGCCCTGCTGTTGCAGCAGATCGGCTTTAAGGTGGCGTTTATATCCGGGGAAGTCCACGCCAGAGACGGCTCTTTTGGCCCGCCGTTTGACCATATGGCGCTGATGGTGACCCTGGATCAGCCGTATCTGGTCGATGTAGGGTTTGGCGATTCTTTCCTCGCCCCGCTGAAAATCACTACCACCGAGCAACAACCACAGGCCAGCGGCACCTTTCATCTTGAGCAAGATGGCGAGTGGTATCATCTGGAGCGCCGCAACGGCGATCGGACCTCCCACGCCAAGACGCTGTATCGCTTTACCCTACAACCCCGGCAGCCGGAAGAATTTAACCACATGTGCCACTATCACAGCACTTCGCCACTGTCGCACTTTACCCAAAAGCTGGTGTGCTCCCGCCCCACAGAGGATGGGCGCATCACCCTCAGCGAGTTAAAGCTGATCGTGACCCAGGACCATCACCGTAAGGAGTCTACGCTGCATTCGGAGGAAGAACGATTGGAGGCGCTGCGGCACTATTTTTCCATTGAACTAAGGGGTTAGCGGCAAATCACCCGCGCAATATCCTTGGAATTGTTTAACGTGCGGATCTCGGTAAACAGTTCCGTGGCTTCCTGATACTCTTTGCGCAGGTAACTGAGCCACTGTTTGATGCGGGCGACGTGGTATAAACCGGTATCGCCCTGCTTTTCCAGATGCACGTACTTTTGCAATAGCTGCACCACCTGCGGCCAAGGCATACGCGGTTCGTTATATTTCACCACCCGGCTCAGGTTGGGAATGTTCAACGCGCCACGCCCCAGCATTACCGCGTCGCAGCCGGTGGCCTGCATACACGCCTGCGCACTTTGATAGTCCCAAATTTCCCCGTTGGCGATCACCGGGATGCTCAAACGTTGGCGGATCTCACCGATCGCCTGCCAGTTGATGCGATCGGCTTTATAACCGTCCTCTTTGGTACGGCCATGGATGGTGATTTCGGTCGCGCCCGCTTGCTGCACCGCATCGGCAATTTCAAAGCTGCGGGAATCTGAATCCCAACCCAAGCGCACTTTTACCGTCACTGGCAGATGCGCTGGCACCGCGGCGCGCATCGCTTTGGCACCCTGATAAATCAGTTCGGGATCTTTGAGCAAGGTAGCCCCGCCGCCGCTGCCGTTGACATGTTTGGACGGGCAGCCGCAGTTCAGATCGACGCCGTAAGAACCCAGTTCGACCGCCTGAGCGGCGTTTTCCGCCAGCCATTCGGGATACTGGCCAAGCAGTTGCACCCGCACCTGGGTGCCAGATGGCGTTTTGCTGGCATGGTGCAGTTCCGGGCACAGCCGGTAGAAGGATTTGGCCGGCAGCCGTTGATCGACGACCCGCAGGAATTCGGTGATGCAGAGATCGTAATCGTTCACCTCGGTGAGCAATTCCCGCACCAGAGAGTCGAGTACCCCCTCCATTGGAGCCAATAATACGCGCATGCCTACCCCTGCAATCAAAGAGGGCGCAATGATACGGGCGAAAGGCGGTGCCAACAAGCCTCCCGCCGATAAAATTACCCTAGCTTACGCACCGGCTCACCGGCAATAAACGCCTGGATATCGGCAATCGCTTCCCGGAAATAGGTGCGGTAGTTATCATCCGCGACGTAACCCACATGCGGCGTAGCCAGCACGTTGGGCAAGCGGCGCAATGGGTGATCGGCGGGCAGTGGCTCTACTTCAAACACGTCCAGCCCAGCACCGGCGATCTGCCCGGTTTGCAGCGCTTCAACCAAAGCTTGCTGATCGACAATCGCTGCGCGCGAGGTGTTAATCAGGAAGGCGCTGTTTTTCATCTGTGCCAACGCCTGGCGGTCGATCAGCCCACGGCTGCGATCGCTTAACACCAGATGCACCGAAACAACGTCACTCGCTGCCAACAGCGCCTGTTTTGACTCGGCAAGTTGCACACCGAATTCCTGTGCCCTTTCAGCCGTCAGATTTTGGCTCCAGGCCACGACGTTCATGCCAAATGCCTGAGCCACCTTCGCCATCTGGCCGCCGATCTTGCCCAGCCCCAGTAGGCCTAACGTTTTGCCATGCAAGGTGATGCCAACATGTTGCTGCCAAGGCCCGTTGGCACGTAATCCGCTGCTTTCAGCCACCAGATGCTTGGCCAAACCGAGGATGAGCGCCCAGGTCAGTTCCATTGGCGCTTCGGAACCGCTGGCTGTGCCGCAAACGGTGACGCCTTGCCGGGTTGCCGCTGGCAAGTCGATTGAAGCGTTACGCATGCCTGAGGTGATCAGCAGTTGCAGTTTCGGCAAACGAGCAAGCAATGCGGCGGTGAACGGCGTGCGCTCTCGCATAATCACCACGATCTCGCAGTCTTTGATGCGGCTCACCAGTTGGTCTTCATCGTCAATATGATCACGCAGGGAGAACACCTCAACCTGCTCGCCAAGGACGGACCAATCCGCCATCTTCAGCGCTACACCTTGGTAATCATCAAGAATTGCACACTTCAATTTCATCTGGATCTCCTGAAACAGGCGAAAAAAAACCGCCAATAAATGGCGGTTCAGTATAGATCATCAATCGAGGATCACTCAGACGGTTTACGGCTATGCGGACGGCGCGATGGAGCACCTGAACGTGGTTTGCCTTCACCCTGTGGGCGAGCACTACCGCCGCCGCGATTTTCACGCTGACCGCCACCATTGCCACTACGCTGGCCGCCACCGTTACCGGTACGCGGAGCGCCGCCGCCGTTGCCACGTGGAGCACCACGGCCACCACCAGCCTGACGACCATTGATGATCGGTTCGGCTTTGATGCTTGGGTCCGGCTCATAGCCTGGCAGGGCAATGCGTGGAATCTCACGCTTAAGCAGGCGCTCAATATCACGCAGCAGTTTGTGTTCATCCACACAGACCAACGAGATCGCCTCGCCGGTACGTTCGGCACGGCCAGTACGGCCAATGCGGTGGACGTAATCTTCCGGAACGTTTGGCAGTTCGTAGTTCACTACGTGTGGCAACTGATCGATATCCAGGCCACGTGCAGCGATATCAGTAGCTACCAGCACACGGATTTTGCCGTCTTTAAAGTCTGCCAATGCGCGGGTACGTGCGCCCTGGCTTTTGTTGCCGTGGATAGCCGCAGCGGTGATGCCATCTTTATTCAGCTGTTCGGCCAAATGGTTGGCACCGTGCTTGGTACGGTTAAATACCAGCACCTGCTTCCAGTCACCTTCGCCGATCATCTGGGAAAGCAGTTCACGCTTGCGCTTCTTATCGACAAAGTGAACGCTCTGTTCAATCTGCTCGGAAGCGGTGTTGCGGCGAGCCACTTCTACCGAGGCCGGGTTGGTCAGCAGTTTACTGGCCAGCCCTTTGATCTCATCGGAGAAGGTCGCGGAGAACAGCAGGTTCTGACGCTTGGCAGGCAGCTTGGACAACACGCGGCGGATATCATGGATAAAGCCCATATCCAGCATGCGGTCGGCTTCGTCCAGCACCAGAATTTCAATTTTGGACAGATCAACCGCGTTCTGATGTTCCAGATCCAGCAGGCGGCCCGGCGTTGCCACCAGGATATCGACGCCGCCGCGCAGCTTCATCATCTGCGGGTTGATGCTCACACCACCAAACACCACCAGCGAACGCAGGCGCAGGTGTTTGCTGTAAGCCTCAACGTTTTCACCGATCTGTGCAGCCAGTTCACGGGTTGGCGTCAGGATCAACGCACGCACCGGGCGGCGGCCTTTGATTGGGTGATCGTGTTTGCTCAGCAGCTGTAATAGCGGCAAGGTAAAACCAGCTGTTTTACCGGTGCCGGTCTGGGCGCTGGCCATCAGGTCGCGGCCTGCCAATACCACCGGGATTGCCTGGCGTTGAATTGGCGTAGGTTCGCGATAGCCCTGTTCTTCAACAGCGCGCAGAATTTCAGCACTTAAGCCGAGGGTTTCAAATGACATAGTAGAGAAAAACTCCAGATCCCCCCTAACCTAAACAAATGTTCGGTGCAGTTTCCGGGAGGATTATCAGACGGGGCATAAGGAGGTACTCGCACTTTTTTGCGGCACATCCTCGGCATGACCTCGAGGGATTGGCACAAACTGCAGTGCACCAAGCGCGAGAGTGTAGCAGAAATCGAACAAGAAAAGGCAATTTTACGTGTTCACAGCACTTTTCGCCGAGCAAGCTCACGGAAAAGCAAAATGTTCTGGCCTGTAGTTTACATTTTAGCCCGCTCGGCCTAAAGTTAATCATATGATTGATTAACTTTTTGGGTCAACCTATGTCCTCTGCAGAAAACCCGCCGCTAAGCCCTCTCAAACGGGGTGAGCAAGCGCGCCAACAACTGCTCACCGCCGCGATCGAAGTGTTCGGCGAATATGGCCTTTCGGGTGCCACCACGCGGCAAATCGCCCAGCGCGCGGGGCAAAACATTGCTGCCATCACCTATTATTTCAACTCGAAAGAGGGGTTATATCTGGCGGTAGCCCAGTGGATTGCCGACTTTATCCAACAAAGCTTCCGCCCACTGAGCGAAGAAATCGAACGTTTCTATCAGCTGCCGGCAGAGCAACGCCAGCCGGAACACTACCTGTACCATCTCAAAAGCGGGTTGCTGGCCTTCAGCCAACTGATGACCGAGCCCCATACGCTCAACCTGAGCAAGATCATGTCTCGCGAACAGCTTTCGCCAACCGATGCCTACCCGCTGATCCACCAGCAGGTGATAGCCCCGCTGCATCACTTACTGTGTCGCCTGTTGGCGGGCTATACCGGCATCGATGCGCACTCCACCAAAATCATCTTGCATACCCATGCGCTGATCGGTGAGGTGCTGGCATTCCGCGTTGGCCGGGAAACCCTGCTACGCCAGGCAGGCTGGCATCAGATCGCGGCAGATGAAGCCGAGCAGATTAGCGAGGTGCTGGCCGAACATATCGACATTCTGGTTAACGGGCTACGCCAGCGTTATGCCGTCTAACTTTCCGTCTTGCAGTCAAGGAATATTATGAACAAGAAAAGAGTTGCCATTGTGGGTGTAGCGATCGTGCTGATCGCCGCTGCGACCTATGGTTTCTGGTCTTACCAACGCCAGCAGGACAAGCCTTTGACGCTGTATGGCAATGTGGATATCCGCACGGTAAACCTGGGCTTCCGCGTTAATGGCCGGTTGGCCTCGCTGGCGGTAGACGAAGGGGACAGCGTGCAACAGGGGCAGTTGCTGGGCAAACTGGACGACGCGCCTTACCAGAACGCGTTGCTACAGGCACAGGCCAACGTTGCCAGCGCCAAAGCCAAGCTCGATTTATTGCAGGCAGGCTACCGCAACGAGGAGATTGCCCAGGTACGATCCGAAGTTGCGCAGCGCCAGTCGGCCTTCAGCTATGCCGACAGCTTCTTCCAACGCCAGCAGGGGTTATGGGCGAAAAAGGCCACCTCAGCCGACGCTCTGGAAGATGCCCGCACTGCACGTAATCAGGCGCAGGCAAATTTGCAGGCGTCGAAAGACAAACTGTCGCAATACCTGACCGGCAACCGCCCGCAGGAAATCGAAGAGGCCAACGCCAATCTGGCGCTAGCCGAGGCGGCACTGGCGCAAGCCCAGTTGGATCTGCATGACACCACCCTGCTCTCTCCGTCCGTTGGTACGGTAATGACGCGAGCCGTGGAGCCAGGCACCATGCTCAGCGCTGGCAGCACAGTGTTTACCCTATCGTTGACCCGGCCGGTATGGGTTCGTGCCTACATCAATGAAACCAGTTTGGGTAGCGCTACGCCAGGTACCGAAGTTTTGATCGAGACCGACAGCCGCCCTGGCAAGCCTTATCACGGCAAGATCGGCTTTGTTTCCCCCACCGCGGAGTTCACCCCCAAAAGCGTAGAAACGCCGGATCTGCGTACCGATCTGGTCTACCGCTTGCGGATCATCGTCAACGATGCCGATGACGCCTTGCGTCAGGGGATGCCGGTAACCGTCCATTTCACACAACCGTAAGGAACCGTGATGGCACAGGCACATACGATTGAACTGGTGGCGTTGGAAAAACGCTTTCCATCACTCGATAAACCGGCGGTGGCCAGCTTAACGACCACGTTGCGCAGTGGCGCGGTGACTGGGCTGGTTGGCCCCGATGGCGCGGGCAAAACTACCCTGCTGCGCATGTTGGCAGGTTTGCTGCTCCCCAGCAGCGGCAAGCTGACCGTCGCCGGGTTGGATCCGATAGCACAGGATCGCCAGTTGCACGCCATTCTCGGTTACATGCCGCAAAAGTTCGGGCTGTATGAAGATCTGACGGTAATGGAAAATCTCACGCTGTATGCCGATCTGCGCGGAGTCACCGGCGATCTGCGTAAGCAAACCTTTGAGCGGTTGCTGACGTTTACCGATCTGACCCGCTTTACCAAACGACTGGCGGGCAAGCTTTCCGGCGGGATGAAGCAAAAGCTCGGGCTGGCCTGTACGCTGCTTGGCCAACCTCAGGTGTTGCTGCTGGATGAGCCCGGCGTCGGCGTCGATCCCATTTCACGTCGTGAACTCTGGCGAATGGTGCATGAGCTGGCCAACGACGGCATGCTGATCCTGTGGAGTACCTCCTATCTCGACGAAGCCGAGCAGTGCCGCGAAGTGCTGCTGATGAACGAAGGCGAGTTACTGTTCAGCGGCGCGCCACAGGATCTTACCCAGCGCATGGCTGGCCGTACCATTTTGATCGATACCCCAGCCGGTAGCCACCGAGCGCTGTTGCAACGGGCGATCTGCCTGCCTGCGGTTAGCGACGGTGTGATCCAGGGGAAATATCTGCGGCTGATCCTCAAGCCAGGTGAAGATCATCAGCAAGTATTGCAGGATCTGGATCTGCCTCAGGCCGAATTAACCGAGGCCGAACCGCGTTTTGAGGATGCGTTTATCGATCTGTTAGGCGGCGGCCCGAACAGTAAATCTGCCTTGGCCGAGATCATGCCCACGGTAACGGGAGACAGCTCGGAAACGGTGATCGAAGCTCAGGGGTTGACCAAAAAATTCGGCGACTTTGCGGCCACCGACCATGTGGATTTCAAAGTGCAGCGCGGCGAGATCTTTGGCCTGCTTGGCCCCAACGGCGCAGGTAAATCCACCACTTTCAAGATGATGTGTGGCCTGCTGGTGCCCAGCGATGGCAAAGCGCTGGTGCTAGGTATGGATCTAAAAACCAGCTCGGGCAAGGCGCGCCAGCACCTGGGCTATATGGCACAGAAATTTTCGCTGTATGGCAACCTGACGGTGGCGCAGAACCTGAAGTTTTTCTCCGGCGTTTATGGGCTGAGTGGCAAGAGCCAGCGCGATAAAATTGACGAGATGTCTCGCGCCTTCAACTTCGCCCCGATCCTCAACCAAACGCCGGATTCGCTACCGCTCGGTTTCAAACAGCGATTGGCGCTGGCCTGCGCGCTGATGCATGAGCCAGACATTCTGTTTCTTGATGAGCCCACCTCGGGCGTCGATCCCCTGACCCGGCGCGAGTTCTGGCTGCACATCAACGGCATGGTGGATAAAGGCGTGACGGTGATGGTCACCACCCACTTTATGGATGAAGCGGAATACTGCGATCGCATCGGCCTGGTATATCGCGGCAAAATTATCGCCGCTGGCACACCAGACGATCTCAAACAGCAGATAGCCAGCGAGCAAAACCCCAACCCTTCGATGGAAGAGGCGTTTATCGAGCTGGTGCAGGGCTACGATCGGGAGGAGACAGCATGAGCAGCGACAACGGCTTTTCCTGGCGGCGACTGCGGGCGTTGTGCCTGAAAGAAACCCGGCAGATATTGCGAGATCCCAGCAGCGGACTGATTGCCTTCGTCATTCCGCTGATGCTGCTGTTTATCTTTGGTTACGGCATCAACCTGGATTCCAGCAAGCTGCGGCTGGGGATCCTGATGGAACAGCAAAGCGAAGAGGCACGCGATCTGGCCAATGCCTTTATCGGTTCACCCTATATTGAACCGACCGTCAGCGATAACCGCCAGCAGTTGATCCAAATGATGCAGGCTGGCAGCATCCGCGGCCTGGTGGTGATCCCCAGCGATTTTGCCGAGCATTTGGCAAGGCCCAACGACCGCGCTCCTTTACAGGTGATTACCGACGGCAGCGAGCCCAATACCGCCAACTTTGTGCAAGGCTATACCCAAGGGATCTGGCAAATCTGGCAGCAACAGCGTGCCACCGATCTGGGGCGTGACGACAAGCCGCTGATTGAAGTCCAGATGCGCTACTGGTTTAACCCGGCGGCCATCAGCCAGCACTTTATTATTCCAGGAGCCATCACCATTATCATGACGGTGATCGGTGCCATTCTGACCTCGTTGGTGATCGCCCGCGAATGGGAGCGTGGCACCATGGAGGCGCTGCTTTCCACCCAGGTCACGCGCAGCGAGCTGCTGCTGTCCAAACTGGTGCCGTACTATTTCCTGGGCATGATCGCCATGTTGCTGTGTATGGTGGTTTCGGTATTTGTACTCGGCGTGCCCTACCGTGGCTCCTTGCTGCTGCTGTTCGTGATCAGCAGTCTGTTCCTGGCCAGCACGCTCGGCATGGGGCTGTTAATCTCGACCATTACCCGCAACCAGTTTAACGCGGCAATGGTGGCCCTGAACGCCGCCTTTTTACCTTCAATTATGCTGTCTGGATTTATCTTCCAGATCGACAGTATGCCCGCCGTGGTACGTGCGGTGACCTATATCATTCCGGCGCGCTACTTTGTCAGTACGCTGCAAACGCTGTTCCTGGCAGGCAACATCGGCACCGTGCTGGTGATTAACCTGCTGTTTTTGATCGCTTCGGCGGTGGTGTTTATCGGCCTGACGGCCTGGAAAACCCAGCGGCGGCTGGATTAAGGGGAAGCCATGTTTCACCGTCTCTGGACGTTGATCGTTAAAGAAATGCAGTCTCTACTGCGCGATCCGCAGACCCGCGCGATCCTGATTATGCCAGTGTTGTTGCAAGTGGTGCTGTTCCCGTTCGCCGCTACGCTGGAAGTCACCAACGCCACCATCGCGGTGTACAGTGAGGACAGCGGCCAGCACTCCATTGAACTGACTCAACGCCTTGCCAAAGCCAAAGCCTTTTCTCACGTGCTGTTGTTGCGCAGCCCGCAGGAGATAAGAACCACTATTGATAATCAGAAGGCGCTGCTGCTGGTCCGCTTCCCGGCCAACTTCTCACGGGATATCGCCAGTGGTAATACCGCACCGTTGCAGTTGATCCTCGATGGCCGTAACTCCAACAGCGCGCAGATCGCCGCCAACTATGTGCAGCAGATCGTGCAGGACTACCAGAATGAGCTGATTGGGCAGCGTACCAAGCCCAACAACAGCGAACTGGTGGTACGCAACTGGTATAACCCGAATCTGGATTACAAATGGTTCGTGGTGCCTTCGCTGATCGCGATGATCACCACCATCGGCGTGTTGATCGTTACCTCGCTTTCCGTCGCACGTGAACGTGAGCAAGGCACGTTGGAGCAGTTGTTGGTTTCGCCTTTAACCACCTGGCAGATTTTTATCGGCAAGGCGGTACCGGCCCTGATCATTGCCACCTTCCAGGCTTCGATCGTGCTGTTTATCGGTATCTTTGCCTACCAGATCCCGTTTGCCGGTTCGTTGCTGCTGTTCTACGGCACCATGCTGGTTTACGGGCTGTCTTTGGTGGGCTTCGGGCTGCTGATTTCTTCGCTGTGCGCGACGCAGCAGCAGGCGTTTATCGGGGTGTTTGTGTTTATGATGCCGGCGATACTGCTTTCCGGCTATGTCTCGCCGGTGGAGAATATGCCGGTTTGGCTTCAGCATCTCACCTGGGCCAACCCTATCCGCCACTTCACCGATATCACCAAGCAGATCTACCTCAAGGATGCCGGTTTCAGCATCATCTGGCACAGCCTATGGCCACTGTTGGTGATTACCGCCACCACCGGTAGCGCGGCCTATGCCATGTTCAGACGGAAGATTGCCTGAATAGCAGACGCAAAAAAACCGACGGGTGAGGTCGGCTGAGACTGCTAAAGAATTTCCACCAACTCGGCATGTGGGGGCGCAGCATGCAGCCCCCGCCTTTAATATTTATCGATGTTCGGTGAAGTGAAGCGCTATGGAAGTGATGTTAAACCGTAAACAGAATGCGTAGAATATGCGTACTGTAATTTAATTGCTTATGGAGGGCGATTTGACAGAAATAGCAGCAGTAAAGGAAAACTCTTTTAACAGCATGGTCCGTTTTGGACTTAACCTGGCTTGGTTCAACCTGTTAGGCATGGTTATCCTGCTTATCATACTGTTTTCTTTGCCGGAAGAAACTGCCGAATGGGTCAATACCACGGCGAGCGTATTCTGCTACATCAATTTAATGGCAAACCTGCTGGTTTTATGTTTTGCATTGGTTGGATTATTTAAATCCACATTGAAATGGTCAGCATTCCTAACTATGTGCATTAGCGCGGTGATCTTTTTCATCTATCTGATTGCAATAGCGGTAAGTATGAACGGCAGCTAAGATTACATTATCATGTTAAGGGCAATACAGTTTATTGCCCTTAAATATTCCACTTACATTGCTGCGATCTTTGCCGACGATTTCTTGGTAAAACCTTCTAACGGGTTCCAACTATCCAACCCTTTGACTTCTTTGAGGTAATAAGCATAGTTGGCAATCGTGGCACAAGAACCTGCATAACCTATATTCACACCACGGGCCAGCGCATCTAGATCCATTCCGGTCGCGGATTCAACAATTATAATGATCACGTTGAACGCCAAAATCGCGCCGAACATCACTAACCCTTTTTTCCATAAGCCAAGTATGCAGAAATAAATAATGCCAAAGAAAAAAGCATAAAAATTAAATACATATTTAATGCGGCCTAAGAACTTCATGTTTTTAATCGCGCTTTTATATTGCGGAGAGTTAATATCCCCACCGGCGCTATCAAACAGAGCAAAACGATCCTTCCATTTTTGACTTAATTCGGTCTTATCCATGATGGTTTTTCACAATCCATATTATTATCATCCTAAGTAAAAGACATATATGACTTTTACCCTCCCTATCCATCGGATATTAAACAAAAAAAACCTTATAGATGTCAAGGTGATAATTTTCAACCAGAAGACAGAAAAATCCTATAAAAAAGCCCCGTGTTAAAACGGGGCCAGATATTTATTGCTGAGCTAGCGTATTAGCGACGGTTGCCGAAGATACGCAACAGCATCAGGAACAGGTTGATAAAGTCGAGATACAGCGTTAATGCGCCAACGATGGCGTATTTGCGGAAGCTGTCTTTATCATCGGCATTCAGCTGTTCACCCATTGCTTTCAGTTTCTGGGTGTCATACGCCGTCAGGCCCACAAATACCAGCACGCCGATATAGGTGATTGCCCACATCAGCGCCGGGCTTTTCAGCCAGATGTTCACCAGTGACGCCAGCACAATACCAATCAGCCCCATAAACAGCATGCTGCCGAAACCGCTCAAATCGCGTTTGGTGGTGTAGCCGTACAGGCTCATCGCACCGAACATCCCCGCAGTGACCACGAAGGTGCTGGCGATCGAACTATAGGTGTAGGCAATGAAGATGCTCGATAGCGTTAACCCGGTCAGCGCCGAGTAGAGCATAAATAGCCCAGTGGCCATGGTGCCGCTCAGGCGGTTAACCATGCCGGAAATCACAAACACCAGGCCCAACTGCAGGATAATCAGCCCAAAGAAGGTGATCTGGCTAGAGAAAATAAAGTTGATGATCGCAGGCGTATGCGCTGCATACCAGGAAACAAATGCGGTCAACAGCAAGCCACAGGTCATCCAGCCATACACCTGCGCCATATAAGCCTGAATGCCGCTGTTGGCACGTTCAACGATCGAACCATTACGTGGATATCGGTCCATGACGGTTACCTTTTACATGTGAGCCAAGTTTCGGGGAACTTCCCCTGCCAATAATAAGCGTACCACAGAAAACACCGCGCGAAACGGACAAAGGTATTGATTTATTTCCGCTGTTGAGGCGCGATTTACCACCGCTTGGCGGCTTGTTTATCCGTATCGCGGGCCTCTACCCAGCGCTCCCCCTGCCCGGTCGCCTCACGTTTCCAGAAGGGCGCTCGGGTTTTCAGGTAATCCATAATAAATTGTGCCGCCTCGAAGGCCATGTTGCGATGAGCGCTGGTCACGCCGACAAACACAATTTCATCACCAGGGAAAAGATCACCGATGCGATGGATCACCGTTGCCCGCTGCAATGGCCAACGGGCCCGCGCTTGTGCAACGATCTCTTCAAGGGCTTTTTCAGTCATGCCAGGGTAATGCTCCAACGACAGCGCGCTGACGTCATCCCCCAGATTGTGATTGCGTACCTTGCCGGTAAAAGTCACCACTGCGCCGTCATCATCACACTGTGCCAGCCACTGGTATTCTTCACCTACGCTAAAGGTTGCCTGGCCAACACGGATACGAGTATTTTCCACTGTTAACCTCCGGTTACCGGTGGAAAGAAAGCCACTTCATCACCGGCTTGCAGCGGATGCTCTGCGGCCACCAGGGATTGATTGACCGCCGTCAGCAATTTACCAGGCTCCAGCGCCAGCGCCCAACGATCGCCACGCTCGCACAGCGATTTACGCAGCTCTTCAACCGTAAGGTACTGCGCCGGCAGGCTCAGCATATTGGTACCGACCAGTTCACGCACCTGCGCGAAAAACAGAATAGTGATCATGATTCCACCTTAAAATCACCGGACTTGCCGCCGCTTTTTGCCAGCAGCCGCACCGGGCCAATTACCATATCTTTCTGCACCGCTTTGCACATGTCGTAGATGGTGAGCGCTGCCACCGAAGCGGCAGTCAACGCCTCCATTTCAACCCCGGTTTTACCGGTCAAACGGCAGCAGGTTTCGATACGCACGCGGTTAAATTCCGGTTGCGCTTCGAGCTGTACTTCCACCTTGCTTAACATCAACGGATGGCAAAGAGGGATCAGTTCCCAAGTGCGCTTCGCCGCTTGAATTCCGGCAATACGCGCCGTGGCGAATACGTCGCCTTTATGGTGGCTGCCGTCGATAATCATCGCCAGCGTTGCCGCCTGCATTTCTACAAAAGCCTCGGCACGGGCTTCACGTACCGTCTCCGCTTTGGCAGAGACATCGACCATATGGGCCTCGCCAGCGGCGTTAATGTGGGTTAGCTGCGTCATAGATTATTTCTTTAAATGGGGTAAGAAGTTGCACGGGCGATGGCGCGCGTCCAACTGCTCTTCAATAATACGTTCCCAGGCGGTACGACAGGCGCGGGTGGAGCCCGGCATGGCGAAGATCACCGTCTGATTGGCAATACCGGCCAAAGCGCGGGACTGGATGGTCGCGGTACCGATCTCTTCGTATGACACCATGCGGAACAGTTCGCCGAACCCTTCCACTTCGCGGTCAAACAGCGGCAATAGCGCTTCTGGCGTATTGTCCCCGGAGGTAAAGCCGGTGCCGCCGTTAATCAACACGGCCTGCACGTCATCGCTGGCAATCCATGCGGAAACCTGCGCACGGATCTGATAAATATTGTCTTTGACCAAGGCGCGCGCCACCACCTGATGGCCGGTTTCCTGCACGGCTTCTTGAAGATATTGTCCGGAGGTATCGTCCGCTTCAGTGCGGCGATCCGAAACGGTCAGAATGGCAATCTTGGCCGCAATAAATTCACTGCTGGTTTGGCTCATTGTGTGTTGTGCTCCTGATTGTCGATGGCCCCTCACCCTCTCCTTTAGTGAGAGGGGGACCGTTCGAGCTCGTATTCATCATCTGACGTTCCCCATTGCTACAGGAAATCGTATCAACCGCCGATAAACGAAAGGTTCTGCGTGAGACCGCTATTGCCCTGATGCAGGAAGTGGGTTTGCTTTTTGGTTTGCAGCCCGCTTTGAATGCGCATTTTCAGCTGTTCCAACTGGCCGTCATCCGCCAGCAGATCGCGCAGGGTAATCCCTTGCTCACCAAACAGGCACAGATGCAGATTGCCAATGGCGGAAACCCGCAGGCGGTTGCAACTGGCACAGAAATCTTTTTCGTACGGCATGATCAGCCCTATCTCGCCCTGATAATCCGGGTGGCTGAATACCTGCGCCGGGCCATCACTGCGGCCACGGACTTGGCGCTGCCAACCCTGCTGCTCCAACTGCAGGCGGATCACTTCGCCAGACACATGGTGCTTGCGGAACAGATCGCTGCCATCACCGGTTTCCATCAGTTCGATAAACCGCAGTTGGATTGGCCGATCCTTGATCCAGTTAAGGAAGCTGCCCAATTGCTGGTGATTGACATCACGCATCAGCACTGCATTCACCTTCACCTTGCTGTAACCGGCGGTAAAGGCGGCATCGATGCCCTCCATCACCTGGCGGAACTTGTCCTGGCCGGTGATGGCATGAAACTGGCGTGCGTCAAGGCTATCTACGCTGACGTTAATCGCCGTTAGGCCCGCATCACGCCAACTGGCCACATCACGTGCCAGGCGATAGCCGTTGGTGGTCACAGCCAGGGTTCGGATCGCCGGGTTTTCGCGCACAGCGGCAATGATGTCGGTAAAATCGCGGCGTAAAGAAGGCTCACCGCCGGTCAGGCGTACCTTTTCGGTACCCAGTTCGGCAAAGGCACGGCTGACGCGCCGAATTTCATCCAGAGAGAGGAAGGTCTTGGGGCTGCCGCTCGGTTTATAGCCATCCGGCAGACAGTAGGTGCAACGAAAGTTACACACGTCGGTGATCGATAGGCGCAAATAGTAGAATTTGCGCTCAAAAGCATCAATAAGTTGCGGCACCTGTAACACCTTCCAAATACGGGAGATGCGAGCGTTTCCACTCTGCACCCTGGTGGCTGACTTCGCCACGGCCAGGATACCCTATCGCTCCAAAGAACAACGTAGGTACCAAGGCTAGGAGTTTTGATCCCATTCCCGCTACCTCAAGTAGCCGGAACGAAACCGTGGTTTTCCCGAGAATTCTAGCGCTAAACAGCCGCGATAGCCAATGTGGATTCACGCTATATACTTGTGTATACAGCGATTTTTCACCCTCTCAGGTCTGGATAACCATAATAAACAACCGTTATGCCAGCGAATTGACCAGAATCACGCAAATCGCACTCTTTATCGCGTTTTTGTGCCAAATCCGCTACTTTATGCAGGCAGTCTACCTACCCTGAGTTAAGGAATTTTATGCGCAACCGTACCCTGGCCGATCTTGATCGCGTCGTGGCATTAGGTGGTGGTCACGGCCTTGGCCGTGTGATGTCTTCGCTGTCGTCGTTGGGTTCTCGCCTGACCGGCATTGTCACCACCACCGATAACGGCGGTTCTACCGGCCGCATCCGCCGTTCTGAAGGCGGCATTGCCTGGGGTGACACCCGTAATTGCCTCAATCAGCTGATTACCGAGCCTAGCGTCGCCTCAGCGATGTTTGAATACCGTTTTAGCGGCAATGGGGAGCTGGCGGGGCATAACCTGGGGAATCTGATGCTGAAAGCCTTGGATCATCTGAGCGTGCGCCCGCTGGAGGCGATCAATCTGGTGCGTAGTCTGCTGAAGATCGACGCGGCGCTGATCCCGATGTCGGAACAGCCGGTCGATCTGATGGCCCACGATCATGAGGGGCACCAGGTCTACGGCGAAGTGAATATCGATCAGCTAAGGATCATGCCACAAGAGCTGATGCTCTCGCCGCCGGTACACGCCACCCGTGAAGCGGTTGAGGCGATCGCGCAGGCCGATCTGATCCTGATCGGGCCAGGCAGTTTTCTTACCAGCCTGATGCCACTGTTGCTGCTTGAGGATCTGACTCAGGCCCTGCGACGCAGCAGCGCCAATATGGTGTATATCGGTAATCTGGGCCGCGAACTGAGCGTCGCGGCAGCCGCACTGACGCTGCAAGACAAACTGGCGCTGATGGAAGAGAAGATCGGCCGTAAAATGATTGATGCAGTGATCGTTGGCCCGGCGGTGGATACCAGCGCCATGCAGGATCGCATTGTGGTGCAACAACCGCTGGAAGCCAGCGATATCCCGTATCGCCACGATCGCCTGCTATTACGCCAGGCGCTGGATACCGCGTTGGTGCAGCTAGCTAGCCGCGATTAATCTTGACCACGGAACCAAGGATTATCGCTAACGCTGTCGATGTAGAGATCTTCCACCTGCTTGCGTGCCCACGGGGTGCGGCGCAAGAACTTGAGGCTGGATTTGATGCTCGGATCGCTGCTGAAGCAGTTGATGCGAATACGCTCTGCCAGCCCGTTCCAGCCATATTGGGCTACCAGCTTGTTCAGCAGTTGCTCCAGCGTAATACCGTGTAACGGGTCTTTGGATGGGGATGGGGTTGCGGTCATGGCGGCTACTCGTCTCAATACTTGGGGCGCACACCTTAATCAGCAAACGGGCGTACGGCAAGAAAATTTACCGGGGCGCGCATACCACGCCCCTTGGGTTCACTATGATAGCGCGATAAACTGCTCGCGCAGTTGGTGGATTTCATCACGCACCGCAGCGGCCTGTTCGAACTCCAGATTCTGCGCATGAGAATACATCTGTGCCTCCAATTCCTGGATTTTTTGCTCCAGCGCTTTGGGGGTGAGCAGTTTGTATTGCGCCGCGCTCTCTGCCGCTTTGCCCTTCCCTTTGTGCTTGCCACGGCTGCTTGGTTGCCCAAGTTGCAGAATATCCGAAACCTTCTTGTTCAGACCCTGAGGTACGATACCGTTGGCTTCGTTATGCGCCTGCTGCTTGGCGCGGCGGCGTTCGGTTTCGCCGATTGCCTTGGCCATTGAATCGGTGATCCTGTCACCATACAGGATCGCTTTACCGTTGAGGTTACGCGCCGCTCGGCCAATGGTCTGGATCAGTGAGCGCTCAGAACGCAGGAACCCTTCCTTGTCCGCGTCCAGGATCGCCACCAGCGATACCTCTGGCATGTCCAGGCCTTCCCTTAACAGGTTAATACCCACCAGCACGTCAAATTCCCCCAGGCGCAAATCACGGATGATTTCGACACGTTCTACCGTATCGATGTCCGAGTGCAGATAACGCACCCGCTCCCCGTGCTCTTCCAGGTATTCCGTCAGGTCTTCTGCCATACGCTTGGTCAACGTGGTGACCAGTACGCGCTCGTTGATGGCCACACGCTTGCGGATCTCGGAAAGCAGATCGTCCACCTGAGTGGTCACCGGGCGCACTTCCACGATCGGATCCAGCAGGCCGGTCGGGCGCACCACCTGATCGATAATATCGCCGCCGGATTTCTCCAGCTCATATTTGCCCGGCGTGGCGGACACGTAGATGGTCTGCGGTGCCGCAGCGGCAAACTCTTCAAAACGCATCGGCCGGTTATCCAGCGCCGAAGGCAGACGGAAGCCGTACTCCACCAGCGTCTCTTTACGCGAGCGATCGCCTTTGAACATGCCGCCGATCTGCGGGATGGTGACGTGGGATTCATCCACTACCAGTAATCCGTCTGCGGGCAGGTAGTCGAACAGGGTTGGCGGTGGCTCGCCCTCACCGCGCCCGGAAAGATAGCGCGAGTAGTTTTCGATACCGGAGCAGTAACCCAGCTCGTTCATCATTTCCAGATCGAACTGGGTACGCTGCGTCAAACGCTGTTCTTCCAACAGCTTGTTGTTTTCCAGCAGCACTTTACGCCGCTGGGCCAGTTCTACCTTGATCTCTTCCATCGCCTGCACGATACGTTCACGCGGGGTAACGTAGTGAGATTTGGGGTAGATGGTAAAGCGTGGCACCACCTGCTCAATCTGGCCGGTTAGCGGATCGAACAGCGACAGGCGTTCGACCTCTTCGTCGAACAGCTCAACGCGCAGCGCCAACTCGTCCGATTCTGCCGGGAAAATGTCGATCACTTCGCCACGCACGCGGAAGGTGGCGCGTTGGAAAGCCTGATCGTTGCGGGTATATTGCAGCTCGGCCAGACGGCGCAGGATCGAACGCTGATCGATGATCATGCCCTTGGTCAGGTGCAGCATCATTTTCAGGTACAAATCCGGATCGCCCAGGCCGTAGATCGCGGAAACCGAAGCCACCACCACTACGTCACGCCGCTCCAGCAGCGCTTTGGTGGCCGACAGGCGCATCTGCTCGATATGTTCGTTGACCGAGGCGTCTTTCTCGATAAAGGTATCGGAGCTAGGCACATAGGCTTCTGGCTGGTAGTAATCGTAGTAGGAGACAAAATATTCCACCGCATTCTCGGGAAAGAACTCTTTCATCTCGCCATACAGCTGCGCCGCCAGGGTCTTGTTGGGCGCCAGCACCATGGTGGGCCGGTTGAGATCGGCGATCACATTGGCGATGGTAAAGGTTTTACCCGAGCCGGTCACGCCCAGCAGCGTTTGGTGCGCCAGGCCGTCTTCCAGGCCCTCTTCCAGCTTTTGGATGGCTTGCGGCTGATCGCCGGCCGGTTTGAATTCGGAATGCAGTTTGAAATGTTTGCTCATATCCCCATCATCTTTCAGGTTTGCGGCCAGACGGTAGCGGCCTAATTATGGAAAGACCGGAAGATTTCCGCCAGTGCCCATGATACTGGATATAAAACCAGCTTCAAGCGGATTTACGCTATTGCGTCCGTTAACGGGGCGCGAACGCACCGGCAAGGTGACAATACCATGACATTTTTATTGTCAATCACCCTGTTATCCCCAGATTGCGTCACGAATTAACTTTTGGCCGTCAATACGCTAAAAAATCGCCCATTGGTACGTTAACGGTATCCGCTGGCTTGATTTTAATTAACTTATTGATATTAAATATATTTAATAAAAAGACGAGAATGCGGACAACCTGCACACAACCCGCGCCCGCTCTCTGTTCACACCGCTTTTCTAAGTATAATGCACAAGGTTATCCACAGGAATAGTGGATAACTCTCACTACCCCACGGGGGGCGGGAGTTGCGGAAAGAACGCTTTTCCCGATGAAACGTCAACGGAGCCGGTTTTTTAGTTATTTTTTGACAATATTATCGCTTTGGTTATGCCGATTAATGCTAAAAGCCGTGATAACAAAATTCTTCTTTTACCTATTTCGCTTGCCAGGGGTTGCAAGTTGCGGCAACAACCTTTAGGGCTTGCACCAACAGCTTGCCATGCCGCACGGTAACGGTGCAAAAAACGCCCAGGTTAACCTTCTGGCCTTGGCAGAGCCCTCTGAGCACTGGACAAAATCAGTTAACAAAGCAATAACAAACCGCCTTTTTTGTTGCGCAACGCGTGATGGCCTGGGAATTGCATTTCCTGTTTCGGGGCGTTACTTGCAGAAGAACCGGCACATTCTGGCTAAAACCGGCCGGAGCCAGCTCGGTTATCTTCGGCGAAAAAGTTCATTGCATACCAAAAAGCCCCCCTAGAGCCGCCAAACGACCGGTAGCCGCCATTTTCCAATTTTTTAGCCTGAGCCGCGATTAGGGTAATCAGCACAGCATTTGCCACACCCGGGAGAGACACCGCTTGCTGCGGTCAACGTTATCCATACGTGAATATCGGTCTTGGAGGAGATGCCAAATGTTAAGCTTACGGGCGGTTAACCAATATTATGGGCAACAGCATACGCTGTGGGATGTCAGCCTTGAGTTGCCTCGTGGGCAATGCACCCTGTTGCTTGGCCGTAATGGGGTGGGCAAAACTACGCTGATCAATTGCATCATGGGACACCTGCCGATCGTCAGCGGCAGTATGACCTGGCAGTTGGCGGATGAGCCACCGCAAAACCTGTTGCCACAGCCGGTAGAAAACCGGGCATTACTGGGCATTGGTTACGTGCCACAAGGGCGCCAAATTTTTTCCCAACTGAGCGTAGAAGAGAACCTGCAGGTAGCCTTGCTGGCCGGGCGTGGCAAGGTCCGCCGTATGCCCCCCATCATTTACAATCTGTTCCCCCGGCTGCAGGCGATGCGTATGCGCCGTGCGGGCGACCTGTGCCAAAGTGAGCAACAGCAGTTGGCCTTAGGCCGCGCTCTGATGCTGGAACCGGAACTGCTGATCCTGGATGAACCCACCGCCGGTATGTCACCTTCCCTGGCGACGGAGATCGGCCTGGTGCTCCGTAAGCTAAATCAGGAGCTGGGCATGACCATTTTGCTGGTTGAGCACCAACTCCCCTTTGCCCGCCATCTGGCTGACCGCTTCTGTCTGATGGATAAAGGCCGTAACGTGGCCAATGGCACGCTGGGGCAGTTGGATGAGGGGCTGATTGATGCCTATCTGACGGACTGATTCTGGCCCCTCCGTGGGCCATCAGGTTAAGAGTTCAACCTGGTTAAATCGAGATACTGTCCCAATGCCTGCTGCTCTACCTGCGGTAAATGTGGGATCTTGCCCAACAGGGGCGCGGGCAATAGGCGGCAAAGAGTGGCAAGGTACTCTTGATGTCGTTTTCCCGGCGGAGTGACGTCATTGGCGATCCAGCCTGCCAGGGTCAGACCTGACTGTTGGATCGCCAGCGCAGTCAATAGAGCATGATTGATGCAGCCCAGCTTGATGCCCACCACCAGGATCACCGGCAGTTGCTCCTGCTGCACCCAGTCGGCAAAGGTTTCATGCTCAGAAAGCGGCGTAAACCACCCGCCTGCGCCCTCGACTAAAAGCCAGTCTGCACGTTGCTCAAGATGACGTAAACCGGTGGAAAGCCGTGTTAGCGAGATGGGCCGCCCTTCGGCCTGGCTGACGATATGCGGCGAGGTCGGTTCTGCAAAGGTATAAGGGTTCACTACGGCGTAATCCAGCGCTACGCTGCTGTTTCTCTGCAGTGCCAACGCATCGCTGTTACGTAACCCTTCATCGGTCATCTCACTGCCTGACGCTACCGGTTTATAGCCAGCACAGCGCCATCCTGCCGCGCGTGCGGCCTGGAGCAAGGCACTGCTGGCCACGGTTTTGCCCACTTCGGTGTCGGTTCCGGTGACGAACCAGCGCTTAATCACGATAAATCACTCCATAAGCCAGATGATAACTGAGAGGAAACTGCCCGTCCCGGCAAGGATAAGCAGCCTGCAACGCGGCAAGCCTTTGGCGTGAAAGCAGGCCAGCCTCGCGCCCTTGATGCAGGTGAGTCGCACCGATGCCCTTTAGCGATCGCATCAGCGTCATCACGTCGGGATAATTAAGCGTTTGCCAATCTGCCGTAAGCTGGTGCCGGTAGGGATGACAGGCGGCGGCGATGTGAGCTGGCGGCAGGAAGTCATTAACATGACGCTCACCATCGACTTGCTGCCAGGCGTCGCCTAACTCGTGTAAAGCCCCTTCAGCCAAAGTAGAAAACAGGATCAGTCCACCGGGCCGCGTCACCCGATACAACTCTGCCAACGCAAGAGGCAGGTCGCTGCACCACTGCACCACCAGGCTGCTAAAACAGATATCCACCGAGGCGGTCGGCAAAGGGATGTGCTCGATATCCCCCAGCAGATAGCGATCCGCCGCTTGCTGCTGGCGGGCAAAAGCCAGCATGCCCGGAGCCAGATCCAGCGCGCTGACCTGCTTGCCCAGCTCGCGCCAACGACGGCTGAAATAGCCCGTGCCGCAACCGGCATCCAATACCTGTTGGCCTGGATGAGACAGCCCCATCCCCAGTAAGCGTTCACCAACCTCCCGTTGCAGTACCGCTGCGGTATCGTAGCTCGCCGCTGCCCGGCTGAAGGCCGCCGCCACCGCCTGCTTGTTCACCGTATCAATGGCAGACGTCATGCAATACCTCCAGCAAGCGATCGATATCCTGTGGCTGGTGTGCCGCAGTGAGCGTAATGCGTAACCGTGCCCCCCCCGGTGGTACCGTCGGTGGACGGATGGCGCTGACCCACAACCCCTGCTCTCGCAGGCGCTGCGCCAAATCCAGCGCCTGTTGGTTATCCCCCACCAACAACGGTTGGATAGCGGTATCTGACGCGGTTAGCGTTAACGGCAGACCCGCCACTCCGGCACGAAAATGCTGAATGTGTTTTTGCAGCCGACTACGTAATTCATCCCCTTGCTGAATACAGCTTAAGGCCGCTTGCAAGGCACAGGCTTGAGCGGGCGGCATCGCGGTGCTGTAAATCAGATGACGGGCGAATTGCAGCAGATACTCAGCCAACGGTTCATCGCAGAGGATCGCCGCACCGCTGACGCCGAATGCTTTGCCAAAGGTGACGACCAACACCTCCGGGCGTACACCTTGCTGCCAGCAACTGCCGCGCCCTTGCTCGCCACGAACACCAATCCCGTGCGCATCATCCACCATCAGCCAGGCACCTGCCTGCTGCGTCAACCGATGTAGTTCGGCCAGCGGTGCGCTATCACCGTCCATGCTGAACACCCCTTCGGTGATCGCCAACTGTTGGCCTGCACACTCTTTTTGCAGCAAGGTGGCCAATGCCTGGGGCTGGTTATGGCGAAAACGCCGCAGTTGCGCCGGTGAGTAAGTGGCCGCTTCCAATATAGAGGCGTGGCTGAGCTTATCCGCCAGAATGCGATCGTCGGCCTGCATCAGGGCAGCCAACAATGCCTGATTGGCCGCATAGCCGGAGATAAACAGCAACGCTCGCGGGTAACCGAGCCACTCCGCCAGTTGCTGCTCCAGCTCATGATGAGCATGGCAAAAACCGGTGACGTGGCCAGAACCACCGCTGCCAACACCATAGCGCTGTGCCCCCTGCTGCCAGGCGGCGATCACCTCAGGATGTTGGCTCAGGCCCAGATAGTCGTTGCCGGAAAAATTCACATAGCGCTGGCCGTCAAGCTGCAGATAACGGCCATTACCGCCTTGATTCACTTGACGTTGCCGATAAGCAGCGGCTCCTCGCCGCTCCTCCAGCGCCTGTTCGATCCGTTGCTGCCAGCTCATTACAGCGCCGCGTTGTAGAATTCGGCGGTATCGGCGTGCAGCAACTGCTCGGTCAGCACCTGCTGTTGCTGATTGTCGCCCTGTTCGGTGGCGGTTTGCTGCGGATTCAGGCCCAGCTTGCGGAACAGTTGCAGATCCTTGTCCTCTTCCGGGTTGGGCGTGGTTAACAGCTTGCAGCCATAGAAGATGGAGTTGGCTCCGGCCATAAAGCACATCGCCTGAGTCTGCTCGCTCATCTGTTCACGGCCTGCCGAAAGGCGGACGTAGGACGTTGGCATCATGATGCGGGCAATGGCAATGGTGCGGATAAAGTCGAACGGATCGACGTCGTCATTATCGGCCAATGGCGTACCTTTCACCTTCACCAGCATATTGATCGGCACGCTCTCCGGCGGCTTGGGCAGATTGGCCAATTGCACCAACAGCCCAGCGCGATCACGTACCGTTTCGCCCAGCCCGACAATCCCACCGGAGCAGACTTTGATCCCGGCGTTACGCACCTTATCCAAGGTATCCAGGCGTTCCTGATAGCTGCGGGTAGTGATGATGTTGCCGTAGAATTCCGGCGAGGTGTCCAGGTTATGGTTGTAATAATCCAGCCCCGCTTCGGCCAGCCGTTCCGCCTGCGCACCATCCAGCGTGCCCAACGTCATGCAGGTTTCCATCCCCATAGCCTTGACGCCCTGCACCATCTGTTGCAGATAAGGCATATCGCGCTCGTGCGGGTTTTTCCAGGCAGCCCCCATACAGAAACGGCTCGAACCGGCCGCTTTAGCCTTGCGCGCCGATTCCAGCACCTGTTCCACCTGCATCAGCCGTTCGGATTCCAGGCCAGTTTTATAGCGCGAGCTTTGCGGGCAGTACTTACAGTCTTCCGGGCAGGCACCGGTTTTGATCGACAGCAGCGTGCTGACCTGCACCTGTTGCGGATCAAAATGTTGGCGATGAATGGTCTGTGCTTCGAACAGCAGTTCGAGTAAGGGTTTATCAAACAGGGCCTGGGCTTGCCCCACTGTCCAGTGAATGCGATCGGCCATTTACGGCGTCTCCAAAAGGGAAAAAAGTGTCGTCAGTGTAGAGTTTGCGATTATACTGTCAACCATTCTATTAAAATTTGGTTTACGATTAATGTCTGTTTCTCCCTGCGATATTGAATTCGATCGACGCCACATCTGGCATCCTTACACCTCCATGACCCAACCCTTGCCTTGCTATCCGGTGGTGTCCGCCAGCGGCGTCGAGCTGCAACTGGACGATGGCCGCCTGCTGGTGGATGGCATGTCTTCCTGGTGGGCGGCGATCCACGGTTACAATCATCCGCACCTGAATCAGGCAGCCGTGCAGCAGTTGGAGAAAATGTCGCACGTGATGTTCGGCGGCATCACTCATCCCGCCGCTATTGAACTGTGCCGCAAGCTGGTAGCGATGACGCCGGAAGCTTTGCAGTGCGTATTCCTGGCAGATTCTGGCTCGGTGGCGGTTGAAGTGGCGTTAAAAATGGCGCTGCAATATTGGCAGGCCCGTGGCGAACGGCGGCAGCGCATCCTGACCTTACGCCACGGCTATCATGGTGATACCTTTGGCGCAATGTCGGTCTGCGATCCGGACAACTCCATGCACAGTCTGTATCAGGGCTATTTGGCCACCCACCTGTTTGCCACCGCGCCGCAGTGCCGTTTTGACCAGCCTTGGGACGAACAGGACATTGTTCCGTTTGCCGAATTACTGGAGCAGCACGCCGGGGAAATTGCCGCCGTGATCCTGGAGCCGGTGGTGCAAGGAGCCGGTGGGATGCGCATCTATCATCCAACCTATCTGCAACGCGTGCGGGAACTTTGCGATCGCTACCAGATCCTGCTGATCGCCGACGAGATCGCCACCGGTTTTGGCCGCACCGGCAAACTGTTTGCCTGTGAACATGCCGACGTGGTGCCGGATATTCTCTGCCTGGGCAAAGCGCTAACCGGTGGCTATATGACCCTTTCCGCCACCCTGACCACGCGCCACATTGCAGAAACGATCAGTAATGGGGCCGCAGGCTGCTTTATGCATGGTCCAACCTTTATGGGTAACCCGCTGGCCTGTGCCGTCGCCTGCGCCAGCCTGTCCTTGCTGGAGGAAAATCGCTGGCAACATCAGGTCGCCGCCATTGAAGCACAGCTTAAACAGCAGCTCTTACCGCTGGTAGTTTCACCCAAAGTGGCCGACGTGCGGGTGCTTGGGGCAATTGGCGTGGTGGAAATGCATCAGCCGGTGGATGTGGCGTTGCTGCAACGCGGATTTGTCGAACGCGGCGTGTGGATCCGGCCCTTCGGTAAACTGATTTACCTGATGCCGCCTTATGTCATCACGCCAGAACAGCTCACCCGGCTAACGGCAGCGATCGCCGCGGCGGTGGAGTAACGGTTTTAAGGTTGTACTGTGCCGGCAAACCGATCTAGCTTAGGGGTTCGGTATTTCAGACAACTGGGAGTCATTATGGCTTTTCGTTTGTACAGCAACGATCTGCAAGACGGCGCAAAAATGCCTGAACGGCAGGTATTTAACGGCATGGGCTACCACGGGGACAACCTCTCCCCTCATCTGGCCTGGGAAGATGCACCTGCGGGCACCAAGAGCTTTGCCATCACGGTTTACGATCCCGATGCCCCTACCGGCTCCGGCTGGTGGCACTGGGTGGTCGCCAATATCCCGGCAAACGTGCATGAACTGCCGCAAGGTGCGGGTTCCGGCAAACCGGGGCTACCTGCTGGCGCAGTGCAGACCCGTACCGATTTCGGTAAGGCCGGTTACGGTGGCGCGGCTCCGCCGCAGGGGGAAAGCCATCGTTATCAGTTCACCGTGCATGCGTTGGACGTGGAAAGCATTCCAGTGGACGCAGAGGCGAGCGGCGCAATGGTCGGTTTTAACATCCACTTCCATAGCCTTGGCAAAGCGACGTTGACGGTAAAATACAGCTGAGAAACCTTGAGGGGCGAAGCGCTTCGCCCCATTTTTTAACCCACTATTTTGCCAGCACGCTCACCCACATTGGGCCTTTACCCACCGGGTAACGCGCCACGTCCGTCAGCTCACCGCTGTCTTGGTCAATCTGATACACACCGATATGGCCAGATTTCTGCCCTGCCGCAATCACGAAGCGACCGCTGTGATCGATATTGAAACCACGCGGCTGTTCTTCTGTGGCATGGTGGCCAACCACCGCAATCTTGCCGCCGTCTTCCGAGACGCTGAATACGGTCAGAATGCTGGCGGTGCGATCGCTGGTATACAGGAAACGGCCGTTTGGCGTGAGGTGGATATCCGCCGCCCAACGGGTGCCGGTGAAATCGGCAGGCATCATGTCCAGGCTTTGCACCAGCGTATATTTGCCACCGTTGGCTTCGATGGCGAATACGTCCACCGTGCCATCCAATTCATTAACGCAGTAAGCAAATTTATCGTTGCCATGGAATGCCATATGGCGCGGGCCTGCTCCGCTTGCCGTCGCTACGGCTTCTTGGCCGTGTGGCGTCAGTTGGCCCTGCTGGCTCAGATTAAACAGGCGGATGCGGTCCTCTTTCAAGCACGGCACCAGCAGCAATTGATTGGTAGGGTCAATATTGGCCGAATGCGGCGCGGTCAGGCCATCGATCTGCTGGGTAGGCGCCAGCACTACGCCATCATGGCCAATCGGGCTGATGCTGGCACAGTTGCCGCTGTAAGACGCCGAGAACAGATAACGCCCCTGCAAATCGGTGGAAATATGGGTTGGGCTGCCTGGCAAAGGTGCCATCCCTGCCTCATGCAACGTGCCATCTTCCGCGATACGGTAGCTGACAATGCCAAACGCCGGGCGTACCCCAACATACAGATGGGTGTTATCCGGATGGATCGCCATCGGCTGTACCTGCCCCGCCACCTCGACCGTTTGTAGCAGTGCCAGTGCGCCCTTGTCGTCTAACTGCCATACGTGGATCTGCTGGCTCTCCGGGCTGGCGACATAAACGATTTGCTTCATTTGCTCTCCTTAATGAGAAAGGGTAACCGGTTTCAGTTTGTTCTAGCTTACGCGACATTTGTGACATGGCAACCCTAGGCGCGTCCCTCAACGCGGTTTTATCGAATGGTTATCCGGTGTACCATCGGATTGCATGGGTGTATGAAAACCCAGGCAATCCGCCTCATCCCAGACGAGATGCCAGCTAAGCGTATAATAATAAATTGCTATTTTAATGCATTTCTAGACCTTTCAATGTATTTTACGACCATCAGCACCCCAATCAGCACCCCTCGGAACCCCTGGATTCCCCTAAAAGCTTATAAGGTGGGAGTAATGGCTTACTTTAGCATTGAAAAAAGACTCAAGGCAGATGGCACGGCTAGGTACCGCTGTACTGTTGGCGTTAAAGAAAAGGGAAAATACCTTTATAGAGAGAACCGCACTTTTAGCAAGCAGTCACTAGCTAAAACGTGGGGGACAAATCGAGTCGCCGAGATAGAAAAAAACGGAGTGCCTAAAGAAAACTCCTCCTCAGAAATGACTGTAGGTGAACTCATTCAAAAATATCTAGCTGATCCAGGCACTGGCCAGCGGTCAGGAAAAGACAAGCTATTCGTTCTCAACACCTTACTCAGTTGCGACGTTGCGTCGATCCCCCTATCAAGCCTCCAATCTAGCGATATCATCGAACATTGCAGATACCGCGCCTCAAAGGGTTTGAGTCCGGCCACGATATCTCACGATTTAAGCTATCTCGGCACCGTTCTTTCGTCTGCAAAACCAATCTATGGGATCGAGTACACAGATAACCCAGTCAGCACCGCGCGGCCAATGCTCAACAATATGGGGCTAATCTCAAAGTCGCAACGGCGCACCCGTAGGCCTGAGGCGGATGAAATAGAGCGCATCACTGAGGCGCTTACTAAAAGAGAGGGGTACGCGCAATCTCGGATACCGTTCACCGATATTTTTAATTTCTCCATACTGTCGTGCATGAGGGTCGGTGAGGTTTGCAAAATCCGATGGGATGACGTGGATAACGAACAAAGGTCGGTACTCGTTCGTGACCGGAAAGATCCGCGCAAAAAGGTTGGTAACCACATGGCCGTACCGCTACTGGGAGAGGCGTGGGAGATCGTGGCGCGACAGCCTAAAACCTCTGAATATATTTTTCCATATAACTCAAAATCAATAAGCGTTTCATTTTATAAAGTTAGAAAGAGCTTAGGGATTGAAGACCTCCGTTATCACGATCTGCGCCGGGAGGGAGCCAGCCGACTGTTTGAGGCGGGTTTTAGTATCGAAGAAGTTGCCCAGGTGACCGGGCATAAAAATCTCAACACGCTGTGGCAGGTCTATACCGCGCTGTATCCGAAGTCGCTACACGAAAAATTTGACACTTTGCAAAAATCCAAGCTGAACAAAGAATGATTTGCTAATTCTAACGATTCGTTATAATTAATCACTATCAACGAGTTACAGCCAAGATGTGATTTCGCCTCTTGGCTGTAACTGCCCCTTAGATTTTGATCATGCCAGCGGCGCGCATGACGGTCAGTATCTTGTTGAGGGTTTCGACCTGCGTCCCTACGGTAGCATCGGGAATTTCCACCAGGTCTTTAATGTGAACAGAAACAAGCTCTCGCCAGTTTATATCACCTGGGTTTTCTGTCGTTCCTGGGTTTTTCCGGTCAACGTTGGTAAACGCCCTGCCGTCTGAATCCACCGCTAACACAACGCCACCGAAAACACCCTGTGTGGGTTTTGAATAAGGGTTTGTTAGGCCCAATGCCACCCCCTCGTTTGCCGTAGGAGTAGTTTTAGGATTAGGCTTGCTCGTCGTGCCATCCGGTGCCGAGTAGTACCATGCAGAGCTTACTGACCCGCCCGGCTTATGCACCTGTAACCCAGATTGACCGTAGTTTACTTGCTGCACCCCCTTAGAATTAAAGGTTCCTGTGTCTACAGGTCTAGTCCATGCGCTCCATGATGACCCGCTGCGCACGCGCACCCACGGCCCTGGATCAGATGCTGTCCAAGAACATAGCAGCGATTGCGTGATCTGCCCGCCAGAGTCTACGGATACGCTCAACTGGATTTCAGATCCAGCACCCACGCCGAACGGGTAGTTCATGTTGTACGATCCCTGGCTGGTTTCCCCGCCTGGCGCGATATAAAGCCCCGCCGTTGTGACCGAGTTTAAATTGGTTGTCGGCGTCAGCAGGGTTACGGCCGCAGGAGCAAGGGCCACGATATCTTTAACCGTGGCTTTTTCGGTTACACCTCCGTTGGCAACAGGGACGACGCTCGCTAGGTCGAGGTTTTTCGCAATCGGCAACTCTGAAATTTTGGTTCCGTCTGACATGTTATTCTCCAAAAAAAAGCCCCGCAATAGCGAGGCTGTGGTGACTATTTACCGATCGATACCCAGTACAGTTTCGACTCACCAGATCCGTAGCTGATCCTGACAGATGACAGGCCCAGCTCTGAAACAACAGGGTTCCACATCGAGTTATCACTCGCAGAGCCGCGCATCACTGAGGGGATCGTCACAAAGTGCTTGGTTGTATAGGGGCGCGGCAGCGTTACTACTGAGCTTCCTGTTCCCGATGCATCAATAAAGCCCCACTGGATCATGAAGCCGGTAGCCGCATGACGCCAAAAGCCGTTTTCATCGATTTGAGAGTTATCTCCGAGGCCACCGATCATGCTGGCCAGCGCAAGAATTGCCGCAGGCGTGGCCGCGATATCTTCCCGGTTAGAATCCAGCGCTGACGATAGTCCTGTGACGGTTTTCCCCCAAGCTCCCCATGCGAACGGGCTGCCAAATCCGTAGCGCTGATATTCCGCCCCTGAGTTGTATGGCCGGTACACCTGCCGACAACCAACAGTGTCAACGCCGGTTTTCAACACTTCCAAGGATCCGGCTACAGCCTCTGGGTAATTCAGCGCTAGCGTGGCATTACTGGTGATGTTCTGAAAATACTGCCCCGCGGTGGTCACGTTGTTGAGATTGGTACCAGCAGGCATAGCCGCACCGGCAAGAGGAACGGCCCCAACATCCCCCGCCGTGAGGCTGTCTTTCGTGGCCAGCGCCTTAAGCGCCAAGTTATTGCGCGCTGCTGTTTGTGCTGCCGTTCCTGCTGTGGCAATTTCCGACAAGTTATTTTTGATGGCCAGCCATTCAGCGACAACCGGCGCGGCGGTAACTGTTACAGGCCTGCTTGCCGTTTTGCCGGACACGGCACCGGTTACGCTGATCGTTGCGGTACCCGCAGAACCGGCAGCCAGCACACCAGCTGCTGACGCGCTAGCAACTGCGTTATCGGTCGAAGCGTAGTTGATAACCTCCGTTGCGTTAGACGGCGTTTTAGTTACCTGCAAGGTGTAAGTATTGCCCGTGATCTGATTCGGAATTGCAGCCAGGGCAATCGACGTTAAGAGCACGTCTACGCGCACAGTCACGCGAACACTCAAACCACTGCTGACACTGGCGATAATGTCCGTTGTCCCTGCCGCTTTTGCGGTGAACAGGCCCGCAGCGCTGATCGTACCGACTGCAGAATTCGAGCTCGTCCATGTGACAGGGAACTTAGCGGCCAGGTCAGCGGGAAACACTTGCGCTGTAAACTGCTGCGTGGCGCCCACACCAACAGTTAGCGCCGACGGCGTGACGACAATGTTTGTCGGGGTCGGATCCGGCACGATATTATCCGCGCCGTCAGTCTTCACGATGTACATTAGCGCAGTGTTTGCAGGATAAGGGTCAGGCATTCCACCCTGCCCGCTTTGCTTGACCGCATTCCCGGTACCGCTGAATTGGCCGGTACCGCTCTGAGGGTAAGAGCCAAGACGCGACCAGCCAGAATCCCCGGTAATAACGAACGAACCAAATTGCTGTCCGGTTGTGTCATCCGGGCGATTGATCAACCAGATATCATCATTGCGACCTGCAACATCCCACAAGCGGCCAGTGTAGTGATAATGCTCCAGATCTGCCGGTGCCTGCTCACTGCCAATACCTCTCCCTGGCTCAGGATCGGCAGAGGAACCATGCGCCCACCCTCGCACAAAACGCCCGCGCAGGTCTGGGACGCGGCCTGACGGGTAAACGGCAAACAGCTTAGGGTTTTTCGAGCGATCAAACGCCTGGCCGTTAGCCTCGATCCAGCCATCTGGCGGCACAGTAGAGCCCCAATTAACGATAACACCAACGGGTAGCAGATACGGCGACAGGTCGGTTACGACATTTTTCAGCGCGTTAGTTATAGAGGCTTTCAGTACGGGCGGCGTGATGATCAGCGTGTTGTCTGTGCCTTCATCTGCGTCCGCCTGCGCAGCACGTTTATAAATAAACGCCTGCCAGTTACTATCTGCACCAGGTACGGAGGTGTTATTGGCAATCAACGAGACATACAACTTGCCCGCATACTGCACCACCGTTCCCACTGTGTAAGGGTAGGCGGTGCCGCCATTGTCGGCTGCTGCTATAAACTCGGGAAAACCTGTGGTCTGGTATTGACGGATCGCGACGGTAATCGCATTAAGTATGCCATTCATTTCCTTTCTGCCGACCGGCTTGGCGTGAGGATCGGTTTTAAGGTCGCGCTGATAATCATCCCCCCACCCAGCAGGAAAGCTTACATAACCCTCTGAGTTTACCTCGTTTGGGATAGACTGCTTGTCACCACTTTCTGCGAACGGAATACGGAAAAAATGCTGATTCATTATTGTGAATCCTCGGGTATATTTATAATCGGATTTAAATCTTCATCAAGTTGGACACCGAAAACGGCGGCAAGTCTTCGATAAAAATCATCGCTGACGTTATTACCTACGATATCACCATCATTTATTTCAATGACCTCAGCATCGCGGAGTTGCATTAAGTAATCACGAAACACTCCATCAGTCTGCTGATAGCCTATTAGTGACTTTATTTTATAAAAAGTTTTCATTATGCTCCGCCTCCGCCCCACGCAGCAGGGATTTGATTATAGTCAGTTAAACTGGTTGTTTGATAGAATGCATTCGTTTTATTACCGGGCGCTGTAACGGCAGGTACCGCCGCAATAAAATCAAGACCTTTACCCTTCATTAAATTACAGTTATAGAATGCAGTGCTCGCGCTGGTAATTTTAGGGTAGATTGGTAAGTTGAATATTACATTCAAGTCACTCTCCAAAAGCCTACAGGAACCGAATAGGCCGGTAATTATCTGGGCTGATGTATTATTAAATAGACCAGCACCTACCGTTGCTAAGCTAAAGCAATAGTAGAATGTATTGTTGAAATTAGTTGCTTTCGTATTATTCCTGAACAGTCCGGCGGGAACGCTGGTTATGTTCGTGTGGTAGAATGTGTTAGAGAACGAGATTGCATTAGGGTTATTAACAAATAAATCTTCTGGTATTCCTGAAAAGTTTACATTCTCGCTTAGGAATGTATCGAAGTATATCATTAAAGGACAAGTTGCAAATGTATCCACAGGAATGCTTCGAATATCACAGCTAGCGAACATACCGCTGACCGTTGTCAGTTTCACGTTGTATTTAAACATTGCCGCTGGCAAGGTGGTCAAATTTCTACAAGACAAGAAAGAAGATGACAACACGGTCAAGTTTATGCACTTATCGAAAAATCCTGCGGGAATCCCAGTCAATGCTGTGCAACCGCCAAACATGCGGGCGGTATTGGATTGAAGCGCGGTAAACCAGTTTAATAGTGTAACCGGCAATGACGGTAAGGACGTACAGCCATCAAACATATACTGAACATCATTTGTCTTAATGCAACCTTCAAACATATCTCCAGAAAGAGAGGTCAACCCGGTACAATTCTGGAACGCATACGAGAAAGATGTTGCCGCAGCACAACCTCTAAATACACCTTGTGGCGTCGTTGTTAATGAGGAGCAACCATAAAAGACATACTGAAATGTGCTACACAGCGTCTTTCCATCAAATGCATATGGCGTTATTGATGCTAATGACCGGCAAGCCTGGAAACAAGAGGCGAATGTTGTAACTTTATTGCAGTCAGTAAATAATGGCATGTTTGCCAGTAAAGAACACCCCGAAAATGCATTAGAGAATGTAGTGGCGCTCGTACACCCTGAAAATATATCCAATCCGACAGAAACAAGCGCCGCGCAGTTCGTGAATATATAACTGAAATCTGTATTTGTTGAGCACCCTTTGAAAACTCGATTCCCTACCGTTTTTAGTGATGCACAGTTGAAGAAAGTTTGATAGAAACTGTTAGCACTAGACAACCCCTCAAACAAACCATCAGGTACAGATAGCAGTCCATTACACTGATAGAATGTGTTTCTGAAATAACCGCCTGCGATATTTTTAAATAATCCAGATGGAATACCTTTTAGGGCATAACAACGAAGGAAAGTACCTTCGAAGTTTAATGCACTCACACAATCATCAAACAATCCATCAGGAATGGCCGTAAGCGCCGTAGCTCCTGCGAACGTATTGTAAAGCGTTAGTGCTGCCAGGTTCCCTTTGAATACGTTAGGTGCGATCGTGACAATATTGCTACAGCTACTAAACGTGCTGTAAAAAGATTGGTTCGCCGAGCACCCCATGAATAGCCCATCCGGTAAAGCCTTTAGTGATGAGCACTGGCCGAACGTTAACTGGAAATCACCTACTTTTTTCAGGTTTGCAAACAATCTCGGCGGAAGACTAATAAGGCCGCTGCAAACGTTGAATGTTTCTCGGAATGATGTGGCGTTCACGCATTTATCAAACAGACCACTAGGCAGTAGAGTAAGGGCTGTGCATTGCCTGAAGGTTTGGAAAAATGAATCAGCGTTAATACAGTTATCAAACAATCCCTCGGGAAGCGTCAGCAGACTCACGCAACCATTAAATGAAGACCTGAAATCGGCCGCATTTGGCAAGTAATCAAATACGCCATCGTGAAGCAAGTAAAGGCCGGTGCAATCCTTGGCGAAATAGGTCATATCGGCCCTGCCACCAGATACCGTGATTAGCTCGCGTAGTGTATTAAATACCATTCCACTCGTAAGCGTAGTGTTACTACAGAACCTGATAGTGTCACTGCGCTTTACCGTGATGGTGTAATCAGTACCTACAGTAAGTGGGCGAGTAGCGATAACCCACCCGTAAGCCATGCCGGGGCTATATTCATCAGTGACAAAGCGGTAATCCTTGCTGTCTACCCCATCGCCATAATCAACAGTAAAAACCTCGTCCATTCTGGCGTAAAATATTGGTCGTGTAGGGCTATCAATGCGCATAACAAACCGTGCGCCGGGGATGATGTAAATAAACTCAAATGGCCGGGACTCAACATCATCCGTTGTGCAAATCGGGGTGAATATCTGGGCCTTGGCAACGACTCTATAACGAACAGAGTCCGGTACTGTATCCGTGAATTTTCCGCCAACGGTGGTAACAACATCGCGTGTAAGCGTCTGCCCGGTTGCAATGTTCGTGTAGAACAGGGTTACATCAACGCCGGAGAGATCGATAGTGCTATCAGATGATGAGATAACACCACTCAGTAAACCGGAGTTGTTATCAAACGATAAGTTGATGCGCCAGGCATAGTTAATCAGACTGCCACCGTCCCAGAACGGAGCGTTATCAAAGTTTTGGTAATACTGTCCGAACCCAAACGGGACGTAGCGAATAACGCGATATTTCAGGCCTACAGTGGCCGGGCGCGGTAATAGGTCATACTTAGCCAGGATCAACGCTACAGCGCTGGTGGGTTGCTCTGTGAACACGTACATGATGTACGACATATCGAGCGGATCGAGTGCGTAGGCTTTCCCGTCCTCGGTCGCAAACAGCTTCATCGTTATTTCGTTCACTTCGGGAATGGTGCAGCGAGCGATCAACTGGTAGTAACGCAACCGGCAGATCAGGCGCTTCTGCTCCGTGGTCAGCACTTTGCCGGGGCAGTCGGGAACCAGGAACGACACTCCGAGGATGATTGACCAGATTTCTAAGCCGAAATCGTTAGCGGTTCGGATGTCGAACACGTCGCGAAACCAGTTATCCCAGAATTCAGTCTGTTCCTTTTTGTACCACTCATTTTTCTGCGAAATTAAAGACTTAACTGATTCAGCGTTATCATACTGCCAGATTATACTGCGCAGTAGATTAACACTGGTTTCAACCTCTGGTATTCTCGTTGACATGGGCTACACCGTTAATTATTTTATGGATAAAAAGGGTTGTGCAAATGAATAAATTAATAATCATTCCGATAATGCTTTTCTCTGCATCTGTTATTGCGGAAGATTTTTATACGTGTGATGGTTTCAAATATAATAAAGAAGAAAACATCAGAACGCCTATTACAGATGCAAAATTCGAGATAGAAGAAAGGGCTTACGGTATCTCTATAACAAACAACAAAACGGGAGATGTATTTGTTGCAGCCAATAAAATAGGGGATAGGCATTTCAAAAACGGAAACTTTGAAATATTAGCCCAAAATAGAAAAAAAGGTGGAATTATTTTTGGATATATGAACGAAGCAACAAAACAAACCGTTATGTTTGCCAACTGTATTCCAAAACCAGACTTTTAATTTCGCATCGCATAATTATTTTAATTCTAGCCATCAATCACAACATGTATATTTTCAGCCGTGATTGATGGTCTTTCATTTTTGGCAATGATGATTTCAGCTGCCGTTAGCTGATCGTTACCTCGTGCCACCAGCAGCTTTCTAACAAAAATTTCTGTCCGGTAGAGGTTGATCGCTCCAGCAATCTCGAACGGGCTGACATCCCCGCCAACAATGAAGCCCCGCTCGCCATCGATCTCGCCGTTGGCATACTGCAGGATAGCCGCTTTAACCTGCTCAACAGTCCCGCGCTTTACCGTCACGCTGATTTTAATCGGCACTTCCTTAGGCCGGTCAAACAGAACGGTGTAGGGGATTTGCGCATTTGGCTCCACTACTGTCACAGCTATGGCTCCATTCCATCCTGCGCCGTCCGTCTTGTTCTTCAACAACGACATAGCGACATCTGCATCGGTTCCCCCATGCACACAAGCCCAGACGCTATGAGGCTTCATATAGATACCTTCAACAGTTTCAAAGTTGTGGCTGATGTTCTCCAGGAACGTCAGCGACTTAACGCCAGGCACTCCGTACAAGCCGCTGATCTGGGCCTCCATCGTAGATATACCCTGATTTGCGAGGCGCACCTGACGTTCAAGCCGCAATGAGACATCACTTTGCTCGGACTCACCCGGTACTGCTGCATTACCGTTATAAACCGTTTCCCAGCCCAGAACGGCATCAACTACAGTGCTCAGGTCACCCGGAACACAGGTGACCGGCCCTGTCTCTACCGCAACAAAATCTACAACCGCGCGGCCCGCACTATTCAGGATTACCGCGCTGGCGGTTGCGAACACATCACCCGCACGGCTACGCGCCCGCGAGCCCTGTGCAACTTGGGTTAATGGTATGCCTGTGACCTCTACCCCAGAGATAACAGAGCGGCTGGCCGGAGTGCGACCGATGTCGAGGAAAGCTGAAATGGCTTCGAGAAAAATACCAACGGCGAGATTCGGGTTTATCTGGTTTGCCAACTGCGCGTTATTTCTCACCACTGCCGTTCTGGCGTCAGTCTCGGCGCTGATCAATCGCCCTTGCGGCGTGTCAGGTGCTGTAGACATTCGCTCACCCAGAGCTGCCCTAAACTCCTGCTCTACCCCTTCTTTGATATCCGCCGTATCAGCAACGATAACGCCGTTGTCGGCGATAAAATTATAATCTGCCATTAATGGTACCTTTCCCCCATTCTGTTTCTATCGTGGCGCTATAGCTGAATATATCGCTGTCGCGGGACATGGAAAATTGCGTGATCCTTACCGCGCCTGGTGTGGCCATAATGGCACTTCGGGCGGCAGCTTCGAACTGAGCTGGCCGATACAAATCCCAGATAGCAGTCTGTGTGGGCACCCCCTCATCCATTGCGTAGATCATCTCGCTACGCTGGGCGAGAACAGCGGTTTCGCAGCCTTGCAAGCAGGCGTCTAGATCACTAGAAATTGACAGATTTCCCGCGGCATCCAGGAAGATGTCGTGATCGTCATTCACTGAAATGCTGAGTGTCATACCGGGCCTCCTGTGTTGTCGCTCCCACGCTGAACACCTGAGTGTTCATGATCTGCCCCAACGTTTTTCCCGTCGTGTTTCATGCCGTCGGCGTTGAACACTAACGACTGTCCACCTGCAGAAAATGAAACGCCGACTTTATCCAGGGTGATCGACGTGGTACCCACGACGAGACGGATCTGGTCATCCTTCACGCCCAGCAGCGTTTCGCCATTCTTGTGCTGAATAATCATTTCGTTTTCATGTTCAGCGGGGAGTGTGTAATCGGCGAACATGTCCGGCACAAAACGCCCGTCCGAAAACTCATGCATCCGGAGAGTATTTGGCCTAGATTTTTCATTGCTTTGCATGAACAACGAAATATCTCTATCACTGGCCTCTATCCAGCCCTTATCCCCAGCCTTAAGCGGGAATGTTATAACGAAGTCACCGCCACCCAGCGCAAGAACTGGTACGCTGGCAATTGTTGCTCGCTCGACTGGCTGGCCATCGGTTGTTAAACGGCTGATCAGCGGCCGCACCGTGGCGCGCCCTGCCTCCCTGTCATAACTGATCACCACCGCGGGGAGCTGGCCATCAATGCCTTGCAGCATCTTTTTAAATGCGAACTCAATGACACCAGGAAGCGACTCACGCGACGCCGGATCGCTACTGCCTAAATTAGTCTCTGCCACAATCCAAGCCTCCGACATTCGGCAACGTTATAAAATGGTGTGTCACGGTTGCTGATGTCATAACTGAGTTTAAAAATAACGAAAGTGCCATTCGCCGCGGGGTTCAAGTCGCTTTGAATGGTTAGGCTGCCACCGGGGCGGCTGGACGGATCTAAGAGATATTTCACCTTAACCCCCTCCTCCGTAACTTCGGGCGCCCCGATCATGCCGGTGTGCTTGTTCAGCGTAGCGGCTACATTCGATAGCGGTGTATCAGCATTTTTGACTACCAGCCGGTCATCATCCACGTAAGCGTTATAGTTACCTGCGCTGGCCAGTGTATCGACCTGCTTTAGCTTTGAGCCGGTGTAGTTATAATTGCTGATATTCTTATCAGAGGCTTGAAAGTCGAGCGTTAATCCCATGCCTTGTGCAGCATCGCCAGCAACCTTGCTTAGCGGGATCGTAGATGCATATCCGGTGCTGAAAATATCAGTCATGAAAAATGCACCGGTACGAGCCTTGATAGTTAAGCCAATGTCTGGCGGCTGGCTGGGGGTGCTTTGCGTAATGTCCCCTTCAAAAACCTTGAACGTCCCGTAACTCTTACGGCCCGCGTAAAGAATAATTTTCTTTCTGCGGCGAGGGCGATTGAGTGGCGATGTTTCCAGTATCAAGTAATCGCGAACAGATTTTTTTAAATTAAAAATAGTTATTGTAAATTCGTTCTGTAGCGTATTTGCTGTTTTACTGCCTGTTGCCTTGATGAAAAGGTCGGTATATACGTTTAACCTACCGTCTACCTCAATGGCTACCGTGACAATCCTCGGGTCAAATTCCACATTTACACCTCGCCTGGAGCGTAATAATAAAGTTGGTGATCACCGCCGAATTTTTGATAATTTGGGTATTCATCGTTTACCGTGATAAAAGCAAAATTACCCGCTCCCATTTCCAAATGCTGCGGTAGAAAAAGCAATGACGGCATCGCCCGCACCCCTCGGATTAACATAACGTTATCGCGAATGATAGAAATACACATCAAATCATCACTGATAGACTTTATGGATATTTCATACCGGTGGTCACCTAAGCGAATAGTTAAATCTTGATTTGGGGTAGGCTCAATTTTAATCAATTGGGGCATCTTATTTCGCCTTGAAATTTGGGGTTAATACTGAGCTAGCGGCCTTGGTTAAAGGGTCTACCACCTTCCCCTTTAAAATGCTTACAGGCTTACTTGGCTGCTGTTCACCGCGGTGTACTGTGCTTGTGTCTTTCGGGTCTTTAACCTTCCGTGGCGGCAGTGCCTGGTACTGCGTGGTGATGATCTGTGCTTCTTTCAGTTGCATCGCGACTGCGATTGAACCGGCCTGCTCTGGCGTCTCTTCGTGTGGCATGGCTTGTAAGGCCATGCGCGAATACATGCCAGTGGCTAGATGGACGGTGTAAAGTTGCTCGCCATGGAACGCTTGCCGGATATTGCTGTAAGTGTCCTTGAAGATGTCCTCGGGCAAGAACACTACCAGCTCAATTTCAACAGGTTGAATCACGCGGTGATCGGCAGTGGTTGCGCCGTCTTCCAGCGGGTGTTCCATCAGTTTCGCTTCTTCCATGACTGATGCTTTCATGCTGATAGCGTCGGGGAATGCGACGTTAAATTTATCGTCATAAACCCCATAAACTTCTGTGGTTTTTCTCATTGCTTACCCCACCAAACCGTCATCGAAATGACTGGTCGCATCGCGCAGTCCACCACCGATACCCTGAGCAATTCCCTCGGCATCCGTTGCTTTGGTTTCGACTGTGATGTTATCAACCTTGAAGTTATTGGTTTTCGTTACCGCACTTTGTTTACTATTCGCTATGCTATTACTGGTCATTGTCGTAATGGGAGAGGACGACAGTCCACCCATATACGCACCCGCGCCATAGGTCGGTGGTGGTACTCCATATGGATTCCATGCTGCCGGATTAGGCTGTTGTGGCTGGCCTTTACTCGCCTTATTCGCTACTTCGGCCTTGGCTGCCTTCACCTCGTCTTCCCCGGCGCCAAACCAGCCCTTTACCTTTTTCCACGCGTTTTCTATGCTTTTGAATCCGGCAATTGCCAGCCCAACAACTTCACTGATTAGCGCTTTGAGACTTTGCCAAATCACAGAGGCCACTTTTGCGATATTTTCAAAAATGGTTTCGCCAGTCTGCTCACCGAAAATAAGCTTCAGCAGGTCTTTAATTGCCTGCATGGGGAACTGGATGATGCTGTCGGCCAGCATTTTCAAGGCGCCGAGCGGATCGGTAAACAGGTAGTTCAGCCACGCCCATGTATCCATGACAACTGCTTTTAGCCCCTCAAGCACACTTGCCAACCAGGGGAATTTCTTCACCAGATCGCCAGTTACGCTATCCCACCCGCGGAAGTAGGCGATCACGTCGGCAACCACCAGCGCCAGCGCAGCAATTGCGGCACCAATCAAGATAATCGGCCATGTGGCAGCGAGGGTGGCAACGGCTGCGCTGATCATCGCGGGCAGGTAATACGCCGTGACGATCCCGGCAACCACCATAAACACATCACCCAGCGGCCCCTTGTTCTCACTGGCCCACTTTGATAGGCCATTCCACTTATCAAGCAGGTACTGCATCACCGGGATCAGCATCATACCGATCTCGGTCTTAATGTTGTTAAAGCTCATGCTCAACACGCGTAAATCTTTGTTGAACTTGTCCGTCATTTCCACCTGTTGCTTGGTGATCACCCCCTGCTCTTTCTGTTTCTTGACCAGTTCCTCAACGCTGACCTTTCCCTTGCGCAGCAGCTCGATAGTACCTTCATCCAGGCCTATCATTTTGCCTAGGCGCTGGGCGCGGAAACTGCTCATGCCTCCAAGGGCTTTGCTATAGCGCAACAGGGCCGCCTCCGGATCACGGAAGCGCTGCGCCATGTTGCCCAAGGTGTTCGTGAAAGCGTTGGCATCCCCGCCGCTTGCCTCTACAGCTTTACGCCAGGCATCCAGCGTGGAAACGTTAACGTTCATCTGGCGCGCCTGCTTACCCAGCTCGCTCGTGTTTTCGGCGGTAGTGAGTGCCAGTGCTTTGAGGCCGCCGAGCGTCAGACCGACGCCCAGCAAGCCAACTGCGGATTTAGCCAGCGAAATAAAAGAGGTGCCAAGCTTTTCGGCTGCGGCATCGGTTGCCGATACCGTGTCTTTCAGCTTGTTGGCCTCCCTCTCGCTATCAGACAGCCCCCGATCCAGTGCCGAGGCGTCTGCTGCAAACGTGTAGTAAAACGCCTCGAGCAGGTTCATGTAGATGTCCTTTGGGCATGTTCAACGGCCAGCATCTCGTTATAGCGCTGTACCGCGATGATTTCGAAAAGGTCGAGCGCCTCTTCTAGGGTGTAGTTTTCTCTGAGTTCGCGGAGGCTGGCGCGTCCTTCCCCGATGATCGTTGCAATAAATCCGTCAACGTTTGGGTAATCGACTGTTTGAGCTTGCCCGTTAACCCGGTTAAGAAACCCAAGGCGGCGCCGTTCCTGAAAAAAGAGCAGTTGTATTCCATCATCGCCCACTCCAGTTTTAGGAGCGTTTCGAAGTCGGGAACGTGGTTGTTCACCAGCTCTTTCGTGGTCAGTTGCAGTTGGCCGGCTTCGGTCGGTACCGCCACAAAGGCCATCAGCTTTAACATCAACGCTTCGTTGGTCTTGTAGTCCCCCACTTTTGGTGCGCCGCTTGTCGGGTACTGGGTGACGATCTCCCGGCCAGCGATCGCCGGGAACTTACTCAGGATGTAAGTTTTCGAGCCGCCGTCGGGCAGGGCGATTTCTTTCTCGATAGGTTCTAACATTATGCGCCCACCTGATTTTCAAATTTAAAGACATAGGGTTTAGACTTCATGCGGCCCGCACTGGCTACCCCATTGCCCAGCATGGCATCGGTGATCACCCCATTCGACAGGGTGCGCACGGTGCCATCCGGGTACGTGAAAACGATGGTGATCTTATCGCGCGCGCTCGTCTTACCTTTGCCAACGCGGTTGGCTTCCGCCAGCACATAAAGATTCTTGTCATCATCACTATTCGGGATCACGTTCAGGGTGATCACCAGCGGCTGCGCGACAGACCAAACCACCATGTCGCCGTTAAGGCCCATGCCCACATCGTTTAGTTGCTGTGATGGACTATCGAGCGGATCGGCGTCATCAGCGAACTGTGTGACGTTAAACCCTGCAGGGAAGGTGGTAGAGGCGCGAACATTCGCAATCAGGCCGAAGCCGGAAATATCATTCATTATGGTGCTCCGTTAGATTAGGGCATGGGTGCCAAGAACGCGGCGGATTGCATCGTCTTTGCTGTAAATCAGGGTGTAGACACACTGCCACTCAGTACGCCCGTCTGGTGTAACAAAGCTCTCCATCCACGCATCAAGCCAGTAGCCGATCCCCTGCACCTGTTGCCAGGCGTTGCTGTCCCCTGTCATCTGGGTGATATAGAGCTTCTGTGCGGTTTTGAGTGGCTTGTCTACGCTGATCACACCGTTGTCCAGCGCGGCATCGATCGGTTCTTGCAACGTTGAAAGGATTGTCCCTCTGCCGTTGCGGTTGGCAGAAATCCGGTTTAGTGTCAGCTGCGCAGAAAGCAGGGCCGCGGCACAAAGATCTTTCAGCCACTGCTCGTTAGCGTGAACGTTCATGTCAGTGGGTGCCGTAGCGCCGCCCATAAGCACACCACGCTGGTAAAAATCGATCTGCTGGCCTGCGGTCTGTGTCCGCCCGTAATAGTTCACGCGCAACTTGTCATAAAAATCAGAGAGCGGGGTTGTGGTGACTTTCGGCGCAACGTTCGGCACCTGGCGATACATGTAGTTGATAACGCCATTCTTGGCGCTGTAGTTCGTGGCCGCCATTAACGCGCCGGGGATCTGCTCGTCAAAATCAGCGTTGATATCCGCCACCAGTGTTAAACCGACGCTGGCGATCGACAGGAGCGCCGCGCTATAGGACTCCGCCTCACTGGCTTTGCATCCAACCAGCAGCATGTAAGCCACGTTTTTTGCGGCGTTTGCTTCTGCCAGGGGGATCACTTTATCGAGGGTAAGTTTGCGGATGAACAGCAGCGCGCCATAGTTGGTGCTGATATTATCCATCGCCGAAACGCTATCTTCCGCCACCAGCGATAACGGAACGCCGGGGATCGAGGTGCCGTTGGTCAGCCCCATCGCATTCGCAACAAGGCCAGTGGTGAACTTGATAGCCACTGCGTCATTAGTGCCTCCGGTCACCACAAAACGGGCATTCAACGGGTCATAGGCCACCGTGCTTAATGTCAGGACAGCAACACCCGTAACAGCACGTAACGCCGTTTGCAGCAGCGTAGCAGCGGCTGACATGGTGCTTGAGGCAGGGATGGTTACCGAAGCGGTCGTGAAGGCCACACCGTTTACAGTTCCCGCGACTGTCGAAGCGGCCGCAGGCAACGTGCGAACCTGGGTGCCGATGACTTTCGACGGCGCGACAGTAAACTGGTCACGCGCAAAGGCCAGCTTGGACGGCTGCACGATTGCCGGGGAGATGTAGGAGAAATATTTAACGGCGCGGCGGTATTCTTCCGAGTCCCGGCCGAAATAGCTGGCCACATCATCCGGGCTGGTGAACTCAAGAATGCCGTCAGTCGGTACCTGGGAGTTTTCGGTGAAAATGCGGAGGATCAGTTCGCGCGCACGGACGTTGTTCCCGCCGCCTACACCTGATGTGATTTTTGTATATTTATCAATAGAAATAGACATTTATTGCCCTCGGGTTTATACGCGTCCGACGCGAAAAACGAATGATTCGATAGTGGGGATTTCGGTGATGTAAACATCGGTGTGATTAACGTCGATTTCGAAAAGTGGCCGCTGTTCATAGCCTGGTGTGTCTCCGGCAACGTCCACGCCTTTAACACTGCTAACGCGCATCACGTTCGCACCGCGCTTCACAAGCGCCTGCTGGAACTCAGGGGATTGCATCACGCGGGCCGCGGCCTTCACCATGTCAGCTGGTGTAACGGCATCCGGATCGGTGTAGTCGTATACCTGTGCACCACTAACCTGGTACGTGTTGATCATCACTTCGGTTGTGGTACGTCGCATAACCTGTGCGGGCTCGTCATACTCTTCGCGGTGTCCAGGCGAGCCACACCGAACATCAAAAATCTTGTGCAGGTAGATAACCGGGTCGGCGCTCATGCCCTGCTGCGTCGGTTGATGACTTTGCCAAACATTTACGCCAGCGTGGCCCTGCCGTTCTAGCCCCACCAGCAGCTCGGCGCGGATCAGGGTTATCAGTTCGTTATCCTTCATGTTCCACCTGCAGATAGTTTCCTGACTCGGCAAAAAGAGGGCTTCCGCTCTCCGTCAGTAGGGCGAAAACAAACACCGGGATCGGCGGCTGCGGGTCGGGGGCTGTGGGCGGGTCGGGGGCGGCAGAACTTACACCACCTATCAGCCCGCTATTGATCAGCACATAGCGTTTAACGTGTATCGTCACGGCTACATCTCCTGACAAATAACGGTGCACCAGCCGTCTTGGGTTACCCATTTTTCCGGGTTAGTGGCTTTCCAGCGCTGACCGTCCCATAGGATTTCGTCGCCGCTGGCATCCCGGCCCACGCCGATCACATCGCGGGACACGAACCACTCGACATAGCGTCGGGAAACATCGAGGCCCATTTGTTCGACGCTGGCTTGCGGTACCGCCTGAACGCTGCCGCTGAGGATCGTCACACCTGGCTCGAAATGAGGAACAAGCACACCGTTCGGCAGTTCCCTCCGCTGTTTGTTGTCGCGGTAATACATCACGGACTGGGAGCCAATTACCCCCAGCGCCATATTTAATAAATTGATGCCCGGTATCACTCATCACCTCCAATAACTACGTGGGTCACTGTGGCCAGCATCAGGCCGGAATCGTTAAGCGGCTTGGTTGATATCACCGTCGCGCCCGGCCCCGCCTTACGCGCGCGGGCTTTTAGTGTGCTGGTAGCCAGTGGCGGCTCGAAAATCTGGGTGATCTTCTTCCTCACATCCCCGGCCGCCATCAGTCCCAGCCCTTCCATCACCTGCGCGCTGGTGCGTGTTCCTCTCAGCACGGCTGAAAATCCTTTTTTCATGGTGTTGTCCCACTCGTTTTTTTTCTCCGCCTGGGTGCTGCGCATCATTGAACGAGGAGGGATCTTGCCATCAGCCGAACCGTACTCCTGCACCACGGCCACACCGGCTACAGGCGTTCCGTCTGGGTACCGTGCTGATTCCATCCAGCCGACTCGCGTTTGCAATTTGCGGATGGCTTCGAGTTCCCGGCGGATCCGTGAAACATTCCCGGCGCCCGAGCTTGTCCAGCGCCCGGCCATCAGTTGAACACCCCGCCCACTTTGCGGAATGCGGTGCGCTCCGGCAGCCCGCCGACATAGGCGCCACCAGCCGCCTTGATGTTGAGCAGCGCCCAAAGCTGGAGCCCATACGGTGTAGTGGCCAGCCAGAACTGCCAGGCTGATCGCGCGGGCGGTGGCGTAATGCTTACCGATACCTTGCTGATCGTTGCACCGGTCACTACCCCTGCCGTTGTCTGCCCCAAGCCGATCATGTGATTCGACCAGGTGAGGTGGGCGGTCATGAGATAGAGCGCGCTTTCATAGCAGTGGCCGCGCAACGTTTTACCGGGTGAGATAAAGCATTGCGCCTGCATCCACTGTGCCTGGATCAGCTCATTAGGGAAGGTGACAGGATCGGCCAACGCCGGGAACTGCGCGCGGAACCTTGCGATATCAATCACGTATTCCATAGGTCACCGCCGTTATTTTTTCTTGGCACCCTTCGAACCCGCTGGTGCTTCACCCTCGGCAAAATCCCCATCAGTCAGCGGCGCGGAGTTGTCGCGGGCCTCCATGTTGGTTGCGACTTTTTCCGGGTCGTGGGCTTTCTGCTCGACCGTAACGAAGCCGTTTTTCTCGTGCATGATGAAAACAGGGTGCGCCCTGAGAAGCTCAAGATCGGCATCTTCGACGGTCGTCATCACACCTTTAGGCGTAATGAGATTTTTGGTTGCCACGTTCGCGCCGCCCTTGATGGTGATCTGGCGCTCAATGGTCGGCATGTCGTTAACCGCTTCTCCGTAAATGGTGTAATCGACATCCGTAGAAAGCGTTGAGAAGACATAAAACATAGGGTTACCTGCATTAAAAAAGGGAGCAGATGCTCCCTATAGGCGTAAAAAAAGAGGCTTTCGCCTCCGTAGGTGTCTATCGCGGCCCGTTAGATGCCGATCATGCGTACCACACCATACGGACGTTTCAGCAGTGCGCCTGCGGTGGCGTTGCTGTAGTCCTCGATGTAGTTTTTACTGCGCTTCTCTACGCCCAAGGTGTAGAACTTGCTCGGCACCAACTGGCCCCACACGTTACCGCCATCGCTTGAGCCGTCTTCCAGCGATTCAGGGTAGGCATAGAGCACATCTGCGCCGCCTACTGCCTGAGCCTGCTCCGGTGCGGTGACAAAGGTCACGTTCGGGTAGTTCTCTTTCATCCAATTACGCACCGAGTAACCCAGTGCAGAGGTTACAGTGAGGAATTGGTTTGTTCCCGTTGGCAAGCTGATCCGGATTGGCGTGGTTTCCGGGTCGATATTGTCCATGCTGTTGACCTGCAGCGCAGTCAATACCAGGCGAATATCGGCGGTGATCTCCAAGAGGGTTTTATCCTTCCATTTCGTTGAACCGCCCGCGCCGGTTGCCGCTGTCATCGCCGGTAACAGGCTCGGCTCATTCAGGAAACCATAAGTCAAGTTGTCGCCGTTGTTGTAGCCATAGAAGCCAACGCGGTTACGCTGCACCTCTAGGAACAGGCCCGAGCCATTGCGTTTTTCCGCTGCTGACGCAATGTTCGCGCGAGATGAGCGGGCCTCTTCCAGAACGCTAACCGACATGCCTGATTCAAAACGAACCACAGTGCGGCGCGCATAGCCCACATCCCAAGACGCGAGCGGCACATTACCATGATCAGAATACGGCACGGCCTGGCCTTTGTGCTCAATAACACCCTGAACAACTTCTTCATCTTCCCATGCCCCGACCGTTTGAATACCGATTAGCTGGTCAATTTTTCGCGCGGCGGTGATCATGCGCACGAACCCTGGCAGCCACGCCTGCAGGAACTGGATTGGCGTTGCTGAACCGCTAGGCAGCAATCCAGGCATTGGCGACGGCGCGATCCCTACGTCATTACCATCAAGGGCCATACCAGACATCATCTGGCCGATCGTGGATGGCGGGATATTAATCCCAAGACGATATAGCTCTTGGTGCGCGTTGGCCGCGATATGCTCTTTCGTCAGTACAAGAGGACGAACGTTGCTCGCGGCGATTGCGCTATGAATAATCGATTGTTTCATTAAAAATTTCCTTAGTTGGTAAGCTGCACAACGATGATCCCGCCATCTGCGGAGGCCTGCGGCAGTCGTGCCACTTTCGCGTTAGGTACCTGCAGGTGACCGGCCAGCGAACCCACTGACGCATCCAGTGCAACAGTTTCCCCAGTTGCCGTGCTGTACCAGAGATTAAAGCCAACTTTCGCCGCCTCACTGGTCAGCATGTTTATGATCGCCATGTCATAGAATGCGGCGCTAACGCCGTTCGGCACAAAAGCATTACTGCCTTCATCACCAATGCGGCCGGTAAAGGTATGCTCCTTCGGATTGCCCAGGACACCCCAGAAGGCTCCCTCGCCACCAGCTGCAACCGTGCCATCATCGTTTAGCGTGAAGACTCGCCCGAAAACGTTATTTGCCTGGTCAGCGCTTTTCAAGATGCCCGGCTTGGCGCGCAGCGGGCCATCAAAGGACACCTCGCCGACAACGCCGAAGCCATAATCAAAATTAACTTTCTGCTGAAATTTCATTATTTATTGCTCCCGGTGAGGTATTTAGAGATCGGGCTGTTCGCGTCGGCACTATCAAGGCCGGTACCCTGCACCACCTTTGCTTTAGGCGCTTTAGCTACGCCGTTCAGGTACCCATCGAGATAGGCCATCTCCTGCCCTTTCGGTGCCGTGATGCCCAGCTTCTTAACGCCGTACTTTGCCACCTCGGCGGTGGTCATATCGGCGGCATCGAAGGTACCAACAACTGGAGATAGGCGTTTGACCAGTTGGTCACGACGAGCCACCTCACGGATCACGTCTTTGAACCCGTCACGTTTCAGCGCCTTGATCTGCCTGTCCATCGCATCCAGAGCGACGGCTGTCTTATCGTCTTCGTTATCCGCGGTGCCTTTGTTCTCCGGATCGTCGTTATCCTGAGTGCCCTCCGGTTTATCCTCGTTATCCTTGGTACCTTCCGGATCGTCCTCGTTGTCCGCCGTCCCCTTATTTTCTGGGTCGTCGTTATCCTTGGTGCCTTCCGGATCATCTTCATTGTCTGCGGTACCACCAGCAGCCAATAGCTTTTGCAGGCCTGGAAGCATGGAGATAAAAAGCTTCATGGCTTCTTCTGGCGAGTATTCTTTGTTTTCGTCTTCGTTCATTTCGATAAAGTCCTTCGAGTCAAGTGTAAATGCGTCAAGAACGGCCACAGATGGCCCCTGACGCCCTTCATCCACCGAGGCTAGGTGATTGCCCCTTGGCTTGCGTTGGATAACATCATAGGGCTGCCCCTTGGCTACCCCGCTAGGTGCCACACCGGGCGACCACTCGTATTGCGCCCTGTATCCCGGTGATAGTTCTTTCTTCCCCTCATCAACCAGCGTTGACATTGACGAGGAAAATAGTTTGATATTGCCGCGCAATACTCCTTTCTGGTCGTAATAGACGCTCTCGCCGATCGTGCCTTGAACCCCCTTATCTTCTGCTGGGGTAAAACCCTCTTCCTCATCCCCCAATAGCCCTGGTGGGTGGTCATCAATCCAGGGCAGCAGCTTGAAAGACTCAGCACACTCAGGGTCTTCGAGTTCCTCTTCCGGTCGCCACACGCGATAAACCTTGTCCGGGTCGGGTGCGCCCGGTAATTTCTTGCCGATGTATTCAAAAATACCAGCCGTCAAAATGGGGTTGTCGCGGGACTCAAACCAGCCGTTACCGTCAATTTTCCTCGCCATCGTTAATCCTCAAAATCCACCACCGGCCGCTTTGTGCATCGGCAGTATGGCAACTGCCCAGGGAATCCCCGCTCGCCGGTTCGCTTATCAATAATCGGCGGATCGTCAATATCGAAAATCCCGCCGTTCAGGCCTGCCGGCCATGGCAACATATGGAATTCGCGCGGGTCGTTACTGCCGCCGCTATGCACCCATTCGAATTTGCGGATACCCGCAGATTTCATGGCTGCCGTTGAAACGCCGTCATAGACCTTGCGTGTCTGGTCAAGCGCAACGTTTTTCGACCAGTTCCGCACCTGAACACCGTACTTTTCCAGCGCTGGCTGCAAGTCCTGCAAGCCACGCCCAGACGATATGGAGCGCATCACCTCCGCGCCGATGTCGTCCAGGTACTTACTAGGCACCCGCTTGATCAGGTTGGCCGCCTCATGGCTCTTGGCCTTGATCGTTTCCTTTACGACGGGTGAGAGCATATTCACGCGAATGGATACGCCCTCCCCGATCTGCTCCAGGCTCCGCTTAACGTCCTTTCCCGCATTGCCAGAAGCCCGCTCCACCATCCGTGCGGTGGCCTTATCGGTCATCTCGTTAAACACGCTATTGAACCGTGTACGCAGCTTGCGGAGCAGCTTTACAGCGGCGTTAACGATACTGGCGTCAAGTGTCGCCCCATCCAGAACGGGTGAGTCGGAATGCTCAAACAGGCGCTTTATTTCGGATTCGGTTTCGGTGCGGAGCAGGTCAAAGGTGCGGGTGATTGTGTGCTGATATTCATTACCTACGCTCACCGGCATAAACAGCACCGATCCGCGTAGAACATCGTCCTTAAGTTTCGGCGGTGGCTTCCGCGCCATTACCCGCGGTTTCTTCGCCATTGTTTAGCTCCCCGCTATCGTCGTCATCCGGCGGAACCGCCGGGGCCAGATTGCTGTAGCCGCTATCCGGATCGGCAATCAGGCGATCGCGTACATCGTACTGGTCGATCGCCCCGGTGTTGACCAGGTTCAAATCGGTTCGGCTGTCGGTTTCGCGAACCGTGGCCCGCTCGGTTGCCGTCATACTTTCCAGCGACTCCCAGTTTACCGACGTTTCAACTGGGTCTATTCCCAGCTTTGGCGCGATATGCGAACGCATCAAAAGCAGGTGGTGCCGGTCAAGCAGCGGCGTTAAGTCGTGCGTCTGGATGCTCTCCAGCGTTTCGTGGTAGGTCGTTTCTTCGTAGTCACCGTTGGAGTTGAACCCTTTCGGCTGGGTACCCATAAGGCGCGTAGATGGCACCTCCGCGATTGCGGCCACAAGTTGATATTGCGTCATGATGAGGTTGTCGAAATCAGCCAGGGCGGTATCCATCTGGGTGATTTCGTCCTCTTCCTTGTCTGCCAGTTTCACGCCATAGTTATCGCGATACCTAACCCATCGGGAAAGGTTGGCAGTGAACTCATCTTCATTCGCCATGGCCTTAGCCATGTCAGTTTTATAGATTGTGGTGCGCTTACTCAGTGCTAGGCTTGGCGCTTCGTTAGCCGTCCGCTCGGCGGCATATATGCGTTCCATGATCAGCTGAGGTAATGACATCCCACCGAATTGATACATGGCTTTGAGGATAGTGGCGACCGGGTACGGGATATAAATCACCAGGTGCGATCGGTGATAGCGTTTACCGTTAATCACCCAATACGTGGGCTCATAGAAATGCAGGCTGGCTGGATTGATTACGGCGGCACCGTCCACTTCCGGTGTGCACCACATCGGATCGATCTGGGCAATGCCCTTGTAGCTACCGGGTGTCACACCATCGGGATTGAACGGATTTTCATAATAATCTGGGTCGGTACTGGTCACTTTAAACAGCGCGATCCGAATACCAAACACGCGACCAAAGGTGATGAATTTTTTCATCTGGTCATTAACGCCGAATTTCTTATCATACCGGCTGATCATCTTGATCGCCTCTGCCGGTAGTTCCTCGTCGCTTTCGGATTGAACTGTATACCCGTTACGGATGGCGTCGCGCCCAGGCATGGAGCAGGCTTTAAGAACAAGCCAGTGCTGGGCGATGATGGCATTCATCGCGTGGCCGATAAACCCGTTGTTCGCGTACCACATAAACAGGCTATCGCTAATAGTGCCACCGGCGGAAACGTGCGGTGATGCCAGATTGCCGCCATCGTCCATGCTGTCGTTTGTGCCGGTAGCCACAACTTTCGGCAGCGAGTCTTTAATCTGCTGCACTTTCTTACTGAGCGCCAAACTCACCGCAGTACCATCCACCGGCACGTTATGGGTGCTAAAGAAGCTCTCACGCTCTTTCGGCGCTGGCGCGTCGTTGGCTTTTTTCTTGCGTTTAAACCATCCCATATCGATTCCTGGTGATAGCGAGTGAAAAACAGGAAACAGCAAAAGCGAGATTAATTATCCCGTTACTCGTTCAACTGTTTTGATGAATTCAGAAAGCAAAAAGGCAGGGTGAAACCGGTGTGATCCGATTGCCCTGCCTTGATGTTTCAGTGTGTTGATGCCCGATATGATGCCAGCTCAACGAAAGTGAAAAGAGGTATTTTCGGTGCAAGTTCGCTTAAGGGTCATTATGTTAAAAAGTCCTTTTTGGCACCTTATCCGAAGAAGCCCCGGCGCATTTTTATAGGCGCGTAACAAATCATCACGGTGTCGGCGTGGTTCGGTGAGCGCTGCCCGTCGGGCGCTTTATCGACCAGGATTTTACCCGCGCCATTTACTGAGTAGGTTGGCTGTCCCAATTCCACGATCAGCTTGTCTTTCTCTGGTAGTTCAGGATCGATGCTGATCAGGTCGTCGGGGTCATACTCTTTTATTTCCCCGGTCACAGCTCGGTGAGTTTTCTGGAATCGCTTCCGCAGCGCCCACCAGCTTTGCGCCTTAAGGTTGGCAAAATAATCCCCGTTCTTGCGGTCTGTCCTGCGCTCCCCTTCCGGCTCAACCAGCTTGTGTGGGTCGATGACGGCACCCGATCCACGGAATGGAGCGACCTCCATTTTTCGCAATCCATTCTTAGCGCGCTCAGCATTGATGACGCGTGAATCGCCGCGAACCCCGGCACCTAAACCGTCTTCGTCAAAAAGCATATGGTCACAATCATCGCCATCGGCCAGGTTAATAGCCTTAACGGATGTCGCGAAAATATCGGAGCCTTTGCCCGACCACGCTTTGAGATTACTCAACACGATGCCATGACGCATAGAGTAGGCGTTGAGGTCGATCCCCTCGTCTGCCACATCCAACGCGCCAATACGCTGGCCGGATGGCGTGATGCCAAGTTTGGTGTGCGCCCCGATCGCTGACTGTATCCATTCTGCCGGGATCAGCCTGCCCTCGGTCGAGGCGTTGTAATCAAGGTCTAATTCCTGCGCGACGATAATCGCATTGTCGATTTTCTTACATTCCTTCTCGTACCAGGCATCATCCTTGCGCGGATCGCTGCGCCAGTGAAACGTGAATACGGGAATGTTGCCGCTGTGGCGTTTCTGTGCGAACGGGTTGTTCATGCCGTTGACCGATGACAGATCGATACGACAGCGCGTGGTCTGCGATAAAGACGCATCGATTAACAGCGGTCGCTGGAGGAATGCGCTCTCGTCCACGAAATACATTGTTGAGCGGTCGCCGCGCCCGATGTTGTCACCGGCCTCGCCCTTGATGATTGAGCCGCTATCGGGGAACTCAACGCGCATGTATGGAGCGTGTTTCTTCTCGTCCCAGGATCCGCGGAACTCTACAGGCAGCATGGCAATAAACTTGCGGGCCTTCCAGAACAGCGCCTTCGGGTCGCCGGTACTGTCCACGTATTCTTCTTTGCGCGAACCGAACCCTATCACCATCTCTTTATTGAACAGGCATAGCGTGGAACTCAGGCCGACTGATACCCAGCTCAGGCCCATTTCGCGGCTCTTGTCCGTCAGCCCGTTCTCCATGTTGCGACGGCGATCCATTATCCAGTGAATCCACTCCTCCTGTTTGGGGAACAGCAGAAACGGAATGGATACCGGCAGCCCGTAATCGAGGTTTCGCGGGTCGGTGGTTATGCCCCAGTCAATAATGAACTGTGCGGGGTTGTCGCGGTAAAACGCCCTGAGAGCGGGCAATGAGTCAGGATTGGCCCGAATGCGCTGTAACCGCTCCATACGCCACTCAAACACCATCTGATAATCGGGCTTTTTGAAGTCGAACTGGAAAGGTAACGGCATAATTGCACCAAATAAAAAGGCCCGCCGAAGCGAGCCTTTGAGATAGGTTGTAATTTAATTTGTATTGTTATCGAACTGAAAAATCTAGCTGCCTGCCCAGGGCATTCATTGCCCGCTGGATTGCGTCAATCTTGGTTGAGTGCTGCAGGTTGATCAGTCGGTTAACTTCCTGCTTTTTGATACCAATGCGGTCGGCCAGCTCAACACGCGTTAAGCCGGACTCGATAAGCGCATTAAGCATAAGCACCTTCGACGCCACACTAAGCGGCACCTCCACGTAATCACCAGTTACCTCGCTGGGTAATGGGATCGCCTGGTTGTCTTCGAAGTAGAAATCGAAGGCAGTTATTAACGCATCCAGCGCCATCGCTAGCGCTTCCTCTCGCGTATCACCTTGGGTCAGCGCCTCCGGGATATCCGGGAACGAAACCACGTAACCGCCGCTATCGGGCTGTAAGTCTACTGGGTATCGCATATCGTCGCAGTGAAGCTTTGCGAGTAACCAGCCCCGGAGGGCTGGTTTATTAGTTCAGGCCAAGCTGCTTAATTATGGCCTTCCTTAGCGGTTCTTTTAGCTCGCTGCCGGGGTGCCTTGGCATAACACTTCGTTTGCCTTGGTATCGAAGTTTTAAATGGTTGGTGCCATTCGTAACTTCTACCCCTTGCGATTCAAGCCACCGCCTGAACTCGCTCTGCTTCACTTCTCCTCCTGTCTGTTGAACATGCAACCATAGTAAACATTTATGCTTACCGGGTCAACATTTTTGTTTACCTAAACAGGAGATATTTTACAGCCCCCACCAACGCACCAAAATGTACGAAAAAAGGGACTTTTTAACATAAACACCGTTACCCGCACCGCCGTAACATCGCTCGCCCACATTGCACCTTCAACGCCTTATTTCCCAAAGACTTCTCAGAAAAGTGGCGGGGAACGGACTGCATAATCAATGCATAAAACGACGCGATTTTGCATAGCATTAAAATTGAATGAACCGGCTATTTCTGCCAGTTTTACGAATGCGGCGACAACGGTAAGAGTATTCGGCCTGAGACGGCTTATCGTCTCTCTTTTCCCTTTCGGGTGGCGCTTGGCTAATAGCCCAGCCGAATACCCTTACCTGTTGGTTTGGTGGGTGTGGTGGCCGGTGCTGATCTCCGGCTTCACTAACTAAGTTGCGCGTATTCCACGGTTCGGGCGTTTAGCCTGTGGGGCGGCCCGTTAGTTCATTCACCACGTTATCAGTTTACCCCATCATCTTGCTGTATGCCTCGGCGGCTTCTTCCGCTGACATGTTGGTGTTCTCGGTCTGGATCGGGCCACCGTTCGCGCCGGTCACCTCTGTTTTCTTCGGAGCCTCCCAGCCTTGCATTTCGCCGATCTGCTTGATGGCGCCGCGTGAGTCATGCAGCTTTAACTTGATGCCCTCTTTGCCAGCGGTGACCTCTGCAATTGCGTCCAGCAGCTCCGGGTGTTGCTTCACTGAATCCTTGAAGCGCCAGGCGGCCTGAATAATCTCTTCGCCAGTGTCAGCATCAACACCGATCTTGTGCTCTGAGAAATCCACCAAGTCACGGACGCGAGCGCGGCCCATCACAGATAATCGTTCCAGGGCTTCCGTGCGTGTCATGATGGACTCGCTGACCGTTTCGTACTGTACGGACTGGAGGAAGGCTTGAACGTTATCAAATGTTACCATCCGGCTAGCTTGCGCCCTTGCCGTGTCATCTGTTTTTGCCTTCCCCCCAGCGGCTTTGTACGCCTCTGTCTGGTTCTTGCCTTTGATGAGGTGCGTGACAAACTTTTTCTGTAGCGCTGTCAGGGCATCGAAAAGCGCCTTCTGTTCTTTCGTTAGCGTCATTTTCGACTCCTTTTTGAAACAATCCTCTAGAAAGTGGGTATTTGCCCAGTGGGCGGACATAAGCTTTATTCTACAATATCGAGCACTCTTAGTTAAAAATGTTCTGTATTGAACCCGGTTTCTTCCACCACGGCACCGGTAGGCCGCCTGCAATGACATCTAGCACGGTGTTACCTGTTATTGATTAACCCCACTCACTCAGCGCAAAGGTGAGCGCGTCATAGTTAAAGCGGGGAGACTGCGACAGGCAACGCATCGGTAATCTGTATGCTACTTAGCGGTGTTATCTCGCTGCCATTTGACCAGCCCGTCTATCCGGGAGGCACACACGTCCAGTTCGTTCTGCGCCACCTGTAGTGCAATGACGGCATCGCCGAATGTTGATCCGGTGAACGGGGTTTTCTCGCATAGCTGCGTATATACCGCTGGCGGGTACACGTAGATAATCTGCGGGGCCGGTGCGGGCTTAGGCCTTTCCGTGCAGGATATCGAGAGCAGAATCAGGCAGGCGCTGATTGCTACAGTCGCTCGACTCCAGCGCCTCGCGTAACGTTCTGTTTTCAGCATCGGCTTTTGCCCTCTTCTGCTGTTCAAGCTTTAACTGTTCTTCGGTGGCGTGGCGATCGGCATCAGCAGCACCTTTTAGGGCGCCGATCGTTTCATCCCTACTTTCCAGGGCTTTTACCAACTTTCCGTTGGCCTCCTGCGCAGTATCCAAATCGTCTGATAGCGAAGAGGCATACCAGCCCAGACAGATAGCCACCAGCAACGCGCCGATTAGGCTGTATCTCATAGGATTAGCGCCCCAACAAATAGGAACCAGCCCCAGCCATCATGACCAGTAGCCGCTATAAGCCCTGCCGCTATAAAACATGCTGTTGATGGCTTCATTTCATGCTCCAAGTGCAGATTTCATGCTCTATCGCCCGGCGATTCATCAGCCCTTTCCACTGCTTGCCACCGGCATACGTCCAGCGACGCAACTCATCACAAGCGCCCTTCTGGTCACCTGCGTTGATTTTCTTCAGCATCGTGGAATTGTGGAATGCGGTTACGCCGACGTTGTACGCAAACGAATAGATAGCAGCTCTCTGTGTGTTGCTGATATCCGAGCGGATGTAGGGATCGACGCCAGCGGCCACTATGCGTAGGTCTGAATTCAGCAGAGCATCACACTCTTTGTCGGTGTAGCGCTTGCCGGGGATGATGTCTTTGCCGGTGTGACCGTCGCATACAGTGAGAACGCCGACGACATCACGATAGGGGGTATATTCGCGCCCCTCTAATCCGTCTTTGCCGCCAAGCATCACCGCCGCTATTGCGAAAGCACCGCCGCCGATAGCGCCAATGATTTTATTTCTGAGCGTTGCGGACATTGCCATTTAGCCGATCCTCTCGCTCTTTGCGCTTGTAGTACCAATTGACGCCGAATGTGCCAACGGTACACGCGATACCAATTATCATTGCCCAGTCGTTAAGTGAGAGGACTCCACCCATTGCTGTAATTCCTCCCGCCCAATAGCTCAGGCCTTCTCTGACTTTATCCATGCGGTGCATACTTACCCCCTTATTGGGGCGCTTGATTAACTTGAACGGGAACAGCCACCGCAAAGCGAGGCTTAAGATGTGTTTTCTGGTTTCGGGTACGGCTGCGGGGTAAACAGCTTGGTGTTGAGCCGCTTCCGCGCCCGTTTGTTCAAAAACTTGATATAACGAAACTGATTGAAGGTGTGGGCTGTTGCCCGGTGTTTATTCGCCTGCAGATGTAAGCCACGCGCACCGGCTTTGCTCGCCTTCGTCGTCAGCGCGATCTTGTGGTACCACTCGCCATCCAGCTCGTAGAACGTGCTTTTATGGCTGCCCATATAATCAAAATTGCTTGCCTGGTACACAACGCCGAACCGGCCACACCGCTCATCAGCGAATGTCTGTACCCACTCAACAGCGGGATAAAGCAGCTTGATGGTTTTCAGCGCGTAGCTGATTGCGCGAGATTCGGTGTTGCGGGGCATCCGGTCATGTACCCAGAGCCGGTTTAGCTCCATGTATCCACGGTTGCTGGTGCCGGTTACAACTTTCGATCCGCTGCTGGGGTTCATTGCGTAACCCCATTGCATCACGCCCACCAGCTCGCGTCCTTCAAAAATGCCGAGGTGCAAATAGCTGTTGTTAACGATCCGCTTGCTGTAGTGGAAGTTGATAATCACCATGCGGGCTAACCAGGCGGGGATCGTCGCAACGTGCAAATCAATACAACCATAGCCGACCGTTTCGCCGTCGTGCACAATCGGGATTGGCTTCCCTGTGGCGCGTGACACAGCGCCTTTTTGCTGCTTCTTCATGGTCTTTGTACTCCAATGACTCTTGGTGTACTCGTGACCGTAGGAATGGGTACGTCAGGCCTCGGTAGGGGTGGAACCTGCCGAGGCCACCCTCAACGAGCGCTTAAATTTGATTGTGGTTAACGTGGCGTTGTGGCCCTATCACAGTTGTGCCGACCGCCATCCCGATACGATTCGCGGCTGTGACCGCTACTAACGATTACTTTTAGGCTCGGTAACCACAATGATAAGCCCACCGTTTCACAACACGAGATCACTCCCGTCGATGGACTTACCATTGTGAATCCTTACAAACGCAAAAACCCGCACGGATGCGGGTTCTGATAAATACTGGTAGTGTTCAGGCGAGATATGCCACTATTTAAAGAATTTACGCCATGTTTATGCAAAATGCAACCCTGTGTAGTAAAAATGTCGGCATCCGTGCCGAACGTGCTCTACTTGGTGACTTTTTGGAACTCGACAGCGGCCACGCCTTCCTCAATGCTACATTTCGCCACCAGCGCCTCATAGAACGGCTTCCAATTACGTGACCAGGATGATTGTGTCAGTTCAGGCAGCAAGGCCGTAATGGCCCCGTAGGCAACGGAGGAAGGCATCCGGCTAAACCCGTTACCGTGGCACCGCTCACAATCTTTGATAACGGGTGCGCCGGTGGTCTTGGTTGCTTCACGATCTAGCGCCTTACCAGTTCCCTTGCAGTTGCGGCAGCGTTTATGGATCTCCCCCTTCCCTTTGCACGGCTGGCAATACTCATGCACCCGTTGCCGCTTGATGGTCGGCGGGATTTTCTCTTCACCGTCAGCGCCAACGTACCCGGGGTAAACTTTTACATCCTTCCATACTTCCACCAGCCCTTTACCTTTGCAGTTGTGACAGGTCATGGTGGCGCTGGCGGAGTGCGAATATTCCTCATAGGCCATCGTGGCAAGTATCACCATGCAGCGCGCCATCTTCCGTCCTGCCACCTTTCCTACGTGCTTAGGTGCCTTCCGCTTGGCGTATTGCGTTAGCGCCTGTATGGCTTGCTCCCGATCCCCGTCGCTGATCCCGGTTTTACCCAGAAACGCAGCCATACCGAAACGGGCCTTTGATTGAACCACGCCGAGGGCCGCCATCACATCGGTACCCGTCACCCGATCTGCACTGGTGCCGTTCGGGGTGTCGGTGATGGTCAGCCCCTGGGCGCTGAAATGCTTCAACGACGCCTCAAGCTTCATCAGCCGCACTCCCCTACCAGATTTAGAATAATTCCCTCCGTTACTTCTCCTAGATCCATAAAGCGATCTTCGTCAAGCATCCACTTGCATACTTCAATAGCTTCCTGCCTTGTTGCTGGTTTGATTTTAGAAAGTAGAGTTTCAAGATACTCTTCCCGATCATTAATGTGGGAACGCTCGCCATTGGCGTATTCATAACCCAACTCTTTCTCTGCGCTATTTCGCATGGAGTAGAGCCAGTCCCAATACTGAAACTCACGCACAACATCAGAAAGCGTTGTAGGCTGTGGGATCTGCATTACGAAACCTTGAGATATCGCTTTCCGCTGCTCGTCAATTTCACCACAGCGCGCCCCTTGTACACGTTCCTCTGCGATTTCCTCCTTCGTCCATCCCCAGTAACAGGAGTAAACATCTGCCAACTCACCCGATAACATGAGGTTTTCAGGTGGTGTGTTATCCAGTGCAGCATCATAACTGCCGAAAGCTGCCCGTACCTGGCTGGCCTTATCAATGTTACTCCTTGCACCATTGATGTACCCCTGCGGGTTATCCATCGACATTGTGCCAAAGGCGATCTGGAATGGAGCCACCCCCGATTTCATCAGGTAATCGCTGTAACGTTCCTGCGCCTGCTTAGGGGTGATCTTCAACTTTTTAAGCGCATCCTCCGCCGCCTGCAGGTGTGCCGGTTCATTTAGTTGGATCACTTCCAATACCCATAGGTACGCGTCCGTTTGCTTATGGCCGGTGATGACACGTTGAGGGGGAAGCGGCTTGGTGGTCGCTAGCTCAGTACCGTAGCTCGGCGCAGGAATGGTAAACAGTGCTTTGTGAGTCAGGTTGTCTGTACGGTTCATGCTGCAATCCTCTTTGTGAAAATGACTTCTCTTGCCCGATCGGTATTGATGAGCAGATCGTTAAAATCGCCGTTGTCTGGCCAGCGAACGCTGACCTTTTCTAAATCGTTTATTGCTGTCAGGTTGCCGTGGGCGCAGGTGAACGCCGCCGAGTGTCCGGTAGCTGAATGCGGATCCATGTCAGCAAAAATAATCAGGTGCTTTACACCAGGAGGAACGCGGAATTTAGCCATGAATCCAGAGTTCATAACCGCCCAGACGTTGCAGCCGTATACCTCCCGGCTGGCCAGTGCGGTTTCTACCCCTTCTGCGATGCCGAGCGTTGTGGCCGGTGGGTACATGCGGATCGCTACCGAGCTGGCGTGTTCCAAGTAAACATCCTCCTGGAGCTTCATTAACTTCTTGGCCGCCACTACATCCGCTTTTTTGTCGCCCTCCAGCAGGATCCGGTGTAGATAGCAAAGATTGGCCTTGTCATCCGTTGCGAGCGACCAGATCGCCTGATACGTACCGCCGCTTGAGTCTTTTTGAGATGCACAAAAACGCACGTTTTCGTGTGGTAGCCCAAAGATCCCGCGCTTGTGCAGGTAACCCTCTGCACCGGTACCACGGAGATCAGCAAGCCGGGAGAATTGCGCCGTAACCTTTTGGCGCGTTATTGCCATGCTGTTCTGCTTTTTCGGGATGGACTGCCGATCAGGAACAAACTCATTCCCGATAATGCTGTCTACCTCGTCCATCAAATCTTTGATGTCCTTCCCCTGGGTGAGGGTGAGCAACAGCCACCCATCCCCGGCGCCGCACTTGCAAATCCATGTACCGCGCTGATCCTTATCGTCACAGCGGAAACTGCCCCGCGATTTACATACAGGGCAATTCCCTTTGAAGTGCCGCTTACCGGTTACACCAGGCAATTTGTAATATTCGAAGATTTCAGGCCAGCGACCGATCGCCGCCTCTTTCGTTTTCATTGCTCAACCGCCTTTCTTCCTGCTTTCAGGGATTCTCTAACTTCACTCAAGCGCAAGCTGGCCTGCTCCATGCCGTTGAATGACTGCTGTCCTTTCACCTCCCTGCTCTTTGCAAAAGCAATTTGTTTCCACTTGATGAAGTTGCTCACCTCGGGGGATGTCTGCTGTGGATGGTCTTTCAGGCCGTTAGGCCAGGAGCCGAATTTTGCTTTATAGGTATGCGCACACCAGCCATCGCTAACGCTTTTCCCCTGCGCCGCGCGCTGCAACTGGTAGTATTTGATCTGCGACCACCAAGACTGCTTTTCTTTGAGTGTCACCACCTTCGCTTTGCCGCCGAGCTGCTTTAGGCCTCGGGTGGCGTCTGTCTCTACGTCTTCACCGGAAAGCGGCTTAAACCCGCATTTTGGGCATACGTAGACGCCTGCTGGTTTCATGTAATGACACTGGGTGCATTCGGCCGGCAACTTCTCCCGCTTCTCTTTCTCGCGATCGCTGGAACGGTTTTTCATTCCGTCATCTTTCGAGGGCAGAGTGTCGTACTCGATACTGTCAGGGAAGCCGAGGCGGTGAACGGATCCGCTATGGTCAAACACCAGACACTTGTCTTTACCCGGGGCGGTGCGTAACCCGCGACCGATGGCCTGTAACCACCTGATTTCCGACTTTGTAGGGCGGGCGTAAATGATCGCCCGGACATCACTATCAAAACCGGCGATCAACGTGCCAACGCTCACGATGATTTTTGTTGCCCCCTGCTCGAAGCGATGGATTATCATTTGCCGATCTTCGTGGGGGGTATCAGCGGTAATCACCTCGGCATTCACGCCAGCTTGTATGAACTGAATAGTCACAAAGTTAGCGTGACGAACGTTCACGCAAAACGCGATGGTCGGGCGATCCTCGCCGTAGTTGAGCCAGTTGTGAACGATGTCGCCAACCAGATCCGCCCCGCACATAATCTCGGCGATTTCGCCCTCTTTGTAGTCGCTGCCGAACTCTTCGGAGCGGCTGCTTTTAACGCCCGATAGATCCGGCTTCGTGGGGGCGAAAAACTCATACCCGCACAGCACACCTGTAGCCATCAGCTCTTTGATCGTCGTCGGCTTGATCAGCCGCTGATAGTATTTCCCGAGGAACGGGGCAAACGGGGTGCCAGAGAGGCCCACCACTTTTACGTTTGTTTCGTTCATCAGGTACAGAATGACCTCAAGCATTTTTTTACGGCGCAGGTGCGCCTCATCGACAATCAACAGATCGATGTTGTCGGGGAAGTCACGGCGGATCAGCGTGTCAGCGGAGGCAATCTGTATCAGCCGGTTCGGGTCATAGTTCGGATGGTCGCGCCACACGTAACTGATCTCGCTTTCCGGGAGCCCGTATTGAATAAATCGGCTCGCCGTTTGGGTTACCAGCACCGTATACGGGCAGGTCATCAGCACCCGCATATTCCGTGATACAAACCCGTCAGTGATAAACGCACTTAGACCGGTTTTGCCGCTGCCTGTGGGGCTGTAGACCATGAAGGATTTGTATTGCTTCCAGTCACGCCGTAACATGTCCAACGCGCGTTGCTGGGCTAAGTTCTCCGTGATGTTAAGCATGTTCCACCCCTGCAAGAGCTGACGCGGGATTACTCGCCAAAGTGTTACGCGTCAGTTTCTTGCTTCCTCCTGGTGTCTTTTCAATTTCGTTGCTTTCCATTGAACCCTTCCTCGTTGTTACTTCTCTGCTATGCCAAGGACAAAGCCCGTCAATGAATCATTTAGCCGTTTAGCCATCCGCTGAGGGTTATCCCCTACAGTGATCTCTATAAGACTGTCTCTTATACACATCTC
>NZ_LXKR01000095.1:0-125 GCF_001692375.1 Serratia sp. 14-2641 | reverse complement strand
AAAAAAAAAAAAGCATCAACCACAAAGCAGCATCAACATCACACCATTACCCACTCTACCAAAACTACAAAAAATGTTACGTCTACAACATCAATCACACATCAGCTTATCCATCCCACACAACA
>NZ_LXKR01000094.1:0-1241 GCF_001692375.1 Serratia sp. 14-2641 | reverse complement strand
GAGGTGGGCGGCGTGACCAGCAGCACCGACCTGAGCTTCGTGGCGGACAATGCCACGGCGACCATCGACGAGAACGGCCTGACGGCAGAAGCGGGTAACACCGTGGCCAACGGCACCGACGTCAATACCGTGCAGTTGCCGGTGAAGGATGCGAACGGCAACCCGATCCCAGGCTTCGACGTCACCTTTACCGTGACCGAGCCGGACGGCTCGACCCGTCAGCAGACGGTGACCACCGACGAGAACGGTATCGCCTCTCTGCCGGTGACCAGCGATAAAGCGGGCAGCGTCAAGGTGGAAGCGGAAGTCGGCGGCGTGACCAGTAGCACCGACCTGAGCTTCGTGGCGGACAACAGCACGGCCAAGATCGACGAGAACGGCCTGACGGCAGAAGCGGGTAACACCGTGGCCAACGGCACCGACGTCAACACCGTGCAGTTGCCGGTCAAGGATGCGAACGGCAACCCGATCCCGGGCTTTGATGTCACCTTTACCGTGACCAACCCGGACGGTTCGACCCGTCAGCAGACGGTGACCACTGACGAGAACGGTATCGCCTCTCTGCCAGTGACCAGCGATAAAGCGGGCAGCGTCAAGGTGGAAGCGGAGGTGGGCGGCGTGACCAGCAGCACCGACCTGAGCTTCGTGGCGGACAACAGCACGGCCAAGATCGACGAGAACGGCCTGACGGCGGAAGCGGGTAACACCGTGGCCAACGGCACCGACGTCAACACCGTGCAGTTGCCGGTGAAGGATGCGAACGGCAACCCGATCCCGGGCTTCGAGGTCACCTTTACCGTGACCGAGCCGGACGGTTCGACCCGTCAGCAGACGGTGACCACTGACGAGAACGGTATCGCCTCTCTGCCGGTGACCAGCGACAAGGCGGGCAGCGTCAAGGTGGAAGCGGAGGTGGGCGGCGTGACCAGCAGCACCGACCTGAGCTTCGTGGCGGACAATGCCACGGCGACCATCGACGAGAACGGCCTGACGGCAGAAGCGGGTAACACCGTGGCCAACGGCACCGACGTCAATACCGTGCAGTTGCCGGTGAAGGATGCGAACGGCAACCCGATCCCAGGCTTCGACGTCACCTTTACCGTGACCGAGCCGGACGGCTCGACCCGTCAGCAGACGGTGACCACCGACGAGAACGGTATCGCCTCTCTGCCGGTGACCAGCGATAAAGCGGGCAGCGTCAAGGTGGAAGCGGAAGTCGGCGGCGTGACCAGTAGCACCGA
>NZ_LXKR01000093.1:0-1253 GCF_001692375.1 Serratia sp. 14-2641 | reverse complement strand
AGCGCAAAAACTGCTGCAGATGGAGCGCCAGCAGGCGCGCACTGAGATCCTTAACGGTCTGATAAAGATGTACAGCAAGGATGAGCTGGAGGCCATGGGACACCTGGCGCTAAAGCGACAGGTTGATCAGCGCTATCACGCCCTGCGTAAACTGGCCACGTCAGCCCCACCAGATACCCCATAACCCCCTCTCTTTTGCCCGGCTTTCCGCCCTCCCGCCATTGATGCGCTTGATTGCGTAGGCCTCGGCACGTCCACTATTCCTGAATTGACTCTTAGGCGCCATTTTTCTGCGAGCCAGTCCGTCAAACCGACTGCGGGTGCAAGGATCTGGCCAGTCGTTGCGAGTTTTCCACAGATAGATGCAAATACCTTATGAAGACAAATGCCTACTAAGGATTACATGCAAAGTAACTGTAACTTCATTTAGACCTAAAAAGACCTTACAAGAGCTCTGCTCTGTGGATAATGCCTTCACTTGCAGCGGGTAAACCCGCGCCGTTCAGAAACGGCGCAAGCGCCTTAAAAGTAGCTCCCGCCAACGGCGGGCAAAAATCACGAAACTAACCCATACACTTTATCAAAACTCAGCCACCGCAAAGCCTCCCCGACCCGGGCCTAAAGGCCCGGAACAGAGTGGCTTTAAGATGGATGCTGTAACAAACTATCGAGTCGTTGTAAAAACTATCGCTGAAAGTTTCATATACACGCTCGTAAGCGGCCCTACCGGCCCGCTAACGCGGAGCTACGCCCCGGCTGCGGCTACGCCTTGCCGTGACCACTCCGACCGCGCAAAAATAGTTTTGTGGCGCTATTAGTGGGATTGGCTCTACAGGGCGGGGGATGGGATAGGCAAAACCTATCAGAACTGGGCGGCTATGCCGCGCGACCGGCGACCCTTATCATCTGAGTTCTTTATAGCCATGTTTGTCGCCTTCATGCGCTAACGCGCATTGAACCCAAAGCTTTCATGCCGGGTGAGCCGAAACGGTCGTCGCCCTGCCGGGTGTGAAAAACAATATTATAAAGATATAATATGACAAAATGTCATATTTTAAGTGTGTGGATGAGCGATGACAGGATTCGAGTTGAAACTTTGGCGGACAGGACTTGGCTGGACACAGGAGCGGGCGGCGGAGGAGTTTGGTATCTCGATGGTTAGGAATCTGGATCGCGTTTTTTCGGAGCGACTGGCCATGAACGTCGGCGTACAACAGCCCCTGATGACGTGGGGCTGTGCAGATTTATGGGTA
>NZ_LXKR01000092.1:0-1258 GCF_001692375.1 Serratia sp. 14-2641 | reverse complement strand
TGTACAGACCGGGGACATGGTAGACAGGTGTTCAAGGACATGGTGAACACTTTTTAACATCCTTTACCCATGATGATCGACCTATTTCTCAGGTCGATCATCCCCACTTTCGTGCTGTACCACCATACCTCGTAGTATCCCTCTCTCTCACTTTCCTTCAGTCCGACATATTCACCGATAAAGGCCTTGCCCACTTTCCGACCCATCCCTTTCAGGCTCAGTTTCCCACTGATATCCACTTTCCTGACCAAGACCCCCTCGTCATACTCGGCTGCCGCCGGATTGCCATTGTACTGTCGCGATGAAGGCTGATAACGGGATGCTGGTACCGCCATTGACAGCGCTTCATGTGGCCGTTCCAGGTTGTAGCTGTCTCGCCAGGCGTCGAACACCTCCTGCAACTGTGACGCATCGGTGAACCACCGCCCCTGCAGGAGCTCTGCCTTCAGGCTGCGATGGAAGCGCTCCAGCTTACCCTGAGTCTGAGGATGGTAAGGCCGCGAGTGACCCACCCGGATACCCTGACGCATCAGCCATAGTTCCAGAGCGGTCCAACTGCCCGTCGTGTCACCCCAGGGGGCCCCATTATCCATGGTCATTCTCTCCGGCAAGCCATAACGTTCGAACACCGCTATCAACTGGGACTGCACGGTGACGCGTCGCTCGTCCGGGCAGTGCGCCAGACAGAGCGAGAAGCGTGAATGGTCATCCAACAAGGTCAGCGGATGGCAACGTCCACCGGCAAAGGGGAAGTGGCCTTTAAAGTCCATCTGCCAGAGGCGGTTCGGTGCGTCATGTTCAAAGCGCCCAACGGTGGGAGCCGGTGATGGACCGCCTGGCAGCAAGTCATGACGGCGCATTAGATTATGCACGGTGCTGGCGGCAGGTAGCGTATGCCCCTGCATCTCTAGCCATCGCTTGAGCTTGCGGGCCCCCCACATCGGATGGGCCAGATGAGCAGTGTGCAGGTGTTCGACGACAATGTCGGGTGTTCTGGAAGGCGAATGGTGTGGCACCCTGGAACGTTCGTTCAGTCCGTGTGGACCGTCAGAGAGCCAGCGGTGTAACCACTTATACCCCGTGGCAGGCGCAATGCCGAACTGACGGCATAGCGCACGGATATTAGCGCCTTCTTGCGAGGCGAAAAGCACAAACTCGGTACGTAATGACATGGCAGATCTCTCATTCCACGGCATAAGCAGCTCCACTCAGAAGTACTCATACCTATGTTGTAAGTGTCTACCATGTCCCCGAACAA
>NZ_LXKR01000091.1:0-1331 GCF_001692375.1 Serratia sp. 14-2641 | reverse complement strand
CAGTACATCGTGGTGCAGAAGTTGCTGAGAACCACCGATGGCAAACGACAGGCTGTGCGTGAGTACATTATCTTTGACGATCCCTTGCGGGAACAGTTGACGCAAATGCCTTACATCAAATGGGGCCAGCACATTGACGGCATTATTCGAACTGAGCAACGGCGCATTGCCGATCATGCCTGGCGGCTGTACTTGCAAGGCAGCATCGCTCGCAGCGAGCTGGCCGTCGCCCTGACCGGTCACCAGTTGCGTGAACTGGAGCGAGGTCATACCCATGAATGACGAGCTGGAGCCTTTGCTACCAGGCTATTGGCGCAATGCTTCTCGGCGGCTCAATGTCTACGGTGTTCCTGCCCCCTTGTTTCTGCTGTATCTGTTCTGGTTCCGCTTCCCTACCTGGGACACGATTTATGTGATCAGCGGCATCATCCTTTTTTTCCGAATTCTATCGGCCTTTGGTTGGACGTTGACGGTGCTGAATGCCCGGCTGGTCTATCTGTTGCGGGGAAAGCGGCTGTCGGGCCGCCCGTGGTGGTATCGCCGCTTTACTGAAGGCGAGTGACGATTATCCACATAGGCCTTTTAGGGTGCCGGGGTATAGATCGGCATCGAGGAGATCAACATGGGAAAAGTAATTGAGCACCGTCTTTGGCTGGCGGTGCCGCACGAAGAACGAGATAAGGCTCGCAAAGCCGCAGGGCTACTTGATGATGGGCGTTCGGCACTGGCCTGGGATAAAGATGCCGTTCTGTGGTACGCCCGCCCTGGGAGCGATATCGATCGCGTGAAGGCCTGGCTGCCCGATAACACCATCAGCACTGGCGGTGGTGATGCGCAGGCAGAGTTTCATGATGCTCTGACACAGGCGGGGTTAGTCGTGAAAGGCTTGCCAGTGATGGACGGGAAGCGACATCGCGTCGCTACGCTGGAGGATAAGAAGGGGCAAAAAAGTGGCGTGTACCGTGGGTTCCTCGATCGTCGCCCCGGCGGCTGGTTTATCAACTACCACCGTGCGGAAACGGAGAAGTCGGTCACTAACTGGAAGGCCAGCGGAACAGACGTTGACCCCGTTGCCCGGCTGCACATTCGGGCTGCAGCCCGCCAGGCACACGATAATGCTGAACGGGCACGAGAGGCCAATTACCGTCGGCAGACGGCGAAAGCGCAGGCGTTATACGACAAGCTTCCAGGCGCAGACCCCGCGCATCCTTATCTGGTGCGAAAGGGGATCTCCCCGACGCCAGAGCTGCGACAAACTCAAAACGGTGCCCTGGTGGTGCCGTTTTTTAATGCTGAGGGTGAGTTTCGCACCTTGCAGTACATCACGCCTG
>NZ_LXKR01000090.1:0-1344 GCF_001692375.1 Serratia sp. 14-2641 | reverse complement strand
CTCTTACCCAGAACAAATTCTATCGGATCTTCGGTCGTCGTCACTTTGCGGTCAGGGTCATGGTCGATACAGTGCCGATAAACCGACGCCAGGAAGGTACTTTTTCCGGAGCCGGTTTCACCACCAATGAAGGCCAATCCTTTATGAGGCAGAACAACACTGCGTAGATCATCCTCGATACCCAACGAATCTAGGTCGGGGATTGCGGTCGGGATAATTCGCATGGTCAGTGCAATGGTCGTATCAAGCCGCCCCGCCGTTGCCTGTACGAAATTGCAACGGAATCGCAACCGTTCGCCACGATCCAGACCGTAACGCTGGTACATATCGCCATCGAGCTGCAGCGCTCTGTCCACTGGATGCCCACCACCGGCCGTTGCCCGGACCTCAGGCTCAAAGACCTTGTCAATCAGTTTGGACAAGGTATCGTCAGCCAGCACAAAGGTGCTGGCTCGTCGCAATCGACCGTGGTGGCTGACGACCAGGTGATTGCCGCCCTGGATATGGATATCACTGACATTCTGCTTGGCGCACCAGACAAAAAACGCTTTCAGCGCATTGCCATCCAGCCCGTTATCAAAGGGGTAAGGAACAAAATCAGTAGATTCAGTCATGATCGCCCTCTCTTTGTATTACCGGCTTCCATTTCGTCTTGTCAGGCACAAATCCAGCGTGCTCTTTGAGACGACGAACCCTGTCCCCCGTAGTCAGCTTGCTACGATCGCCACTGACAGTTTGTTGCTGGTCGGTCACCACCGGAGAGGTGATATACCCCTGTTGCAACAAACGGGAGTAAACCAACATGCCGCGATAATCACGGGTAAGACGATTGAAATTGGCTTCCAACGTATGGTCGGCACTCTCTCGTCCTTCTTCCCATCCCTTGCGAACAGCTGCCTGCCACAGCGATTTCTGCGCACCGTTGGCCGGTATCACTGCTGCTTCAGGCCCATCTATAGCCGAGGTGGATAAGCCTGCGTTGAGCCAACTCCGCCAGGATGGCGGGTTGCTGACAAAACGCTCCGGGGAGAGAATTTCATACACATGCGTAGCGGTTCTTATCTGATTAGGTGTGATGTGGGCCACATCCTGAGCCTCACTGATCACCGGAGGAAGCCAACCTTGGCGGCTGATCAAAGTCCGAAAGTCATATAAGGCATCCAGGTTTTTGGCGACAGCATCAAGTGTTTGCCGCAGCTCCCAGGCTCGCTGAGCTTTTCCGCCCCGAAAACCCAATGTGCGCCCAGCCTCTTCAAGCAGCTGACGCCGCGTTTCCGACACATCCGACGAGGACGGCTGTGAAGGGCTGAGGTAACTGCCCATATCTGGCGGTGCAGACTCTGA
>NZ_LXKR01000089.1:0-1484 GCF_001692375.1 Serratia sp. 14-2641 | reverse complement strand
TACGAAACCGATAAACGCGATCATAAAAAGGATCTGATCTTCGCGCTGATCGCCACCTTCTACGCACTGCTGATGCTGTACGCCGGTGGTATGAAGTATCTGCTGCTCTCCGCCATCATCTATGGCCCAGGCACGCTGCTATACATTATGGCCAAACGTGAACAGCACGCAAAAGTGTTCACCCCGGCCGAGATGGGGCTCTTTGTAATCGTTATGGTCGCCGCCGTTGCTGCAATCTACAGCATTGCCACTGGCGTTATCACAATCTGATCGAGGCAAGTCATTATGTCGACTAAAAAAAAGACGCAGTCCAAGTTTGGTGTTCATTCAGAAGTAGGGAAATTACATAAAGTCATGGTCTGCGCCCCTGGCAAGGCGCATAACCGGCTGACACCGAGTAATTGTGATGAGCTGTTGTTTGATGACGTGCTGTGGGTTGAGCGCGCCAAGCGTGACCATTTTGACTTCATGACCAAGATGCGTGAACACGGCGTGGACGTGGTTGAAATGCACAACCTGCTGGCCGAAACCCTGGCGCTGCCTGAAGCCAGAAAGTGGATCCTGGATCAGCAGATTGTGCCTAATGAAGTGTCGCTGGGGATCTTGAATGAAACCCGTAGCTTCCTTGATGGCCTGGCACCACGGGCATTGGCGGAGGTACTGATCGGAGGCCTCTCCACTACCGAGCTGGCCAAAGAAGGCTATGCCGACCACGAAGAGCTGAAACTGATCCGCGAAGCGGTAGGCATTACAGAATACCTGCTGCCACCGCTGCCGAATACCTTATATACCCGTGATACCACCTGCTGGATCTACGGCGGCGTGACCTTGAACCCACTGTATTGGCCTGCCCGTCACGAAGAAACCATTCTGACCACGGCGATCTACAAGTTCCACCCAGACTTTGGCGAAGCCAATGTTAACGTCTGGTGGGGGGACCCAACGGTGCACCACGGTACCGCCACGCTCGAAGGTGGGGACGTGATGCCGATCGGCAACAAAACGGTGCTGATTGGGATGAGTGAGCGTACTTCGCATCAGGCGATCACCCAACTGGCCGCCGCGCTGTTTGCCAACAAACATTCCGGTGTTGAACGGGTGATGATTGCCGCCATGCCGAAACTGCGTGCAGCCATGCACCTGGATACGGTATTTACCTTCTGCGATCGCGATGTGGTGACGCTCTACCCGGCGATCGTCAATCAGATCAAAACCTTCTCACTGCGCCCGGATGATGGCCCAACCGGCATGAAGCTGAGCCGCGATAAAGGCACCTTTGTTGAAGCCATTGCCGGAGCACTGAACCTGAAAAAACTGCGGGTGGTGGAAACCGAAGGCAACGACTACGACACCGAACGCCAACAATGGGACAGCGGCAACAATATGGTGGCGCTCTCTCCTGGGGTGGTGCTGGCTTACGATCGTAATACCAAAACCAATACCCAGCTACGCAAAGAAGGGGTTGAGGTCATTGAGATTGTCGG